>NZ_JBVIGN010000004.1:501249-740284 GCF_055570785.1 Streptomyces sp. NPDC031100
CGTCGGTCCGGCTGCCGTCACCTTGCCGTCGACCAGGAACAGGACCGTGTCCGCGCGGTCCAGCACCAGGGGTGAGGTGCTCGCCAGGAGGGTCGTACGACCCTCCCGCGCCGTCCGTAGCCGCTCGGCGACCGTCGCCTCCGTGTGGGCGTCCAGCGCCGAGGTCGGTTCGACGGCGAGCAGGACCTCGGGGTCGGCCAGCAGGGCCCGCACCAGGCGGATGCGCTGCCGCTGCCCGCCGGAGAGGCTGCGGCCCTGGCCGGCGACGGCCGAGTCCAGTCCGTCCGGCAGTCCTCGTACGACGTCCTCGGCGGCGGCCGCGTACACCGCCCGGCGCAGCGCGGCCTCGTCGGCCGTGTGCCCGGCCGCCACGACCTCCCCGAGCGGCCCGGCGAACAGGTCCGCCTCGTTGTCCGCGACCAGGATCCGCTCCCGTACGTCGGCCAGCGGGACCGCGTCGAGCCGTACCTCGCCCCAGGTGGCGTCGGTGGGCCCGTACCGGCCCAGGCGGTCGACCACGGCGGCGGCCTCGGCGGGGCGGGCGGCGGCCAGCGCGACCAGCCGGCCCGGCGGCACTCGCACCCCGGACGCCGGGTCGCACAGCTCGGCCGGCCCCTCCGGCGCGGGCAGTTCGCCCTCGTCCGGCTCCGGCTCCAGGCGCAGCAGCCGTACCACCCGCCGGGCGGCCACCACGCCCCGGTTCAGCTCGTAGGCCATCTGCACGAAGAACGCCACCGGCCCGATCAGCACGGCCACATAGCCGTACACCGCCACCAACTCGCCCACGCTGATGGACCCCTGGGCCGCCAGCCGGGCCGCGAGCCAGGTCACCACGGCCAGGAACAGCGTGGGCAGGCCCACCCCGAGCGCCTGCACCCAGCTGGCCACCGCGCCCACCCGGTAGCCCTGCACGCGCAGCCGCTGTGAGTCCTTCCGGAAGGCGTCCGAGAACAGCCCCTTGCCGCCCAGGCCGTTGAGGACGCGCAGCCCGCTCGCGAGGTCGCCGATGCGGGCCGTCAGCACGCCCTGCCGCTCCCGGTACTCGCTCTCCGCGCCCTGCAGCCGCAGCGTCAGCGGCCCGGTGAGCAGCGCGATCACCGGCACCCCGAGCAGCACCACGGCGGCCAGCGGCGCCGAGATGGCCAGCAGCAGCCCGGCCACCACCAGGTACACCACGATGGAGCCCACTCCCGGCCCGACCACGGTCAGCGCCTGGGCGAGGGTCTGCACGTCACCGACCCCGATGGTGACGACCTCACCGGCCCCCGCCCGGCGCGGCAGCACCGCCCCCAGCCGGGCCGCGTGCCCGACGACCAGCTTGACCGTGCGGAAGTTGGCGTCCATCCGCACCCGGGTCATCGTGCGGTGCCGCATGATGCTCAGCCAGGCGTTCACCGCGCCGACCGCGAACATCGCGACCGTCCACCGGACCAGCACGCCCGTCCGGCCCGGCACCAGCCCGTCGTCCACCGCCCGCGCCAGCATGTACGGCTGCGCCGCCAGCAGCACCATCCACGCACTGCCCAGGAACGCCCCGACCAACGACCGCACCGGCTGCCGCATCACCAGCCACCACAGGTAGTGCCAGCCGCCGCGGATGTCGGGCGTGCCAGGCTCCTCGTAGGCGTCGATCATCCGTCCCCCGTTCCGCTCGACTCACCGGGACAGCGGTCCTGACCGGAGACGTCGAACGTACTCAGCGTAAGGATGGTTGCTCCATCGAATAAGACGCCCCATCAGCGCGGGCGGCCAAAACTCGGTGGGCGATGTCAGTGCGGATCCGTACGCTCGCGATGATGCCCACGACACGTGCAACCACCGAGCACCGATCCTCCGTCCGCACCCTGTTGCGGCTGTGGCCCTACGTCCGCCCCGTGCGGGCGCGGCTGTTCACGGCCGCGTTCGTCGCGATCGTCGCCTCCTGCACCGGACTGGTCATCCCGCTCGTCCTGAAGTGGATGGTCGACGGGCCGGTCGCCGACCGGGACCCGGCCGGGGTGTGGCTGGGGGCGCTGTATCTGCTGCTGCTCGGCATCGCCGAGGCCGTCCTGTTCGGCATACGGCGCTGGCTGGTGGCCCGGCCGCTGTCGCACGTCGAGGCCGGCATGCGGGCGGACCTGTACCGCCATCTGCAGCGGCTGCCCGTGTCCTTCCACGACCGGTGGGCATCCGGCCAGTTGCTCTCCCGCGGCACGACCGACCTGATGCTGCTGCGCATGTTCCTCGCCTTCCCGCTGACCTTCCTGCTGGTCAACGCGGTGACGATCCTCGTCGGCGTGGTGATCATGCTGATGCAGGACTGGGTGCTCGGACTGGTCGTCCTCGGGCCCGCCGTCCCGGTGCTGTGGACCTGCGTGGTCTTCGAGCGCCGCTACGCCGAGGTGGCGCGGCTCGCCCAGGACCAGGTCGGGGACCTGACGACGGTGGTCGAGGAGAGCGTCCTCGGCATCCGCATCATCAAGGGCTTCGGCCGGCACCGCAGCCAGGCCCGCGCGTTCCGGGCGCTGTCGGGCACGCTGCGTGGCACGGAGCTGCGCAAGGCGCGGCTGCTGGCCACCATCTGGGGCGTCATCGTGACGCTTCCGGAGGTGGCGATCGGGGCGGCGCTGGTGCTGGGCGCTCTGCGGGTGGCCGACGGCGAACTGTCCACGGGCACGCTGGTCGCCTTTCTGAGCACGGCACTTGCGCTCCGGTGGCCGGTGGACTCGATCGGCTTCCTGCTGGCGATGAGCCAGGAGGCGGCCACGGCTACGGAGCGGTACTTCGAGGTCATGGACGAGGAGCCGGAAGACGCGGGCGCCGACGCTGCTGCCCGCACCGACAAATCCGCAGACGCAGTCGGACTCCGGTTCGAGAACGTCGCCTTCCGCTACCCCGACGCCCCACCCGACTCCCCGCCCCTCCTCGACCGCATCGACCTCCACATACGCCCCGGCGAATCCATGGCCCTGGTCGGAGCCACCGGCAGCGGGAAGACGACCCTGACCGCCCTCATCCCACGCCTCCACGAGCTGACCTCCGGCCGCATCACCCTGGACGGCATCGACATCACCGCGATGTCCCGCGAGGAACTCCGCGCCAAGGTCGCCGTCGCCTTCGAGGAACCCACCCTCTTCTCGACGAGCGTCGGCGAGAACGTGCTCATGGGGGCCGCGGACGGCGCCGCCGCGGAGGCGGACCTCGACCGCGCCCTGGCCGTCGCACAGGCCGAGTTCGCACACGCGCTCCCGCAGGGCACCGGCACCAAGGTCGGCGAACAGGGCCTGAGCCTGTCCGGCGGCCAGCGCCAGCGCCTCGCACTGGCCCGCGCGGTCGTCGGCCGGCCTCGGTTCCTCGTCCTGGACGACCCGCTGTCCGCCCTGGACGTGCACACGGAAGCCGCCGTGGAGGCCGCCCTGCGACAGGTCCTTGCCGACACCACCGCGCTGATCGTGGCCCACCGCCCGTCCACGGTGCTGCTCGCCGACCGGGTCGCCCTGCTGTCGGGCGGCCGCATCGCCGCCGTCGGCACCCACCAGGAACTGCTGCGCAGCAACCCCGAGTACGCGCACCTGATGTCCGGCGAACAAGGCGACCCGGAGGACGACCGATGACCACCACGACGACCGCCGCCCCCGCCACCGACGACGACGATCTCCCGCGCCCCAAGGCCACCGGCGACCCCTTCGACCAGGACGTCCTGCCCACCCCGCCCGGCGCCACCGCCTCCCTGCTCCGCTCGCTGCTCGCGCCCATGAAGGCCCGGGTCGCCCTCACCACGCTCCTGCTCCTGCTCCAGCAGGCAGCGGTGCAGGCGGGCCCGCTGCTGGTGGCGTACGCCATCGACAACGCCGTACCGGCGTTCCGGGACCACGACCACGGACCGCTGATCGCGGTCGCCGTCGGCTATCTGCTGTGCGCGCTGCTCTCCGGCGGGCTGCAGTTCGCGTTCATCGAGGTCTCCGCCCGGGTCAGCCAGGACGTGCTGCTGGACCTGCGCGGCCGGATCTTCCGGCACGCCCAGGCGCTGAGCATCGACTTCCACGAGCGATACACGAGCGGTCGCCTGATCTCCCGCTCCACGACGGACGTCGAGTCGCTGCGCGAACTCCTCGACGAGGGGCTCCAGGAGCTGGTGACCGTCGTGCTGTCCTTCGTCTACATCTCGGCGACGCTGCTGTGGCTGGATCTCGGCCTCGGCGCGGTCGCGGTGGCCTCCTTCGTGCCGCTGTACCTGCTCGTACGGCTCTACCAGCGGCGCGCGGGGCGGGTGTACCGGACCCGCTCCACGGCGATCGCGGCGGTGATCGTGAAGTTCGTGGAGACGATGAACGGCATCCGGCCGGTGCGCGCCTTCCGCCGGGAGGCTGCGAACGACGCCGAGTTCGCCGTACTGAACCGGCGGCACGAGCGGACGAACGGGGACGCGCTGCTGGAGATGGCCCGGTACGTGGTCGGGTCCCGGCTGGTGGCCAACACGGCGGTCGCGGCGATCGTGCTGTGGGGCGCCTACCGGGTGGCCTCCGGCTCGCTGGCGCTGGGTGTGCTGGCGGCGGCCGTGCTGTATCTCCGCCGGCTGTACGACCCGATCGACCGGCTCGGCATGTTCCTGAACTCCTACCAGTCGGCGGCCGCCTCCCTGGAGAAGATAGCGGGCCTGCTGGCGCAGACGCCGTCCGTGCCGGAGCCGTCGGCACCCCGCGAACTCCCGCCGCTGAAAAGCGAGTTCCCCGGCCGCGAGGTGGACTTCGACGGGGTCCGCTTCGCCTACCGCACCGGCGGCGAGGTGCTGCCCCGCTTCGACCTGACCCTTCCGGCCGGGCAGACCGTCGCCGTCGTCGGCTCCACCGGCGCGGGCAAGTCGACCCTGGCCAAGCTGCTCGCCCGCTTCTACGACCCCTCGGACGGCCGGGTGCTGCTGGACGGCGCCGACCTGCGCGAGCTGGCGATGCCCGAGCTGCGCCGCGGGGTGGTCATGGTGACGCAGGAGGCGTTCCTGTTCTCCGGCACGGTCGCGGACAACATCGCGATCGGCCGGCCCGACGCCACCCGCGAGGAGATCGAGCAGGCCGCGAAGGCGATCGGCGCGCACGAGTTCATCAGCGCCCTGCCCGACGGGTACGACACCGACGTACGCAAGCGCGGCGGGCGCATCTCGGCCGGCCAGCGCCAACTGGTCGCCTTCGCCCGCGCGTTGCTCGCCGACCCGGCGGTCCTCATCCTGGACGAGGCGACCAGCTCCCTGGACATCCCGGGTGAACGGGCCGTGCAGCGGGCGATGTCGACAGTCCTGAAGGGCCGTACCGCCGTGGTGATCGCGCACCGCCTCTCCACCGTGGAGATCGCCGACCGGGTGCTGGTCATGGAACACGGCCGGATCGTCGAGGACGGCCACCCGCACGAACTGATCGCGGTTACGGGCCGGTTCGCCGACCTGCACCGGGCTTGGCGGGACAGCGTCTCTGATCAGCTACGTGATCCTATGTGATCCGCGGGTTGCGGGATCGGTTGGATCGTTTCCCACCGTGGTGGGGTGGCGTGGGTGTGCAGGTGGAATCCTGCGCCCAGTGCTGCCCCTTGGGGCCGGTGACGGTGTCTGTGGCCGGTGGTGGGTGTGCTGATCGTCGTCACGCCCTGGTGCCGGTGGGCTGCGCGGGGCAGCCGACTTTGGTCCGTGTGAGTGTGTCCCTCCGGACGCTTTCCCGCCGGACCCGAGGGGCCGGTGGGGGAGGGTGCCCTGCGTCGCCTGGGCGCGGGGCGTGGAGTGCGGCGCCGGGTGGGTCCGGTCTTGGACCGGTCCCGGCGGGCTGGTGCGGTGGCCGGTGCGACCACGGCGGTGGCTTCGAACCGGTCGACCACGCTGCGGATGACCATGGTCCCGCTCGTGCGGTCGACCACGGTCTTGGCTTGGTGGGTGAGGCCGCGGGCGGCGATGCACTGCCAGGCGCCCGTGTCGCGGTCGCCCTGCCAATTGCAGTCCGGAGTAGGGCAGATGGCCCATTTCCAGCCGGGTGTGGTGGGCCGGTCGGGGGCTTTTCGGTGCCGCAGGGGAAGGAGGCAGCGGGGGCAGTGCCGGGAGGTGCCCCGCGCGGGGACGGTGACCACGGCGATGCCCGCCTCGGCGGCCAGGTGCCGCATCCGGTCCACGATCTGCCCGCGGACCTGCTGGGACAGGCGGGTGTTGAGGGTGCGGCCCATGCCCTGGGCCTCCATCGAGCGCAGGTCCTCGACGTAGATCACGCTCGCGCCGGCGGCGATCGCCTGGTCGACCGTCCACCGGGCGGCAGCCCAGGCCAGCGCGGCATTCAGGTTCGAGCGGCGGGCCGACACGTGCCGGCTCTCCTGAGCCAGGACGGCGTGTTTGCCGGTCAGACGGTGGCTCTCGGTGCCGCCGATGAGCTGCTGGTAGTGGGTGGTCTTGGCGTGCAGGTACTCGCCGGTGCGGCGCAGCCGGTGCTGTTTGGCCGGCACCCCGGCCGCCCGGAACTTGGCGCCGGATCCGAGCGCGGTGATCGTGCCGTTGTCGTGGAGCCGGACCGCGCCCGCGCTCAGCAGCGTGTTCAGGCCCCAGTCCACGCCCAGCGCGGTCGTGTGCCCACTACGCCGGGCTGTGGGTACGGCGTGTGTGTGGGCGAGGTCGGCGTGGACCCGGCCCGGCCCCGGTGGATGCGCAGGGTGGGCAGGTGGAGTACCGCGCCGGGCGGGACGGTCGGCGGCAACGTGATGGGGCAGGCCACCCACGTCCAGTCCGCGTACGAGCGCGGGCCGGGGCGGGTGGGCAGCTGCAGCCGCAGCAGTGCCCGGCTCGGATCATCACCGCGGGCGATAGTGGCCTGCTGCCGGTCACACGCCGACAGCAGCAGCATCCGCGCCACGCGAGGTGCGGCTTCCAGCTCAAACACGTCGGCCGGCATGCGGTCGTGCCCGCGATGGAAGGCGGTGATCTGCCGGGTCCGGGCCCTGATGACGCTGGAGGGCAAGTGCCGGCCGTCGGGGATCGCCTCGCGAACGGCATCCCATTCGCCCGGGGTGCGGCGCGCGGGATCGGCAGGCCACGCCGCCAGGACCCCGGCGGTCAGATCGGCCCGCCACTTCGCCGACCGCAGCAGGCGCCCGGCCTGTTCCTGGGCCATACGCACGATCCGGTCATTGACACGGACATCCTCCGGCGTCCCGGCCGTCCAGTCCAGCCGCCGTAGCGCCATCCACGCGTTCGACGGCAACGCCCTGCCCCCGGCATCCACACCACCGGCCAGTGTCTGCGCATCGACCGCGTTCCAGTGCGCGGCCAGCAGATCGGCGGCCATGCGGGCCACCAGATCCGCCGCCCAGCCCACTCGCTCGGCCGGCACGGCGGCTGACAGCACCTCACCCGTCTTCTCCACCACGCCCGTCCGCAGCAGACCACGGGCACAGGCGGTACGGGCCGTCTCCCCCGCACCGAGCGGCAGCCTCCGGCTCACCCGCACTCCCTCCCCTCACCCGTACCGTGCTGTCATCCGATCAACGACACACCTGCGGAAAGGTCACGCATTCGATCCACGCACCCACATACGACACCGGCCCTGCCCCGTGACACACCACCACTACGCATCACCACGGATCCCGAAGGAAACACGGGAGCCTGGCCTAACCCGGATACGGCAGCAGACCTGCCGCGATCCTCTCCCACGCACCCTTCAGTTCGGTGAGCAACTCCGGCCTGTCCGGCGCCAGATCCGCCTGTTCGCGCAGATCCTCGGCCAGGTTGTACAGGTGGTCCTTGCCGGCGGAGTCCTGGTAGTACTTCCAGTCGCCGCGCCGCAGGGCCCGGTTGGCCCGGACCCGCCAGAAGAGGTCCCGTTCAGGCAGCCTCTCGCCGCGCAGCAGATAGCCCGCGAGGCTGGTGCCGTCCAGCGGGTAGGCCGGGTCGGGGCGGGCGCCGCCCAGCTCCAGCAGGGTGGCGGTCCAGTCGGGGGAGAAGTTCGGCTCGTGGCTGACCTGATGGCCGTCGATGTGGGACGGCCAGCGCACGATGGCCGGCACCCGGATGCCGCCCTCCTGGAGGACGAACTTCTCACCGCTGAGCGGCCACAGGTACGACCAGCGCTCACCGCCGTTGTCGCTGGCGAACAGCACCAGGGTGTTGTCCTCCTGACCGGAGCGGCGCAGCGCGGCGAGCACCTCGCCGACGGCCGCGTCGAGGCTCTCCACCATCTCCGTGTACTTGGCGACCGAGCCGCCGTCGTAGTGGTTGAGGGCGTTGCTGACCTCCGCCTGGGTCTTGGCGGCACGGATCTTCGCCGCGATCTCGGCGCCGGTTTCCTCGTCGCCCTCCGCCAGCCACGGCCAGTGCGGGGTGGTGAAGTTGAGGTTCAGCAACCAGGGCTTGTCGTGCTCACGGCTCACGTACTCCACGGCCCGCTCCGTGAGTACGGTCGTGTAGTAGCGCAGGTCCTTGTACTCCGCGTCGCCCTCGTACAGGTCGTAGGCGCCGAGCTGGCCCAGCTTGGAGAAGTACTCCAGCACGCCCCCGTGGTTGCCGAAGAACTCGTCCCAGCCGGACTTGGTGGGGCTGTAGTCGGGGAGCCAGCCGCAGTGCCACTTGCCGATGAGGGCGGTGGCGTAGCCGGCCTGCTTCAGGAGGGAGGCGAGGGTCGGGTGGTTGGGGTCCAGGCCCTGCGCCCGGTTGGCGATGGGCTCGGCCAGGCCGCCCTTCGCGCGGCCGGGATAGCGGCCGGTGTAGAGGCTGAACCGGGTGGGGGAGCAGGTCGCCGAGCCCGAGTAGGCGTCGGTGAAGCGCACGCCCTGGCGGGCCAGCCGGTCCAGGTTCGGGGTCCTGATGTGCGGGGCGCCGTAGGAGGACAGGTCGGCCCAGCCGAGGTCGTCACCGAGGATGACCAGGAAGTTGGGGCGGGCCTGGTGGGAGGCGGTCGTACGGGCTCGGAACGGGCGCTCGGCGGGAGCCGCCTCTGCGGTGGTCGCTGTGCCGGCTACGGCGGTGACCGCGCCACCGCCGATGAGCCCGCCGAAGGTACGGCGTGAAATGTCGGACATACGGGATCCTCAAGACAGCCGTACCCCGGGGCGGGGCACGGCAGGGCGAAGAAAAGGAAGAAGAGGGGTGAGTGAGGCTCCGGCTCAGCGACAGATGGCGCTTGCCTGCCGGCACAGATCGACGTGACGCCGCGCCACGAGCGCGACGCACGCGCACCGGTGTTCCGCGGAAGGCCTCATGATCCAAGGACCGTGCCAGGGACCGTACGCGGCGTCAAGAAGCTGTCCGGCAGGTGGGATCGGGGATCTACGGCACCCCGAGTTCGAACAGCGCATACCCCGCGTACGAGCCGGAGGCCACGGCGGCGATGCCGAGCAGCGTGCACAGGACGCGCAGGCTGAGGCGGCGCATGGCCACGGCCAGCGGGAGGAACAGCGGGAAGCAAGGCAGCAGATAGCGCGAGACGTTGGCGAAGATCTGCTGGCTGCCGAGGACCAGGGCGAGCGTCAGCACCGTGTGGACGACCAGCACCGCGGGGGGCCGCAGCCGGAGCAGCAGGGGGAGCAGCGCGAAGGCCAGCAGGACGACTCCGACTCCGATGACGTCCGCGAAGGGGAACGCCGACAGGTACGTGAAGTGGCCCACCGGGACGGACGTCAGGACGTCGAAGGTCTGCTTGCCGTAGTCGAACTCGTGGGCCCAGGCGCCCGACTGGAGCTCGAAGTAGCCGCCCCAGTCGCCCATCCGGTGGCCCGCCCAGCCCAGGTAGCCGAGCAGGCCGAGGGGGGCGAGGGCCATGGCGAGGAGTGGGCGCAGAATGCCGTCCCGGCGGTCGCGCAGGGCGCACAGGGCGGCGACGGCGAGGGCGGCGATGAGGGCGGCGGCCGTGGGGCGGTTGAGGCCGGCCGCGAAGGCGAGGACGCCGGCGGTGAGCCAGCGGCGGGTCATGACCGCGTAGCAGACCCAGGCGGCGAGGGCGACGTAGAGGGAGTCGGAGTAGACCGCCCACTCCACGCCGGAACCGGGCCAGACCGCCCACAGCCCGGCCGCGGTGAGACCGGCCCGCCGGCCGGCGAACCAGTCGGCGACGGCGTAGATCCCGAGGGCGGCGACGAACGAGGCGACGACGGAGACCAGCAGGCCGGCGCCGTACGAGCCCAGTCCGGTGACCGCCGATGTCAGCCGCATCAGCGCCGGGTAGAGCGGGAAGAACGCCGCCGAGTTGCCCTCCAGCGTGATCAGGCCGGTGGCGCCGGGGATGTGGACGAGCTTCGGGTCGTAGCCGTGCAGCGCGATCTGCTGGTACCACCAGCCGTCCCAGGTGGCCAGCACGTCCCACGTGTGTGCCCCGCCGCCGAACCGGGGGTGCTTGGTGCGGAAGTCGCCGGCCGAGTCCAGCAGGTACATGAAGGAGCAGAAGCCGAGCAGCTTGAGGGCGCCGTAGAAGGCGAGGACCGGGCCGTGGTGGTGGGCGGCGGCGCGCAGGCGTTCGCGGAGGGCGGGCGGGTGTTCCGGGGCCGGGGCGGGTATGCGGTGCAGGGTCGTGGTCATGCGGTGCTCGACCCCGTACGGCGGCGGTGGGCCAGTTCGCGCCGCATGCGGGCGATCCCGCGCAGGTCGGCCAGTGCGGTGGCGAGGATGTCGACCCGGCTGTCGGGATCGTCGACCCAGTCCACCGGCACTTCGTGGATCCTGAGCCCCGCCCGCTCGGCGCGCACCAGCAGCTCGGTGTCGAAGAACCACTCCCCGTCCCGCACCAGCGGCAGCAGCCGCTCGGCGACATCGCGCCGCACCGCCTTGAACCCGCACTGCGCGTCCGAGAAGCCCACGGCGAGGGTGCAGCGCAGCAGGACGTTGTAGCAGCGGGAGATGACCTCCCGCTTCGGGCCGCGCACCACCCGGGCGCCGGGGGCGAGACGGGTGCCGATGGCCAAGTCGGAGTGGCCCGAGATGAGTGGTGCGACCAGCGGGAGCAGCGCCGCGAGCCCGGTGGACAGGTCCACGTCCGTGTACGCCAGGACGGGCGCCCGTGAGCCGGACCAGGCCGCGCGCAGCGCCCGGCCGCGTCCCCTCTCGGGCAGCCGTATGGACTCCACCTCGGCCAGCTCGTCCGCGAGGCGGGCGGCGATGTGCGGGGTGCGGTCCGTGCTCGCGTTGTCGACGACGGTGATCCGGAACGGGTAGGGGAAGGTGTCCCGCAGATGCGCGTGCAGCCGCCGGACGCCCGGCTCCAGGTCCGTCTCCTCGTTGAACACCGGCACGGCCACGTCCAGGACGGGCTCCTCGTGATGGGCCGTCAGCGGCGCGCGCCGGGGCAGGGGTGTCCTGGCCGGTGTCGCCCGGCCCGGGCGGAGGTTTATCACGTAAGTCCCTTATGTTCTCTGGTTCGAGGCATGCCGAAGGCACACAGGGCGGTGAGGGCGGGCGGGCTATCCGGTCGGGCTGACCGTCGTGGACGCCGTGGACGCCGTGGACGACGGATCGTCCGGCGGGCTCTCGGACTCCGTGGGCGGCGGCGAGGAGGCCGCGCCCCGGGAGGTGGCGGTCTCCGTGGCCGTGCCGGTGGGCGGCGGTGCGGTGCCCGGGTCGGGGCTCCCCGACGACGCGGGCGGCACGGAGGTCTCCGTCGTCCCGCCCGGGTTCGGCGCCCCCGTGGTCGGCGTCGAGCTGGGCGGCGGACTCGGCGAGTCGTCAGGTGCCGGGGACGTGCTCGGGGTGGGTGCCGGGCTGACGGAGGTCTGCGGAGGGGGTGCGCTCGGCCGGTCGGTGCCCGGCGCGCTCGGCCACAGGAACAGCCCGAGACCGAGCCCGGCCACCGCCAGGACGGATCCGGCGGCCCGGCGCGCGGCCCGCACCCGGCGCCGGGTCCGCACGCCCGCGTGCAGCCGCTCCCGGTGCCCGGCCTCGAGGGGCGTGTGCTCCTGGGTGCTGTGCATCAGCTGCGCCAGCTGCCGTTCGAAGTGATCCATGGCTTCTTCCTCACCCCACCGGCTCGATGACGTCGGCCAGGAGCCGGCGCAGCCGGGCCACCCCGCGCGCGGCATGGGACCGGGCCGTGCCCACCGGGCAGCCCAGAATCTCCGCGACCTGCCGGTCGGGCAGGTCCTGGTAGTAGCGCAGCACGACGGCGGCCCGCTGCCGCGGGCTCAGCTGTGCGAGCGCCGCCTCCAGCCGGGAGCGCTCGGCGACGGTCGCCGACATGTCGCCGGCCGCCGCCACCTCGGGCAGCTCCTCGACGGGCCGCTCGCCCCACCAGCGCCGGCGGGCCGAGCGGGCCGCGGCCCGGGCCAGCACCTTGCGCACATACGCCTCCGGTGCCTCGTCGGCGACCTTCGGCCAGACGAACCACAGCTTGACCAAGGATTCCTGCAACAGGTCCTCGGCCCGATGCCGATCCCCTCCGGTGAGCAGACGGGCGAGATGGAACAACACCGACCAGCGGGCCGCCACGAACGCGTCGTACTCACCGGCCCGAGCCTGCTCCATTCCCACGGTCCCCGTTCTCGCCGGCAGTTTCTCCATAGGGGGAAAGGCCCTGGACCCCCTCCCGTGCTGCACTCGGCGAGCGTGATCCGCGTCACACACGGAAGTCACACAGTGTCAGTCGACCCGCAGCAGCAGCACGGCCCGCGCCGGGACCGTGATCTCCGTGCCCGCCCGGTGGACCGTGCCCGGCGCCTCGGCCTGGTCCTCGCGGGAGGTGTCGACCACGACCTCGTACGCCTCCGCCCAGGGCGGGCCCGGCAGCACGAAACCCGTCGGCCGGTCGCCCGCGTGCAGCACCGCCAGGAAGCTGTCGTCCACGACCGGCGCGCCCCGCTCGTCCCGGCCCGGGATGTCCCGACCGGACAGATACATGCCAAGCGTGGCGGCGGGTGCGTACCAGTCTCCTTCGGTCATCTCCTCGCCTCGGGAGGTGAACCAGGCCAGGTCGCGCAGTCCGTCCGCCGAGTGGGCGCGGCCGGAGAAGAAGGCGCGGCGGCGCAGCACCGGGTGCCGGTGGCGCAGGGCGATCAGCCGGGAGGTCAGGTCGAACAGGGGGCGCCAGGCGGGGTCGTCCAGCAGGGACCAGTCGAGCCAGCTGATCTCGTTGTCCTGGCAGTAGGCGTTGTTGTTGCCGCGCTGGGTGCGCCCTAGTTCGTCGCCCGCGACCAGCATCGGCACGCCGGTGGACAGCAGCAGGGTCGTCAGGAGGTTCCTGAGCTGCCTGCGCCGCAGCGCCCGCACCCGCTCGTCGTCCGTCTCGCCCTCCGTCCCGCAGTTCCAGGCACGGTTGTCGTTCGTGCCGTCCCGGTTGTTCTCGCCGTTCGCCTCGTTGTGCTTGGTCTCGTACGACACCAGGTCGCGCAGGGTGAAACCGTCGTGCGCGGTGACGAAGTTGACCGAGGCGTAGGGGCGGCGGCCGCCCCAGGCGTACAGGTCGCTGGAGCCGGACAGGCGGTAGCCCATCTCCCGTACGTCGGGCAGCGCATGGCGCCAGAAGTCCCGTACGGCGTTGCGGTAGCGGTCGTTCCACTCCGTCCACAGCGGCGGGAAGGCACCCACCTGGTAGCCGCCCGAGCCGATGTCCCAGGGTTCGGCGATGAGCTTGACCCGGCGCAGCACCGGGTCCTGGGCGATGACGGCGAGAAAGGGAGACAGCATGTCGACGTCGTGCATCGAGCGGGCGAGCGCCGCCGCCAGGTCGAAGCGGAAGCCGTCCACGCCCATCTCCGTCACCCAGTAGCGCAGCGAGTCCGTGATCAGCCGCAGCACCTGGGGCTGGACCACGTGCAGGGTGTTGCCGCAGCCGGTGTAGTCGGCGAACCGGCGGGCGTCGTCCTGGAGGCGGTAGTAGCCGCGGTTGTCGATGCCCTTCAGGGAGAGCGTGGGGCCCAGCTCGCCCGCCTCGGCGGTGTGGTTGTAGACCACGTCGAGGACGACCTCGATGCCGGCCGCGTGCAGCGCGCGGACCATCCGCTTGAACTCGCCGACCTGCTGGCCCGTCGTACCGGAGGCCGCGTAGGCCGCGTGCGGGGCGAAGTAGCCGATGGAGTTGTAGCCCCAGTAGTTCTTCAGGCCGCGGCGCAGCAGATGGTCCTCGTGGGCGAACTGGTGCACGGGGAGCAGCTCCACGGCCGTGACGCCCAGCCGCACCAGGTGCTCGATCGCGGCCGGGTGCGCCAGACCGGCGTACGTGCCGCGCAGTTTCTCGGGGATGCCGGGGTGCAGCTTGGTGAAGCCCCGTACGTGCAGCTCGTAGATCACCGAGTCGGCCCATGGCGTCTTGGGGCGGCGGTCGTCCTCCCAGTCGTCGTCATCGTCGACGACGACACCCTTGGGGACGTGCGGCGCCGAGTCCCGGTCGTCGCGCACGGTGTCGGCGACCTGCTGCTCCGGCCAGTCCCGGACATGCCCGTACACCTCCGGTGGCAGGCCGAACTCGCCGTCCACCGCCCGCGCGTACGGGTCCAGCAGCAGCTTGGCCGGGTTCCAGCGGGCGCCGGTCCACGGGTCCCAGCGGCCGTCCACCCGATAGCCGTACCGCTGACCCGGCATCACGCCCGGGACGAAGCCGTGCCAGATCTCGTGCGTCAGTTCGGTCAGCGGGACCTGTGTCTCCCGGCCGCGCTCGTCGAACAGGCACAGCCGCACCGCCTCCGCCCCGCCCGCCCACAGCGCGAAGTTGGTGCCCGCGACCCCGTCCGGGCCGACCCGGAACCGGGCCCCCAGCGGTGTCGGCGCCCCCGGCCACACGGGCGGGGCCGGCGGGACGGCGCGCCGGGCGCCGCTCACCGCGGCCGCCCGGTGCCCGCTCTCGGCGGTCCGCCCCTCGGCCCGTGCCCGCTGCTCGGCTGCGCTCGTCACCAGTCGGCCCCTCTTTCGGTGGCTCGCCCGCGGGGCGCAGTCGGCCGCGCCGAAGGGCCGAGGGTGCCCTCCGGCACGCTCGGCCGCCCGGTACGGCTGCGCCCCGACGGCTCCGACGTGGCGCGGCGGCTCCCCTTCGCGTCGTCCTCCCCACAGTTCTGCCCAGCACTGGCGTCGCACTCACGTTTCCCCGGAGCGGGCCGCGTCGTTGAGTCCCACGTGAGGCACGTACAAGGACGCGCACGGCGCGCGGGGGCCGCGCTGGCCGCGGCAGTGACATGGGCGGGTCTGCTGGCCGGCTGCACCTCGGGCGGCCCCGGCGGACTGGACATCGACGGGGTCCTCGGCAAACCCCCGGCCCCCGAGGACGTCATCCGGGTCACCCCGGACGACGGCGCCAAGGGCATCCGGCCGGGGGACGGGCTGCGGGTACGGGTGCCGGGCGGGCGCCTGGAGAAGGTGAAGGTCGTCAAGTCCCAGGACGCGCAGGAGACCCCGGTCCCCGGGCACGTCGGCGCCGACGGGATCACCTGGGAACCCGACGAGAAACGGCTGGCGCTCGCCGCCAAGTACACCGTCGACGTGGTCGCGCTGGACGCACACGGCCACCGCTCGGCCCGGCACACCACCTTCACCACCTACGTCCCGGACGAGCGGTTCATCGGCTACGTCACCCCCGAGAACCGCTCCACCGTCGGCACCGGAATGATCGTCTCCCTCTCCTTCAACCGGGAGATCGCCGACCGCGCCGCCGTCGAACGCGCCGTACGCGTCAGCGCGAAACCGTCCGTGGAGATCCGCCCGCACTGGTTCGGCACCACCCGCCTCGACTTCCGCCCCGAGACCTACTGGAAGCCCGGCACCGAGGTCACCGTCGACCTCGGCCTCAGGGACGTCGAGGGCGCGCCCGGCGTCTACGGCCTGCAGCGCAGGACGTTCACCTTCACCGTCGGCCGCAGCCAGGTGTCCCGGGTGGACGCGGCCGAACACATGATGGAGGTACGGCGCGACGGGCAGCTGCTCACCACCGTGCCGATCACCGCCGGCGCCCCCAAGACCCCCACCTACAACGGGAAGATGGTGGTGATGGAGATGCTGGAGGTCACCCGCATGAACAGCCGGACGGTCGGCTTCGGCGGCGAGTACGACATCCCCGACGTCCCGCACGCCATGAAGCTCACCGAGTCCGGCACCTTCCTGCACGGCAACTACTGGTCCCCGGACGCCCCCGGCCATGTCAACGTCAGCCACGGCTGCGTCGGTCTCCTGGACGTCAAGGGTGGCAGCTCGGACACCCCGGCGGGCTGGTTCTTCGACCGCAGCCTCGTCGGAGACGTCGTCGAAGTCGTCAACAGCAAGGACAAAACGGTCGCTCCCGACAACGGCCTCGGAGGGTGGAACATGGCGTGGAAGGAGTGGAAAGCGGGCAGTGCGGTCAAGTAACCAGATGGGGGCGGGGTTTCGGGTGGCGGCGGTCGGTTGAATTTGCGACGGAACGGTGACCTTCACCTGACACTCCGCTCAAAACCCTGCGGTTAACATGCGCACACCAAGTGTGGTGGGGAGCGGGCCTGACCTGGCCCGACGAGGGGAGAGCAAGTGAACATGCGGCCGATATCGGGGGCATCGGTGCGGGGGAGAGGCCGTAAGGGGACGGCGCTGATAGCCGGCGCCCTGCTGGTGACCCTCACCGCGTGCGGCGGCGGTGACGACTCGGGGTCCGGTTCGGGGAACGGCAAGGGCAAGGACGCCACGCAGCAGGGCGGGCAGTCGACGGCCGCCGTCAGCATCTCGCCCAAGTCCGGTGCCAGGGGCGTCGACACCAGCGGCGCGCTGAAGGTGAACGTGACCAAGGGCAAGCTGACCGAGGTCACCGTCAAGGACGGCAAGGGCGCGAAGGTCGACGGCGCCATCAGCGGCGACGGCGCCTCGTGGACGCCGTCGATCCATCTGGCCGGCGGCACCAAGTACACGGTGCACGCGGTCGCCAAGGACTCCGAGGGCCGCGAGGCCGCCGAGGACTCCAGCTTCACCACGCTCACCCCGACGAACACCTTCCTCGGCACCTTCACCCCCGAGGACGGCTCCACCGTCGGGGTGGGCATGCCGTTCTCCGTCCGCTTCACCCGGGGCATCACCAACCCCCAGGACGTCGAGAAGGCCATCAGGATCAAGACCGAGCCGGCCGTGGACGTCGAGGGCCACTGGTTCGGCAACGACCGCCTGGACTTCCGGCCCGAGAAGTACTGGAAGGCCGGCACGAAGGTCACCGTCGACCTCAACCTCGACGGCGTCGAGGGCCGCGACGGCGTCTACGGCAAGCAGCACAAGACGGTGAAGTTCACCATCGGGCGCAACCAGGTCTCCTACGTGGACGCCAAGAAGCACACGATGAAGGTCACCCAGGACGGCAAGGTCATCAAGACCATCCCGGTCACCACGGGCAAGCCCGGCTACGACACCTGGAACGGCCAGATGGTCATGCGCGAGAAGCTCACCGTGACCCGCATGAACGGCGAGACCGTCGGCTATGGCGGCGAGTACGACATCAAGGACGTCCCGCACGCCATCCGCCTCACCGACTCCGGCACCTTCATCCACGGCAACTACTGGGGCGGCGACGCCTTCGGCAACTACAACGCCAGCCACGGCTGCGTCGGCCTGCGCGATGTGCGCGGCGGCTACGACAAGGACGTTCCGGCGGCCTGGTTCTTCAACCACTCGATGAGCGGCGACGTGGTGGTCGTGAAGAACTCCCACGACCGCACGGTGGCCCCCGACAACGGCCTCAACGGCTGGAACATGTCGTGGGCCGACTGGAAGAAGTGAGCCCTCGCTGAGGTGCGGGCCCGGTGCTGTGACTCACGGCACCGGGCCCGCTCCCGTTGATCCCCCACCGACCCGCTGGCCGTTAGTCCCCGTTAACCTGCTGCGCATGACCGTGAATCTCGAAGTCGCCGAAGGTGTCGGAATCCTGCGTCTGGACCGGCCGCCGATGAACGCGCTGGACGTCGCCACGCAGGACCGGCTGAAGGAGCTCGCCGAGGAGGCCACGCGCCGCGAGGACGTACGCGCCGTGGTGATCTACGGCGGCGAGCGGGTGTTCGCGGCGGGCGCGGACATCAAGGAGATGCAGGACATGGACCACACCGCGATGGTCCTGCGCGCCCGCGCCCTGCAGGACTCCTTCACCGCCGTGGCCCGCATCCCCAAGCCCGTCGTCGCGGCCATCACCGGGTACGCGCTCGGCGGCGGCTGCGAGCTGGCCCTGTGCGCGGACTACCGGATCGCCGCCGACAACGCCAAGCTGGGCCAGCCCGAGATCCTGCTCGGCCTCATCCCCGGTGCCGGCGGCACCCAGCGCCTGCCGCGGCTGGTCGGCCCCTCCAAGGCCAAGGACCTGATCTTCACGGGCCGTCAGGTGAAGGCCGACGAGGCCCTCGCGATCGGTCTGGTGGACCGGGTCGTCCCGGCCGCCGAGGTGTACGAGCAGGCGCACGCCTGGGCGGCCAGGCTCGCCCAGGGACCGGCGATCGCGCTGCGCGCGGCGAAGGAGTCGATCGACACCGGACTGGAGACCGACATCGACACCGGGCTCGCCGTCGAGCGGAACTGGTTCGCCGGTCTGTTCGCCACCGAGGACCGCGAGCGGGGCATGCGCAGCTTCGTGGAGGAGGGTCCGGGCAAGGCGAAGTTCCTGTGAACTTCACCGGCTAACTATCCCGGCAGGGCTTGTAGTTGACGCCTTGTCTGATCCGGGTCCCTCGATGGGGCGGTTTATGGGAGCCTTAAGGCACCCTTAAGCCTGCCTCGTCGAGGGAGTCTGTCGATTGCCCGGAAGCGAGCCGTCGTCGCAGGTCGATGGGGCTGCCGTAGACCCTGACATGCCGTCGGCATATGCCCGCGGGCCGGGGTGGAACGGGGGCGCACGGGGGGCGTATTCCTCCGGAACGGCCACGGAGACGGCCCCGGACGGCCATCATGGGGGCATGGCGGGGCTGGAGGGCATCGAACAGCCGCGGGGACACAGCCGTGCGGCCGCGGCGCGCTGGTCGCCCGCGGTGGAGGACGAACGGGCGCTCCAGGCGCTCGAACTGTTCGGTGACCCGACGGAGGCGGAGGTCCCGCTGCCGTCCCTCCCGGAGTCCGCCGCGACCGCGCGCCGGCTGGCCCAGGTCGTCGTGCTGCGGCAGTGGGGGCTGACCCCCAAGATGACCGAGGACGCGGTCTTACTCGTCTCCGAACTCGTCGGCAACGCCGTACGGCACACCGGGGCCCGGGTCTTCGGCCTCCGGATGCGCCGCCGCCGCGGCTGGATCCGCGTCGAGGTCCGCGATCCCTCCCGGGGGCTGCCCTGTCTGATGCCGGTTCAGGACATGGACGTCAGCGGCCGCGGCCTGTTCCTGGTGGACAAACTCTCCGACCGCTGGGGCGTCGACCTCCTGCCGCGCGGCAAGACCACCTGGTTCGAGATGAGGGTCGCCGACCGCTAGGGCCTGTCCGGCGGATCAGGTCGCAGGGAGTCTACGGCGCCTTATCAGCGCTGGTGAGCGGGGCCTGGTGCGTCCAGCTGCAAGGCGGAGGAGGGCGGCGACGCGGAGCGTCGGCAACTGACGACAACGCGGCAGATGGGCGTGCCAGGCCCCGCGTCTCCGGCATGATCCGCCCGACAGGCCCTAGGGCGCCGTGCGTCACCGCGACCCGAAATCGTCCCTCGAACAGGCTAATCGGCGGTTTTCTCACCCATCGCCCCTTAAATGGTGCGCGTGACCACGACCAACCGACGCGGGGCGTTGCGCGCGGGTGCCGGGCTCGTCGCCGGGGGTGCGCTCGTCGCCGGGTGCGGTGCAGGCCAGGGCGGCCCGCTCGCGACCGCCGCGTCCGCCCGCGCGTCCGGCCACCCTGCGGCCACGTCCCGCACCGCACCCGCACCCCGCGCCTACCCCGGGCAGCCCGCCCAGATCACCCACGGCCCGCGCACCCGCGCCCGGGTCGCCCTCACCTTCCACGGCCAGGGTGACCCGGACCTCGCCGAGTCCCTGCTCAACGCGGCCGAACAGCGCGGCGCCCGGCTCACCGTGCTCGCCGTCGGCACCTGGCTGGACCAACACCCGGGCCTCGCCCACCGCATCCTCGACGGCGGCCACGACCTCGGCAACCACACCCAGCGGCACCTCTCCGTCAACGCCATGGCCGAAAGCGAGGCCGCCCAGGAGATCACCGACTGCGCCGAGCGCCTCAAGCGGCTCACCGGTTCCATCGGCACCTGGTTCCGCCCCTCCCGCTCCCCGACCGCCTCCCCTCTGGTCACCCGTCTCGCCCGCGCCGCCGGCTACCCGCACGTGCTGTCGTACGACGTCGACTCGCTCGACTACACCCGCCCCGGCGCCGACGCCGTCACCCGCAAGGTTCTCGCCGACGTGCGCAGCGGATCGGTGGTGAGCCTGCACTTCGGGTACCCGGACACGGTCGCCGCCCTCCCCGCCGTACTCCACGAACTCGACCGTCGTCACCTGCACGCGGTCACCACCACGGAGCTGCTGAGCTGATGCAACCAACGAAAGCCGTCCGCCTCCTGGCCGCCGGGACCGCCCTCACCGCCCTGGCCCTGCTGTCCGCATGCGGCGGCGGCACCGCGCACCACGAGAACGAGGCCCTCGGCAGCAAGGCGCCACCGGTTCAGCCGCAGGTGAAGAAGCAGCAGGTGGACGTGTTGCCCGGGATGCCACCGGTGCAGGACCCGAAGGACGTCTACGCGGCCGACCGCCCGAACCAGCTGTCTCCGGTCGTCAGGGACTTCCCGTCCCGGGTGTACGTCCCCAACACCAACTCCGACACCGTCACCGTCATCGACCCCGCGACCTACCGGATCCTCGAGACCATCCCGGTCGGCCGGCAGCCCCAGCACGTGGTGCCGTCCTGGGACCTGAAGACCCTGTGGGTCAACAACGACCTCGGCAACAGCCTCACCCCCATCGACCCGAGGACCGGGAAGGCCGGCCGGCCGGTGGCCGTGCACGACCCGTACAACCTGTACTTCACGCCCGACGGCAAGTACGCGATCGTCATGGCCTCCATGGACCGTCAGCTCGTCTTCCGCGACGCGCACACCATGAAGGTCGTCAAGTCCGTCCCGGTCAGCTGCTACGGCGTCAACCACGCCGACTTCTCCAGGGACGGCCGGTACTTCATCGTCTCCTGCGAGTTCAGCGGCGAACTGCTGAAGGTCGACACCGCGCGGATGCAGGTCCTGGCCCAGCGGAAACTGCCCCTGCACGGCGCGATGCCGCAGGACGTCAAGGTCTCCCCGGACGGCAAGCTGTTCTACATCGCCGACATGGTGGCGAACGGCCTGTGGATCGTGAACGGGGACACCTTCCCCGAGCCGACGTTCCTCGCCACCGGCAAGGGCGCCCACGGGCTGTACGTCAGCCGGGACTCCCGTGAGATGTACATCTCCAACCGCGGCGAGGGGACCATCTCCGTCTTCGACTTCGCCCGGAACCGGCTCACCAAGAAGTGGCACCTGCCCGGCGGCGGCAGCCCCGACATGGGCGGGGTCTCGGCCGACGGCAAGGTGCTGTGGCTCTCCGGCCGCTACAACTCCGAGGTGTACGCCATCGACGCCCGCACCGGCACCGAACTGGCCCGCATCAGGGTCGGCAGCGGCCCCCACGGCCTCGCCGTCTACCCGCAGCCCGGCCGCTACTCACTCGGGCACACCGGTATCTTCCGCTGAAGCAACAGCTCCGAACCCACCGGACGGTACCCGGCCGCCTGGAACGCCCGCATGCTGCGGGCGTTCCCCGCCGACACCTGGGCCCACACCGGCTCCCCGGCCAGCTGCCGCGCCGCCGTCACCAGGGCCCGGCCCAGCCCCCGGTGCCGTACCGCGTCGTCCACCTCGACCGCCGCCTCCAGCCGGCCCGCCACCCCGCGCCCCAGCACCAGCACACCGCCGTCCGCGGCCCACACCCGGACGTCGTCGCGCCGCCGCCGCGAGCTGACCACCCGCGGATGGGACGGGTCGGCGATCTGCCGCAGCCCGAGCGCCGGACGCCCCGGCAGCGGCGATCCGACGAGCATCACGTCGATCGTGTCCGCACGGCGCCCCGTGCGGTCCATGAGGGCGGTCAGGAAACGCGCGTTCATCGTGGCGGCCAGCGCGTCGGCCTCGTCCCCGACCGCGCGCAGCGCCTCGCGCACCCAGTCCGGATCCTCGTCGGTGAACACGACCGAGTGGGCGGTGAAGGCCAGCACACCGGCGTCCCGGGGAGAGGGCTGGGGAATGACCGTCGTGCCGCCGTCCGGCGGTGGGAAGACGCCCTGCGCCGCACCGTCGAGAATGTCCCGCAAGGTCTCCACCGCGCTCCTTGAGTCTCCACCGACTGGAAGGCCCAGACTCGCAGACGTGATCGACAACGGCACCGGACTTTTCACCATCGGCGAGCTGGCCCGGGCCACCGGCCTGACGGTGCGCACCATCCGCTACTGGTCCGACGAGGGCGTCCTGCCCCCGGTGGGCCGGTCCGCGGGCGGCTACCGGCTCTACGACACCGCGTCCGCGGCCCGCCTGGAACTGATCCGCACCCTGCGCGAGCTGGGGCTCGGCCTGGAGGACGTGCGGCGGGTGCTGGCCGGGGAGCGGACGGTGGCGCAGGTCGCGGCCGCGCATGTGGCGGCCCTGGACGCGCAGATCCGCGCGCTCAAGGTGACTCGCGCGGTGCTGTCGAGTGTGGCACGACGCGGTTCGAGCGCGGAGGAGACAACCTTGCTGAACAGACTGGCGCGGCTTTCGGCCGCCGAGCGAGCCCGGATCGTCGAGGACTTCATGGCGGAGATCTTCGAGGGCCTGGACACCGCCGACCCCGACATCCGGACGCGGCTGCGCTTCGCCCCGGCCGACCTGCCCGACGATCCGACGCCCGAGCAGGTCGACGCCTGGGTGGAGCTGGCGGAGCTGATCCAGGACCCGGAGTTCCGGGCCCTGATGCGCAGGATGATCGAGTTCAACGCGGCGGACCGGGGTCCCGGCGTCCCCTCGGGCACCTCCCTGTGGTTCATGAGCCGGCTGGTGCAGCTCGCGAGCGGGGCTCGCCGCGACGGGATCGCCCCCGAGGCGCCCGAGGCCGAGGAGCTGCTGCGGCAGCTGCTGGGCGACGCCGACCGGGCCGCCGTACTGGAGCGGTTGGAGGCGGCCGAGAACACGCGGGTGGCGCGGTATCGCGAGCTGGCGGCCGTGGTGAGGGGGCTGGAGCCGCAGCCGGGGCACGAGCAGGACTTCGCCTGGGTGGTCGCCGCACTCCGCGCTCGCGCGTGCCGTTAATCTGACCAGCGACAGTACGCCGGTACGGCATGAGAAACGCGAACAAAAGGGGCGGATCGGTGGCGGACATCGAGGAAGCACGCAAGCAGTTCCAGCGGATCGACGCGGACGGTGACGGATTCATCACCGCCGCCGAGTTCAAGTCCGCCCTGGCCCAGGAGGGGGACTGGAACGTCACGGAGGCGGTCGCCGAGGCCATCATCAAGCAGCGGGACCTCAACGGCGACAAGGTCCTGTCGTTCGACGAGTTCTGGGCCTACCTGAGCAAGTGACGCGATCGAAGGGGGTGCCCGTCCCGTGGGGAGGGCACCCCCTTCGTCTGTCATCCATTCGCCGTAGCCACCGGAATAGGCTCGTTCCGCGCAAGGTTGTCGCCCGCAACGGAAGCATGCACATGCATCGATCCTGAAGGGCGTGCAATGAAGATCGGCATCATCGGCGCGGGCAACATCGGCGGCAACCTCACCCGGCGGCTCACGGCCCTCGGCCACGACGTGTCCGTGGCCAATTCGCGGGGCCCCGAGACCCTCAGGGAACTGGCCGAGGAGACCGGCGCGACCCCGGTCCGGGCGGCGGAGGCGGCCAAGGGCGCCCAGGTCGTCGTGGTCACCGTCCCACTGAAGCGGGTCCCCGACCTCCCCGCCGGCCTGCTGGACGGCGCCGCCGAGGGCGTCGCCGTGATCGACACCGGGAACTACTACCCGCAGCAGCGGGACGGCCGGATCGCCGGCATCGAGGACGAGGGCCTGACCGAGAGCCGCTGGACGGAACGGCACCTCGGACATCCCGTGATCAAGGCCTTCAACGGCACCTACGCCCAGGACATCCTGGACCGCCCCCGCCCGGCCGGCGACCCCGAGCGCATGGCCCTGCCGGTGGCCGGCGACGACGAGGCCGCCAAGCGGGTCGTGCGCGACCTCATCGACGAACTGGGCTTCGACACGGTCGACGCGGGCGGCATCGACGACTCCTGGCGCCAGCAGCCGGGCACCCCGGTGTACGGCCTCCAGGCGGGCCTGGAGGCCGTACGCAAGGCCCTGGCGGAGGCCTCTCCGGAACGTCCGGCGGACTTCCGCGGCTAGGCTGCCCGCACCCCGCTAGGACGTGGCCCACCTGCGCAGGGCGGCCCGGTCGGCGAAGTCGGCCACGTCCTTGTCGTGGGGCTCGCTGGTGTACTGGTGGAAACGCCACTTGGCCTTGATGCGGGGCTTGCCCGCGGTCACGTAGTCGGCGATCCAGAGGCCGTCGCCGGCGTACGAGGTGACGTCCACGTTCAGCCAGTACTCCCGGTTCGCGTAGAGCAGGACCTTGTTGTGGGGGCGGAGTTCCTTCACGGTCCGGATGAACAGGTCCTTCTCCGCGTTGCTGGCGTGGGTGCCGTCGCTGGTGGTCTCCCAGTCGACGGCGAGCAGGTCACCCGCCTTCTCGGGGGCGTGCTGGACGAAGTACTCGGCCTGGGCCTTGGTATGGCCCGGCCACAGGAAGTGGTAGAAGCCGACGACGAGTCCGGCATCGCGGCCGGTCTTGGCCTGGGCGGTGAGTCTCGGGTTGATGTACGAACGCCCCTCCGTCGCCTTGATGAAGACGAAGGAGAGGCCGTCCGTGTCGTATGACGCCGACTGGTACGCGCTGACGTCTATGCCGTGGAGCATGGGGCACTCCTTGAGTGTCAGTGGGGTGACAGGAGTTGACTGGTGTATGCCCCACCTTGGCACGGGCGATCCCTCGCCGCGCCCGGAACCTCGGCTTCTCCCAAGGTCAGCCCCGAGTCGTCACCGACCCCAGCACCGAAGCCGGCTCGGCCGACCAGTCCGAGGTGATGAGACTCGCGTGGTCCTTGGCCAACAGGGCCAGCCGGGAGGCGACTTCGGCGTCCGTGGGGTTGGTCGAGGAGATCGCCGGGGACACGTTGTTCGCGTCCGTCGTGATCAGGATGTAGTGGTTCGCGGAGTAGAACGAGGTGTCGTACCCGTTGTTCACGTACGTCGCCGCGTCGCCGTCGAAGAACACGAACCAGGGCCGGATCGAGGCGTCGTAACGGCCGGTGCGCGGGTCGCCGCTCTCGGCGCCGAGCACCGCGGGGAAGGCCTGCGCCCGGCCGATGGTCCCCGCCGCGTACAGGTCGCGAAGGTGGTCGCCGTACTCCTCGTCCGTCCAGTAGTGGTCGAACGGGTTGGCCTGCTCGACCGTGCCCGGGATCAGCTCGAAGAGGAACTTGCCCCTGAGGGAGTCGCGCGTGGGCCAGGCGTTGGCCTTGGCCGCCGCGTCCAAGGAGGAGTAGGTGCCGCCCAGTAGGTCGGCCGGCTTGTACACGCTGCTGCCGAGCTTCTGCGACACCAGGGTGTCGAACTCGTCCGGGCCGAGGCCCCGGTTGTTGTTGAAGCCGACCTTCATCTCGACCTTGACGACGATCGGGGCGTGGTCCGGGTGGAGCTGGTTCCAGGCCGCCATGTTGTCCAGGCAGCTGCCGAGGTCCTGGTTGCGGCTCTTGCTGTACAGCTCGCTCGGCGTCTTCGCGGCCTCGCAGTTGTTGTCGTTGCCGAGCGGATTGCTGTGGCTCACCCGCCACCGGTGGGTCAGGCTGTCCACGTACACGTCCAGCTCCAGCAGCGAGGCGCCGGAGTCCAACGCCTGGGCGAAGTACGTGTACTTGGTCTTCTCGTATGCGTTGTGCGTCCCGATGGCCGTCGTCTCGGAGAACCTGGGCGACGCCGCGTGGGCGTGTGCCGGTACCGCCGCCAACAGAGCGGCGGCGCCCACGAGCGCCGCCAGCCGTCTCGCTATGCGCATGCCTGAACTCCCTTTTGCTGTCGCCAAGTTGGCGGCAGCGTAAGGGCAGGTGGTTACTCTGCGGTAGCCTCCGGAGGAACAGTGACGCGGGAACGCTCGCGGAAGGCGTGGCCGCGCCTATCCCGCGGTCGCGGGCGCGGAGTTGAGTTCGCGCACCAACTGCGGGGTGAGCAGTTCGCCGGCGCGATCGGCGAGGACGGCCATTTCGTAGCCGACCAGACCGACATCGCACCCCTCGGCAGCCAGGACGCCGAGGCAGCTTCCGTCGCGGATGCGGCCGACCATGAGGAAGCCGCCGAGCATCTCGATCATGACGTGCCGAAGACCGTCTGACTTCCGTCACCACGCCCGACGGCACCGTCTGGCGGTACCGCTACGACCCGCTGGACCGCCGCACCGCAAAGGAGAGGCTGTCAGTCGAGGGCGATCGGGTCGTCGAGCGCACGGAGTTCGTCTGGGACGGACCTGTCCTGGCCGAGCAGTCCACGGCTCCCACCGGACAGGTGCCCCACTGCACCACTCTCACTTGGGACTATGACGGTCTGGCGCCCGTCGCTCAGACCGAGCGGCTCATCGACGCGGCCACGCAGGACGAGATCGACGCCCGCTTCTTCGCCGTTGCCACCGACCTGATCGGCACACCCACCGAACTCATCGACGAACAAGGCTGCATCGCCTGGCACAGTCGCACCACGCTGTGGGGCGTCACCACGTGGAACGCGAACGCGACCGCGTACACCCCCCTGCGCTTCCCCGGCCAGTACTTCGACCCCGAGACCGGCCTCCACTACAACCACCACCGCTACTACGACCCGTACACCCCGCGCTACGTCACCCCCGACCCGCTCGGTCTGGCGCCGGCCCCCGACCCGGCTGGCTACGTGCACAACCCGCACACCACCAGCGACCCGCTCGGCCTCGCGCCGTACGAGAAGAATGGTGGCCTAGGCAGTCTCGTCAAGGTCAACAAGCCCGACCCCGCCGCCGATGCCCTGGCCGAGCGGCTCGGCGGCGAGTCCCGGGTTAAGTTCGAGCACGACCCGAAGGGGCGGGAGATCGACGCGATCAGCGACGACTACGTGGCTCAGTCAAAACCAGGGGGTATGCAGATGGGCAGCGCTCTCAGAAACCAGGCAAAAGCCACATTCGTGTATGCAATACAGTCCGGCCGTACCCCCTACTTCCACTTCGATGGCGAGCCGGGGCCCGGAGTGATCGTGAAGCTCCAGGAGTATGGCAGGCGGTACGGTATCGAGCCCGTGATCGACACGACACCGCTGTGAGAGGCACATGTACGAGTTCCATGGCTGGTTCGGCATCGCCGAGTCCCCCGAAGAGGCGGACGCGGGAACCCTCGAGGAGGGCGTGGCCGAACTGCGGTCGGCCATCGACCGCATCGACTGGGCGACCGGCGAGGCGACGTTGAAGGTCCACAACGGAGAGTACTTCGTGCGCGCGGACGGTCTGGTGAACCGGCGCCGTGACGAGGCCGAGGAGCTGGACGCCCTGATCCATTTCATCGCCCGCCGTTTCCCCGGCTCCTGGGGCCTGCTCTACGAACGTTCCGCCGACATGGACCACCCGCCGGGGCCCGGCGCCTTTCGGGTCCGTGTCATGGCCAGGGGCGAGGTACAGGACCGGCTCGATCCGTTCCTGTCACCGTGCCGCCCGGTCATCGAGGACTGACGGCCCTAGGCTGGACACGACGCTGCGGAGTGCACGGTGAGGCTCGTCCTTCACCAGGACACGCGTGCCGTCACCCGTTTCCGGATTCACATCGCCTGCAGCCGATGTCAGCCCGGCTCGCACTGCCTCAGACCTTGATCACACGGATGCCGGTACCGCACAGCGTGCGGAGGTCCTCCGGATCCGAGGTCAGGACGGTCACTGGGGCGGGTGAGGAGAGTGCGGTGGCGGCGACGATGGCGTCAAGGGCGTATTTGTGGCCGTGCAGTCCGGCTGCGGCGAGGAGTTTGCTGGCGTGGCGGGCGATGGCTTCGGTGGGCGGGATGATGTTGACGCGGGAGACGGCGTAGTCGAAGCGGGCCTGGTAAGTCTTGGGGTCGCGGGCTTCGACAAGGGTGACGGAACTGGTGACGACAGGGATGTCCTCGGCCTCGGCCGCGGCCAGCCACTCGGTGAGTTCGGGCGTGCGTCGTACGAGTTTGGACAAGCCCTCACAGTCCAGGACGAGGGTGCCGCTCACGCGGCGTCCGCCGAACCTGCTGCGTCCCCGCGCAGGATGGCTCGCTTGGCCTCGACCGCGGCCTGGTCTACGGGGCCGTGTTCGGTTTCCGCGCCTTCGATGAGTTCGCGCAGCCGGTCCCGCTCCAGTTGCCGCTGGATGAGGGCTTCGACGTAGGCGGACATGCCGCGCTTGCCGGTGCGTGCCTTGAGGGCGGCGATCGTGCCCTCGTGGAGGGAGACGGAGACAGGGCGTACGGGGCCTTCGCCGGGAGCCGGGGAGGTAGCCATGCGGCAAGTTTAACAAGACTCTTGTTACTGGGCTGGGGGATTCTGCCTTCCCCCACC
Organism: Streptomyces sp. NPDC031100; assembly: GCF_055570785.1. Classification (NCBI taxonomy): domain Bacteria; kingdom Bacillati; phylum Actinomycetota; class Actinomycetes; order Kitasatosporales; family Streptomycetaceae; genus Streptomyces; species Streptomyces sp. NPDC031100. Next base: position 529,701 of record NZ_JBVIGN010000004.1, read on the forward strand.
ACTCGGACGCCGATGGTTCGACAGCAGTGAGTGCCGCGAACCCCAGGTCAGCGGCCGATCCTCTAGCGTTTTCCTGGGGACTTTTCGGGGACTTTCACGACTGTCCCAGGGACATTCCGGGGACTTTCCGCCGCGTAAGCAGGGAAGGCCCTGACAGCGCCGAAAGACACGAACGCGCTGGTCAGGACCTACTTCGTCAGCACTCGATGATGTTCACCGCGAGCCCGCCCCGCGCCGTCTCCTTGTACTTCACGCTCATGTCCGCCCCGGTGTCCTTCATGGTCTTGATGACCTTGTCCAGGGACACCTTGTGGGAGCCGTCGCCCCGCATCGCCATCTTCGCGGCCGTGACCGCCTTCACCGCGGCCATGCCGTTGCGCTCGATGCAGGGGATCTGGACCAGGCCGCCGACCGGGTCGCAGGTGAGGCCGAGGTTGTGTTCCATGCCGATCTCGGCGGCGTTCTCGACCTGCTCCGGGCTGCCGCCGAGGACCTCCGCGAGGGCGCCGGCCGCCATGGAGCAGGCGGAGCCGACCTCGCCCTGGCAGCCGACCTCGGCACCGGAGATGGAGGCGTTCTCCTTGAAGAGCATGCCGATGGCGCCGGCCGCGAGGAGGAAGCGGACCACGCCGTCCTCGTCGGCGCCGGGCACGAAGTTGATGTAGTAGTGCAGGACCGCCGGGATGATTCCGGCCGCGCCGTTCGTGGGGGCCGTGACCACGCGGCCGCCCGCCGCGTTCTCCTCGTTCACCGCCATCGCGTAGAGCGTGAGCCACTCCATGGCGTGCGCCAGCGGGTCGCCCTCGGCGCGCAGCTGGCGGGCCGTGACGGCCGCGCGGCGGCGGACCTTCAGACCGCCGGGCAGGATGCCCTCGCGGGACAGGCCGCGCGTAACGCACGCGCGCATCACGTGCCAGATCTCCAGCAGGCCGGCCCGGATCTCCTCCTCCGTGCGCCAGGCCCGCTCGTTCTCCAGCATCAGCGAGGAGATCGACAGGCCGGTCTCCTTCGTGAGGCGGAGCAGCTCGTCGCCGGTGCGGAAGGGGTACTTCAGGACCGTGTCGTCCAGCACGATGCGGTCCGCGCCGACCGCGTCCTCGTCGACCACGAAGCCGCCGCCGACCGAGTAGTACGTCTTGGAGAGCAGTTCCGTGCCCGCGGCGTCGTACGCCCACAGGGTCATGCCGTTGGCGTGGTAGGGGAGCGCCTTGCGGCGGTGCAGCTTCAGGTTCGCGTCGAAGTCGAACGCGATCTCGTGCTCGCCGAGCAGGCTCAGCCGCCCGGTCGTCTTGATGTCCTCCACCCGCTGGTCCGCCGTCTCCACGTCCACCGTGCGCGGCGAGGCGCCCTCCAGGCCGAGCAGCACCGCCTTGGGCGTGCCGTGGCCGTGGCCGGTCGCGCCGAGTGAGCCGTACAGCTCGGAGCGTATCGACGTGACGGACTCCAGCAGCCCTTCGTTGCGCAGTCGCCGCGCGAACATGTGCGCCGCGCGCATCGGGCCGACCGTGTGGGAGCTGGACGGGCCGATGCCGATCGAGAACAGGTCGAAGACCGAGATGGCCACGGGGGGACTCCTCAATACGGGGGGTGGTGCGGGGGAGGGTGCCCCACTCACCTACCAGTGTGCGGGGCACCCTACAAAAAGGAACTACTTGCTCAGACCGGGGTACAGCGGGTGCTTGTCGGCCAGGGCCTTGACCCGGGCCTTCAGGCCTTCCGCGTCGTATGACGGCTTGAGCGCCTCGGCGATCACGTCCGCGACCTCGGCGAAGTCCTCGGCCGTGAAGCCGCGGGTCGCCAGGGCGGGCGTGCCGATCCGCAGACCGGACGTCACCATCGGCGGGCGCGGGTCGTTCGGGACGGCGTTGCGGTTGACCGTGATGCCGACCTCGTGGAGGCGGTCCTCGGCCTGCTGCCCGTCCAGCTCGGACTCGCGCAGGTCGACCAGGATCAGGTGCACGTCCGTGCCGCCGGACAGCACGTTCACGCCGGCCTCACGGGCGTCGGCCGAGGTCAGCCGCTCGGCGAGGATCCGCGCGCCCTCGACCGTACGGCGCTGGCGCTCGGCGAACTCCTCCGAGGCGGCGACCTTGAAGGACACCGCCTTGGCCGCGATCACGTGCTCCAGGGGGCCGCCCTGGAAGCCCGGGAAGACGGACGAGTTCAGCTTCTTCGCGAAGTCCTTCTTCGCGAGGATGATGCCGCCGCGCGGGCCGCCCAGCGTCTTGTGGGTCGTGGAGGTGACCACGTCCGCGTACTCGACCGGGTTCGGGTGCAGACCGGCGGCGACCAGGCCCGCGAAGTGCGCCATGTCGACCCACAGGAAGGCCTCGACCTCGTCGGCGATCCGGCGGAACTCGGCGAAGTCCAGCTGACGCGGGTACGCCGACCAGCCGGCGATGATCACCTTGGGGCGGTGCTCCTTGGCGAGCCGCTCGACCTCGGCCATGTCGACCAGACCGGTCTCGGCGTCCACGTGGTACGCGACCACGTTGAACTGCTTGCCGGAGAAGTTCAGGCGCATGCCGTGGGTCAGGTGGCCGCCGTGGGCGAGGTCCAGGCCGAGGATCGTGTCCCCGGGCTGGGCCAGCGCGAACAGGGCCGCCTGGTTGGCGGAGGCGCCGGAGTGGGGCTGCACGTTGGCGTACTCGGCGCCGAACAGCTCCTTGATCCGGTCGATGGCGATCTGCTCGGCGACGTCGACGTGCTCGCAGCCGCCGTAGTAGCGGCGGCCCGGGTAGCCCTCGGCGTACTTGTTGGTGAGGACCGAGCCCTGGGCCTCCATCACCGCGAGCGGCGCGAAGTTCTCGGACGCGATCATCTCCAGCGTGGACTGCTGGCGGTTCAGCTCGGCGTCGACCGCGGCGGCGATCTCCGGGTCCAGCTCGTGCAGAGGCGTGTTCAGGACAGTCATACGGCTACGACTCCTCAGCCGGCGGAAAAGGCGGTGTACTCGTCGGCGGTGAGCAGGTCCTCCGGCTCGTCCGTGACGCGTACCTTGAACAGCCAGCCGCCCTCGAAGGGGGCCGAGTTCACCAGCGACGGGTCGTCGACGACGTCCTGGTTGACCGCGGTGACCTCACCGGTCACGGGGGAGTACAGATCGGAGACCGACTTGGTCGACTCCAGCTCGCCGCAGGACTCGCCCGCGGACACCGTGTCACCGACCTCCGGGAGCTGGACGAAGACGACATCGCCGAGCGCGTTGGCCGCGTGCTCCGTGATGCCGACCGTCGAGACGCCGTCCTCGGCGGCCGACAGCCACTCGTGCTCCTTGCTGTAGCGCAGCTGCTGGGGGTTGCTCATGGCCTGAATTCTCCTGTACGCGCGGGAGTGCTGGTGAATGGGGGACTGCTGGACCTGCTGATGAGCAGGTGAATGTGCGCAGCGTCACGTCCCGGGGACGGACCGCGCCCAGTGTCTACTTCTGGCGCTTGTAGAAGGGCAGTGCCACGACCTGGTACGGCTCGTGGCTCCCCCGGATGTCCACACCGACGCCCTCGGTGCCCGGCGCCGCGTGCGCCGCGTCGACGTAGGCCATGGCGATCGGCTTGCCCAGGGTGGGGGAGGGGGCGCCGGAGGTGACCTCGCCGATCACCTGGCCGCCCGCGACCACGGCGTACCCGGCGCGCGGCACCCGGCGACCCTCGGCGATCAGCCCGACGAGCACCCGCGGCGGGTTCTCCTCAGCCTTGGCGGCGGCCTCGGTGAGCGCCTCGCGCCCCACGAAGTCGCCCTCCTTCTCGAACTTCACCACCCGGCCGAGCCCGGCGTCGAACGGCGTCAGGGACGTGGTCAGCTCGTGCCCGTACAGCGGCATGCCCGCCTCCAGGCGCAGGGTGTCCCGGCAGGACAGGCCGCACGGCACCAGGCCGACGCCCTCGCCGGCCTTGGTCAGCGCCTGCCACAGCTCCACCGCGTGCTCCGGCTTCACGAACAGCTCGAAGCCGTCCTCGCCGGTGTAGCCGGTGCGGGCGATCAGCGCGGGGACGCCGGCGACCGTGCCGGGCAGGCCCGCGTAGTACTTCAGGCCGTCCAGGTCGGCGTCGGTGAGGGACTTCAGGATGCCGGGGGACTCCGGGCCCTGGACGGCGATCAGGGCATACGCGTCCCGGTCGTCGCGCACCTCGGCGTCGAAGCCCTCCGCACGCTCGGTCAGCGCGTCCAGCACCACCTGGGCGTTGGAGGCGTTGGCGACGACCATGTACTCGGTCTCGGCGAGGCGGTAGACGATCAGGTCGTCCAGGATGCCGCCGTCGGCCTGGCAGATCATGGTGTAGCGGGCGCGGCCGACACCGACGGAGGCGATGTTGCCGACCAGGGCGAAGTTCAGCAGGGCGGCGGCCTGCGGGCCGGTCACGGTGATCTCGCCCATGTGGGAGAGGTCGAAGAGACCGGCCTTGGTGCGCACCGCGAGGTGCTCGTCGCGCTCGGAGCCGTAGCGCAGGGGCATGTCCCAGCCGGCGAAGTCGGTCATCGTCGCGCCGAGCGAGCGATGCAGGGCATCGAGCGCGGTGTGACGGAGTTCGGTACTGCTCATCGGTCGGTCGTCTCCCAGGGCAGGCTGACGGGCGAGGAAGTTCCTCCCCATCTGTCATCGGAACCTGAGAGGTTCGCCGAGACCGCCACAGGGACGATCACGGCTTGCACCTTGGGTGGAGCCGCTGACACAGCGGCCCGCTTTTCAGATGTGCCTCGCCCGCGCGGTAACGGGGACCTGAGAGATTCAAGGGAGGGACTTGCTCCTTCGGCGCCCCGGCATCAGTGCTGCCAGGGACTCTCCCGCGCGGATTCAAGCGGCCGGTATGCAGTTGGCGGGCACATCATTGCACGCCGCGCCCCCACCCGTCAGGGCCGCATCTGTAACCGAGCTGTGGCAGTACGCGCACCGAACCACTGGACACGGCGCATTACCTTCTCTTTACATCCGAAGGGCAAGGGGTCTCTACGCACACAGGGGAGGACGATCACGGTGAACAGGACCACGGCCTACGCCGCCACCACCGGCGTCGCGGTGCCGAAGCAGCCCTCCGCCCCGGCCCGCGAGCGCTGCGCCGACCGCCCGGCCCCGGTCGTCCGCGACCTGCGCGACCGTGCCGGCCACAGCCCGCACGCCCTGCTCTTCGGCGCCCGTGACCTGGTGGTGATCACCGGCCTGCCCGGCAGCGGCAAGTCCACCCTGATGCACCGCGCGGTCCCCGGCCACCGCATCGACTCGCAGGACACCCGCGACCGCTGGGACGCCCGGATGCCCCGCCTCCTGCCCTACGCGCTCTACCGCCCGCTGGTCCGCCTCGCCCACTACGCCGGGCTGCGCCGCGCCCTGCGCACCGGTGACGGGGTCGTCGTGCACGACTGCGGCACCCAGTCCTGGGTGCGCGCCTGGCTCGCCCGCGAGGCCCGCCGCCGCGGCGGCACCCTGCACCTGCTGCTCCTCGACGTCACCCCCGGCACCGCCCGGGACGGCCAGCGCGAGCGCGGCCGCGGCGTGTCCCGGTACGCCTTCCGCCGCCACCGCCGTACGACCGGCCGCCTGCTGCGCGCGGTGGAGCGGGGCGAGCTGCCCGCCGGCTGCGGCTCGGCCGTGCTGCTGGACCGGGACGCGGCGGACGTCCTGCACCGCATAGCCTTCACCGGCTGAGCGGAGCCGCCGCTGTCACAGGCACCCGCTAGCCTTTTGATCCACAGCATGGTTCCCAGCAGGCGGTAGGCAGATGGACTTCCCGGCGGACACTCCCGCGGACTTCCCGGCACAGGCGCACCCCCACCCGCACGGCGGTTGGCCCGGCAACGAGCTGGAGGAGGTGCTCTCGGCCTCCCTCGGCATACCCGCCGCCGGCGGCCGGATCATCGAGGTCCTGGGCCGGAGCTTCCTCTGGATCCCGCTGCCGAACGGGGGCGGCCCGCAGAGCGGCCCGCTCGACCTGCCCACCCTGGAGATCGAGGGCCAGGTGTACGTCCCGGTCTTCAGCTCCGAGGAGCAGCTCCGCCAGGCGACCGGCTCCCACATGTCGTACACCATCGCCCCGGCGGTGGAGTTCGCCCGCGGTCTGCCCCCGCAGGTCGGCATCGCCGTCAACCCCGACGGCGTGGTCGGCGTGCCGCTGCCGCCCGAGGCGGTGGCCGAGCTGTGCCGCGCGGGCCGCACGCCGCTGGACGGACCCAGCACCGGGGGCCGGGTCCGCCTCTTCGAGCCCGACTGGCAGGACGACCCGGTCGACTTCCTCTCCGCCGCCTCCGCCGAGTTCGCCGCCACGGGCGTGGTCCTCAGCGCCCGCCGCTGCCTGGCCGCCGTCGAGACGGCCGACCCGGTGATGTTCGTCGGCGTCGAGCTCACCCAGTACGAGGGCGACATCCGGGCCCTCCCCCTGGAAGCCCTGGGCCGCGCCCTCGGCACCGTCCCCGTCCAGTGGCCGGTCAACTTGGTCCTCCTGGACGTGACGGACGACCCGGTGGCCGAATGGCTCAGGGCAAACGTCCGACCCTTCTACGAGTACGGCCACTAGAAGCCGACCCCAGGGGCAGCTGACCCAGGGGCGCGGGGAACTGCGCGACAAGCCACAACGCACCGGCACCCGCGCACAGACATCGGGCTCCAACCCGGTAGGCGCTTAAGCTGTCCCCAAACGAGGGGCACTGAAAAGAGAAGGGCACGACAGGTGAGCGCGAGCCACAGCGGCAGCGTCGAGCACATGCTGCGCCAGGTCACCCCCGGCCGCTACGACGCCTACGAAGCACTGCTGCGCGCCCTCGCCACCCCCTCCTCCGGCCAGATCTGGATGCTCCTGTGGCACGGCCAGGCCGGCTCCCCCGACGCCCAGTACGGGAACATGGAGGTCGACGGCTTCAGCTACGCCCCCTGTGTGACCTCCGCACAGGAACTCTCGGCCAGCGGCTGGAACCGCTCCTACGAAGTGGTCGACGGACTGGACGTCGCCCGCACCCTCTACCCCGACCACTACGGCCTCTGGCTCAACCCGCACGCACCGGGCGGCGGCGTCGGCATCCCCTGGCTGGACCTGCGCCGCATCGCCACCGGCCTGGACCGCCAGCCCGCCGGCCCGCTGCGGCTCGCGGAACCCGGTATCGACATCCCGCAGTTCTACGCCCTGCTCGCGCAGAACGCCCACCGCACCCCGGCGCTGCGCTCCCTGCGCCGCGCCTGGGTGCAGCCCGCGCTCGGGGCGCCGTATCTCGCCATCGGCCTGGACGTGTACGACACCTCGCCGGCCGCGGTCGACTCGGTGCGCGCGATGATGCAGCAGTCCGTCGGCGCGGTCCCGGACGGGCTGCCGGTGTCGACGGTCGCGATGACCGACGACTACGACCCGGTCGTGATGTGGATGCGGGCCAACGCCCGCCCCTTCTACGACCGCGAGGCCCACGCGGTCGCACCCCAGCCCCAGCCGCAGGCCCCGGCTGCCGGCTACGGATATCCGCCCGTGCACGGCGCCTACTGAGCGGCATACCCCGCCCTGCCGTGTGCGACGGGTCGACGGCGACGAGTGCGTGGTCACCGGGTGTGATCAGCGCGTCCGGGAGCCGGGTCCGTAGGTTCGGATAACGGAATCCCCATCGCCGCATCACGGTTATGCATACTTTCGCCTTGGACTCTGGCGGGTGATCGCGGCCAGGTTGAAGACTCCCCACTCAAGACACGAGGTGCTCACCTCGTGGTCGAGTGCAAGTCGATAAAGCCGCAAACCTTCGCGGCAGACGCGGGCCGGGCAACAACCGGCTAGAGGGGTCGGGTTCACAGTGACCGCACCGATCGAGACCACCGGAGCCGAGGCCGAGACCCCGCCCGAGGCTGTGCTCGCCGGGGTCAAGAAGGCCCAGATCGAAGGGCGTTCACTTTCACAGATCGCCTGGACCCGGTTCAAACGGGACAAACTGGCCGTGGCGGGCGGCGTCGTCGTCATCCTGCTCGTGCTGATGGCGGTGCTCGCGAAGCCGATCGAGTGGGCTTTCGGGCTGGACCCCAACCAGTTCCACCAGGACCTCATCGATCCGGCACTGCTGGCCCCCAAGGGCAGCTGGGGCGGCATGAGTTGGGACCACCCGCTGGGCGTGGAGCCGCAGTACGGCCGTGACATGCTCGCCCGCATCATCGAGGGCTCCTGGGTCTCGCTGCTGGTCGCCGGCGGAGCCACCCTGCTGTCCGTGCTCATCGGTACCGTGCTCGGCGTCGTCGCCGGCTACTACGGCGGCTGGGTCGACAGCGTCATCAGCCGGCTGATGGACACCTTCCTGGCGTTCCCGCTGCTGCTGTTCGCCATCGCCATCTCGGCCTCTGTGCAGGACGGTTTCTTCGGGTTCAACGGTCTGTCGCTGCGCATCGGCGTGCTGATCTTCGTGATCGGCTTCTTCAGCTGGCCGTACATCGGCCGTATCGTGCGCGCCCAGACGATGAGCCTCGCGCGGCGCGAGTTCGTGGAGGCCGCCACCAGCCTGGGCGCCCGCGGCCCGTACATCCTGTTCCGCGAACTGCTCCCCAACCTCGTCGCGCCGATCCTCGTCTACTCGACGCTGATCATCCCGACGAACATCCTCTTCGAGGCCGCGCTGAGCTTCCTCGGAGTCGGTATCGCACCGCCGCAGGCCTCTTGGGGCGGAATGCTCAGCAACGCCGTGGATCTCTACACAGCGGATCCGCAGTTCATGTTCGTGCCCGGACTGGCGATCTTCATCACCGTCCTGGCATTCAACCTGCTGGGTGACGGGCTGCGTGACGCGCTCGACCCTCGCAGCAAGTGATCCACATCGATCGAGGGGGCATTCCTCACGTGAAGACGAGAAGGGTTACCGCCGCTATTGCGACGGTCCTGGCGGTCTCGCTCGGCGCTGCCGCGTGCGGCGGCGGTAAAGACAGCAACGACAACAGCGGTGGTGGCGCCGGCAAGAAGGACGCGGCGCTGAACTCCATCGTCAACGCGTCGAGCAAGAAGGGAGGGACGGTCAACCTCGAGGACTCCGACGTTCCGGACTCCCTGGACCCGGGCAACACGTACTACGGCTTCGTGCAGAACTTCTCGCGTCTGTACGCCCGTACGCTCGTCACCTTCAAGCCGGCTGCCGGCAAGGACGGCCTGACCGTCGTCCCCGACCTCGCCGACTCCCTCGGCAAGGCCAGCGCCGACGCCAAGACCTGGACGTACCACCTGCGTTCGGGCCTGAAGTTCGACGACGGCACGCCGATCACGTCCAAGGACGTCAAGTACGCGGTCGAGCGCTCCAACTTCGCGCCCGAGGCCCTGTCCAACGGCCCCACGTACTTCAAGGCGTACCTGAAGGGCGGCGACAAGTACAAGGGCCCCTACAAGGACAAGAAGGGTCTCGACTCGATCGAGACCCCGGACGACCAGACGATCGTCTTCCACCTGGCCAAGCCCTTCGCCGACTTCGACTACCTGGCGACCTTCTCCCAGACGGCCCCCGTGCCGCAGGCGAAGGACGACGGCGCGAAGTACGTCCAGCACATCGTGTCCTCCGGCCCCTACAAGTTCGCCTCGTACGAGGAGGGCGCCAGCGCCTCCCTCGTCCGCAACCCGAACTGGGACCCGAAGTCGGACCCGATCCGCAAGGCGCTGCCGGACAAGATCAACATCAAGTTCAAGGTCAACCCGGTCACGGTCGACAACGACCTGCTCGCCGACAAGATCACGGCCGACATCACCGGCGCCGGTGTGCAGCCGCAGACCCAGCCGAAGATCCTGAACGGCAAGTACGCCAAGCAGACGGACAACTCGTATGCGGGTGCCACGGGTTACATGGCCCTGAACCTGCACGTCGCTCCGTTCGACAACGCCCACTGCCGCAAGGCCGTCCAGTGGGCCCTCGACAAGCAGTCGGTCATCGACGCCATGGGCGGATCGCCCAAGGGCGACGTGGCCACCACGCTGCTGCCGCCGTCGGTCAACGGCTACACGAAGTTCGACACCTACGCCACGGCGGGCCACAAGGGTGACGCGGCCAAGGCCAAGGACGAGCTGAAGCAGTGCGGCAAGCCGAGCGGCTTCTCCACCACGCTGACGGCCCGCGCCGACCGCCCCGCCGAGGTCGCGGCCGCCACGGCCATCCAGAACTCGCTCAAGGGCGTCGGCATCAAGGTCGACATCAAGCAGTTCCCCTCCGGCAAGTACTTCTCCAACTTCGCCGGTGTCCCGAGCTACGTCCACCAGCACAAGCTCGGCATGATGATGATGGCGTGGGGCGCCGACTGGCCGACCGGCTACGGCTTCCTGGACCAGATCATCGACGGTTCGGCCATCAAGCCCTCGGGCGGCAACAACCTGATGGAGCTGAACGACCCGAAGATCAACAAGGCCCTGTCGGACGCCATCTCGAACACCGACTCCGCGGCCCGCACCAAGGCCTGGGGCGAGATCGACAAGATGGTCCTGGACAACGCCTCGGTCGTCCCGCTGATCTACCGCAAGAACCTGCTGATCAGGCCTACGTCCGCGACCAACGTCACGGTCACGCAGGCGTACCTCGGCATGTACGACTACACGCTGCTGGGCTCCTCCAAGTAACAGCAGGCCGGATACCCCTGAAAGGCAGGTGAAGGCGCCGGGCGGCCGGGACGGACACACTCCGTCCCGGCCCCCCGGAGCCGCACAGCTGTGGCTGCGTACATCATCCGACGCGTCTTCGGCGCCTTGGTGCTGCTGCTGGTGGTCAGCGCAGTCACCTTCGCAATCTTCTTCCTGGTCCCCCGCCTGGGCGGCCAGACGGCCACCCAGCTGGCCACCCAGTACGTCGGCAAGGACGCCAACCCCGAGTCCATCGCCGCGATCAAGAAGAACCTGGGCTTCGACCAGCCCATCTACATCCAGTACTGGGACTACATCAAGGGCCTGTTCGTAGGCGCCGACTACAAGTTCGGTCCCGACGCGACGCATTGCAGCGCCCCCTGCTTCGGGTACTCCTTCAAGAATCACATCGAGGTGTGGCCGGAGCTCTCCAAGCGCATCCCGGTCTCCTTCTCGCTGGCCGTCGGCGCGGCCGTGATCTGGCTGATCTTCGGTGTGACCACCGGTGTCATCTCGGCGCTGCGCAAGGGCAAGCCCGTCGACCGCATCTCGATGTTCATCGCGCTCGCCGGCGTCTCGCTCCCGATCTTCTTCACCGGCCAGGTCATCAACGCGCTGTTCATCTACCAGTGGCCCATCTGGGACAGCACCGACTACGTGCCCTTCACCCAGAACCCGGGTGAGTGGGCCTGGCACCTGCTGCTGCCCTGGGTCAGCCTCGCGTTCCTCTTCTCCGCCACCTACGCCCGGCTCACCCGGGCGGGCATGCTGGAGACGATGAGCGAGGACTACATCCGGACGGCCCGGGCCAAGGGCCTCAAGGAGCGCACGGTCGTCACCAAGCACGGCCTGCGCGCGACCCTCACCCCGATCGTCACCATCTTCGGCATCGACTTCGGCACCCTCATCGGTACCGCGGTGCTCACCGAGACGGTCTTCTCCCTCCAGGGCGTCGGTGCGTACTCGATCAAGGCCATCCAGGAGAACGACCTGCCCATCGTGATGGCCGTGACCCTGGTCGCCGCCTTCTTCATCGTCTTCTCCAATCTGGTCGTCGACCTGGTGTACGCAGCCATCGACCCCCGCGTGAGGTACTCGTGAGCAAGCTCGAAAAGGCGGCGCTGGGCGAACCGGCCGAGGACGTCGCCGCCCCTTCCGACGCCCAAGACGCGTTCCTCTCCGTTCGCGATCTGCGCATCCACTTCAACACCGACGACGGTCTGGTCAAGTCGGTGGACGGTGTCAGCTTCGACCTGCGGCGCGGCCAGACCCTGGGCATCGTGGGCGAGTCGGGCTCCGGCAAGTCCGTGACGTCCCTCGGCCTCATGGGTCTGCACCGCGCGGCGAACGCCAAGGTCTCCGGCGAGGTGTGGCTGGACGGCCAGGAACTGATCGGCGCCGACCCGGACGAGGTGCGCCGGCTGCGCGGCCGCAAGATGGCGATGATCTTCCAGGACCCGCTGTCCGCGATGCACCCGTACTACAAGGTCGGCGACCAGATCATCGAGGCCTACCGGGTCCACAACAAGGTCAGCAAGAAGGTGGCCCGCACGCGCGCCATCGAGATGCTCGACCGGGTCGGCATCCCCGAGCCCGCCAAGCGCATCGACGGCTACCCGCACGAGTTCTCCGGCGGTATGCGCCAGCGCGCCATGATCGCGATGGCGCTGGTCAACAACCCCGAACTGCTCATCGCGGACGAGCCGACCACCGCCCTCGACGTCACCGTCCAGGCGCAGATCCTCGACCTGATCCGGGATCTGCAGAAGGAGTTCGGCTCCGCGGTCATCATGATCACGCACGATCTCGGCGTGGTCGCCGAGATCGCCGACGACGTCCTGGTGATGTACGGCGGCCGGTGCGTGGAGCGCGGACCGGTCGGGGAGATCTTCGACCAGCCGCAGCACCCCTACACCTGGGGCCTGCTCGGCTCGATGCCGCGCATCGACCGCGAGACCGCCGACCGGCTCATCCCGGTCAAGGGCCAGCCGCCGAGCCTCATCAACGTCCCCTCGGGTTGTGCCTTCCACCCGCGCTGCCCGTACGCGGACCTCCCCAAGGGGAACGTCACCCGCACGGTGCGCCCCGAGCTGCAGCAGGTGGAGGGCGGCCACTGGTCCGCCTGTCACCTCTCGGCCGAGGACCGCACGCGGATCTGGACCGAAGAGATTGCGCCGAAGCTGTGAGTGAGACGAAGAAGACAGACACCGTCGGGGACGCCGCCGGCAAGGCAGAGGTCCCGCAGCAGGCGTCGGCTCCCGAGGACGGTTCCGACGAGCGTGAGGTACTGCTGAGGGTCAAGGGCCTGACGAAGCACTTCCCGATCAAGAAGGGCCTCCTGCAGCGCCAGGTCGGCGCCGTGAAGGCGGTCGACGGCATCGACTTCGAGGTGCGCAAGGGCGAAACCCTGGGCGTCGTCGGCGAGTCGGGCTGCGGCAAGTCGACCATGGGCCGGGTCATCACCCGGCTCCAGGACCCGACCAGCGGCACGATCGAGTTCGAGGGCCGGGACATCACGCGGCTGAGCACCGGGAAGATGCGCCCGATGCGCCGCGACGTCCAGATGATCTTCCAGGACCCGTACGGCTCCCTGAACCCCCGGCACACCATCGGCTCGATCGTCGCGGCGCCCTTCCGGCTCCAGGGCGTGGAGCCCGAGGGCGGGGTGAAGAAGGAGGTCCAGCGGCTCCTGGAGCTGGTCGGCCTCAACCCCGAGCACTACAACCGCTATCCGCACGAGTTCTCCGGCGGTCAGCGCCAGCGCATCGGCATCGCCCGCGCGCTCGCCCTGAAGCCGAAGCTGGTCGTCGCCGACGAGCCGGTGTCCGCGCTGGACGTGTCGATCCAGGCCCAGGTCGTCAACCTCATGGACGACCTCCAGGAGGAGCTGGGCCTGACGTACGTGATCATCGCGCACGACCTGTCCGTCGTCCGGCACGTCTCGGACCGGATCGCGGTGATGTACCTCGGCAAGATCGTCGAGCTGGCGGACCGCTCCTCGCTGTACGAGGCGCCGATGCACCCGTACACCAAGGCGCTGATGTCGGCAGTGCCGATTCCCGACCCGAAGCGGCGGGGCACCAAGAGCGAGCGCATCCTGCTGCGCGGTGACGTCCCGTCGCCCATCGCGCCGCCCTCCGGCTGCCGTTTCCACACCCGGTGCTGGAAGGCGACGCAGATCTGCAAGACGACCGAGCCGCAGCTGCTGGAGCTGAAGCCCGGTCAGCGGGTCGCCTGCCACCACCCGGAGAACTTCGCCGACCAGGCCCCGCAGGACACGGTCCTGCTCACGGCGGCGAAGGAGGCCTCCGAACTGGTCGGTGAAGCGGTCCTGGAGGAGTCGGCGGAGACGTCGGCGGCGTTGGCCGCCGAGGTCGCGGCTGCGGAGCCGGCCGAGTCGGCCGAGGAGTCGGCTGAGGAGGTGGCTGAGGAGGCGTCGGTCGATGCCGATGCCGATGCCGAGGTCGAGGAATCCGAGGCGGAGCCCGAGGCCGCCGCTACGGAATCCGAGGCTCCGGCCCCCAAGTCCCAGGAGTCAACCGACAAGTAGCGCATGACAACTGGGCAAAGTCATGTACATGCAGGAACGGGAGAGTGCAGAGTCGTCCGTGTCCGTCCACCGACCGGCACACGCTCGAAAGGGACGACCATGGCACTCTCCCGTTCGGCACGCTTAGGGGCCCTCGCCACCGCGGCGGCCTCCTTCCTGGTCATCGCCGCCTCTCCCGCCCCCACCGCGGGCGCACCCGGCATCGGCGACCCCTACTTCCCCCAGCTCGGCAACGGCGGCTTCGACGCCCGCCACTACGACCTGGACATCGCCTACGCCCCCGACACCGGCCGCCTGGACGGCCGTACGACCCTCACCGCGCGCGCGACCCAGAACCTCTCCTCCTTCGACCTCGACCTGCAGCAGCTGGAGATCACGAAGGTCGAAGTCGACGGCAGACGGGCCCAGTTCACCCGCGACGGCGACGAGGTCACCGTCACCCCGCGCGGCACCCTCGCCAAGGGCCGCGAGTTCACCGTGTCCGTCACCTACGGCGGCATACCCGAGCCCCTCGGCGGACCCATCGTCTTCGGCTCCAAGTACGGCTGGATGAAGACCGCCGACGGCGTCTTCGTCGCCTGCGAGCCCAACGCCGCCTCCACCTGGTTCCCGTCCAGCGACCACCCCGCCGACAAGGCCACGTACGACATCCGGATCAAGGCGCCAAAGGGCCTGACCGGCGTCTCCAACGGCCGGCTCGTGTCGACGTACGACTGGGGCGGTTCGACGTACACGCACTGGCGCGAGAGCAGGCCGATGGCCACCTACCTCGCCACCGCCACCATCGGGAAGTTCGACGTGCGCACCGGCCGCACCCCGGGCGGCATCCCGATCTACGTCGCCATCGACCCCGTCCTGCAGAACAGCAACAACGTCGACGTGTACGGCGTCACGGCCGCCGCCACCGACTACTGGTCGCAGGTCTTCGGGCCCTACCCCTTCGAGGAGACCGGCGCGATCGTCGACGACATGCCCGAGGCCGGGTTCTCGCTGGAGGTGCAGAGCAAGCCCGTCTACTCGGCCGTGCGCAACGAGACGACCATCGTGCACGAGCTGGCCCACCAGTGGTTCGGCGACTCGGTGAGCGTGGACCGGTGGAAGGACATCTGGCTCAACGAGGGCTTCGCCACCTACGCCCAGTGGCTGTGGGCCGAGCACCAGGGCACCCGCACGGCCCACGACTCCTTCCTCGCCGCCTACAACGCCCGCCCCGCCGACGCGGCCTTCTGGCAGATCACGGTGGCCGACCCGCAGCGCGACACGATGTTCGCCTCGGCCGTCTACCAGCGCGGCGCGATGACCCTGCAGATGCTGAGGGAACGGATCGGCGACAAGGCGTTCTTCAGGCTGCTGCCCACCTGGACCCGGCTCCACCGGTACGGCAACGCGGACACGGACGACTTCATCCGCCTCGCCGAGCGGATCAGCGGACAGCAGCTGGACGACCTCTTCGACACCTGGCTGTTCACGACAGGCAAGCCCAGCGTGTAGGCCTGGCTTTGTAAGGTTCACGCGCCCTGACAGGTAAGAATGTCAGGGTGCAGCTGCAGCAACTCTTCAGTCCCTCCGTCCAGCACACGCTCGATGTCATCGGCATCTTCGTGTTCGCGATCTCCGGCGCGCTGCTGGCCGTCCGGAAGAACTTCGACGTGTTCGGCATCGCCGTGCTCGCCGAGGTCACCGCGCTGGGCGGAGGGCTCTTCCGCGACCTGGTCATCGGGGCCGTACCCCCGGCCGCCTTCACGGACCTCGGCTACTTCGTCACCCCGCTCTTCGCCGCGCTCGTCGTCTTCTTCCTGCATCCCCACGTGGAGCGCATCCAGTCGGCGGTCCTGGTCTTCGACGCGGCCGGCCTCGGCCTGTTCTGTGTGACCGGTACGACGAAGGCGTACTCCTACGGCCTCAACCTGACCGCCTCCGCGACCCTGGGCCTCGCCACCGCGGTCGGCGGCGGCGTGCTCAGGGACGTGCTCGCCAACGAGGTTCCCTCGCTGCTGCGCTGGGACCGCGACCTGTACGCAGTCCCGGCGATGGTCGGCGCCACCATGGTGGTGCTCTCCATCCACTACGACGTGCTGACTCCGTTCACCAGCGGACTCGCCGTCGTCACCGCTTTCGTTCTGCGTCTGCTGGCGATGAGGTTCCACTGGCGAGCGCCGCGCGCCTGGAACCGTCGTTCGACGGTGTCAGAGGAGTAGACCCGGTGGAGGTGGACCCGGCGAGGGACCGGTCCTGGCCCTTGGCGTGGTTCTGGCCCATCTGCAGGGTCAGCCAGCGGAACACGTCGGGCACCTGCGGCCGCCACAGCGCCATGGTGTGTCCGCCCATGCTGCGCGGCAGGAACACCACGTGCACGGTCGTCGGCGCCTTGGCGACGGACTCCAGCGCCACGCCCGCCTGGTAGCCGTCGCCGGACTCGCCGGAGATGTACAGCGCGATCCGGGGCGGTACGTGCGCCTTCTTGAGCAGCAGGAAGGGGTTGTTCTGGGCGCGCAGGGTGGGGTTCTGCGAGGCGAGGGAGTTGCGCTCGCCGATCGGGTCGTTGTACCCGGACATGCCCACCGCGGCCCGGTACCGGTCCGGGTGCGCCACGGCCAGCTTGACCGCGCAGTGCGCGCCCGCCGAGTAGCCGGACACCGCCCAGCCCTGAGGTGCCGGCAGGGCGCGGAAGTTGTCCATGACCATCTTCGGCACGTCGATGCTCAGCCAGCTGTCGGCGTTGACCGTGCCGGGGATGTTGGCGCAGCCGGTGTCCACGCCGGCCAGCAGGTTGGTGCGCGGGGCGACCAGGATGAAGGGGGCGACCTGGCCGCTCTGCATCAGCGGCAGCAGCTGCTCGTGGACCTTCATCGAGCCGAACGAGGCCTTCGCGGAGCCGGGGTAGCCGGGCAGCAGCTCCACGACCGGGAACTTCTTGTGACGGTAGGCCGGGTCGTTGTACTGGGGCGGCAGCCAGACGTAGACCTCGGCGTTCACTCCGGAGACCCGGCCCTTGAGCTGGGTGACCTGCACCCCGCCGGCCGCGTGCATGCCGGGCCCGTCGGCCTGCTCGAAGTGCTGCTTGACCTTGGGCAGCTTCTTGAACGCTATGCCGCCGGTGCCGTCCTTGCCGAGGTCGGCGGCCTGCTGGACGTGGTTGCCGGTGCCGAGCAGGTCGGCCCAGTTGTCGTACAGGTTGTTCTGGTTGTTGACCAGTACGAAGACCAGCATGACGGCCGTTCCCTGGGCGAACAGCAGCATCAGCGCACGGGCCGCTGCGCGCAGGGCTTTGGGCCCCCGCATCCTCGACCAGAGGACGAACGGCAGTATCAGGGCGACCACGGACAGCACGATGGTCGTGTAGAGGAACGGAGTCCCGGTGAGGCTCATGTCCTCATAGAGGGAAAACAGGGGCCCGAGGTTGTGGACGTGTCCGGACACTTACCTAGAAATTGCCGGATCCTCACCCGGAGGGGGGGCCGGCAGGGGCTCTTACCCCATCCTCTCATCCCCCCGACCCGATCTTGTCACCACCCCGCAATCCCCAAAGCTACCGCTTAGTAATTTCCTGTTGTACCGTTCAGCCATGCCAGAAGCAGCTTCCGCACCCTCCCCGTCGCGGGCCGTGATCGGCGACAGCGAGTTCGACCGCGACACCGCGGTCACCCGGCGCGAGCCCGGGGTCTACGACATCGACCTCTCCGCCGGATGGACGATCATCAGCGCCGTCAACGGCGGCTATCTGCTGGCCGTCCTCGGCCGGGCCCTCGCGGACACCCTGCCGCACCCGGACCCGTACACCGTCTCCGCGCACTACCTGACCGCGTCCCAGCCGGGCCCGGCCGTGATCCGCACGGACACCGTCCGCACCGGCCGCACCCTCTCCACCGGCCAGGCCTCGCTCTTCCAGTACGACGACGAGGGCAACGAGGTCGAACGCATCCGCGTCCTCGCCTCCTACGGCGACCTCGCCACCCTCCCCGACGACGTCCGTACGACGGCCACCCCGCCCGCGATCCCGCCGCTGGAGCAGTGCTTCGGCCCCGACTCTGCATCTGATATCCGACTACCGTCGGGTGGCCCGGCTCCGGTGCCCGGCAGCTCGGCCATCGCCGACCGGCTGATGCTCAAGCTCGACCCCGCCACCCTCGGCTGGGCGCTCGGCGCGCCCTCCGGCAAGGGGGAGATGCGGGCCTGGTTCGGCCTGGCCGACGGCCGCGACGCCGATCCGCTCTCCCTGCTCCTCGCGGTGGACGCCCTGCCGCCCACCGCCTTCGAGATCGGCATCCAGGGCTGGGTGCCCACGGTCGAACTCACCGTCCACGTCCGCCACCGCCCGGCTCCCGGCCCGCTGCGCGTGTCCATCACCACGCGCAACCTGGCCGGCGGCTTCCTGGAGGAGGACGCCGAGGTCTGGGACAGCGAGGACCGCCTGGTCGCCCAGTCCCGGCAGCTCGCCCGCGTCAGGCTCGGCTGAGCGGCGCGCGCCCCAGCCAGGCGGCCAACTCCTCGTAGGCACCCGCCCCTTCGGGTACCTCCCGGCGGGCGTCGAAGGGCGTCTCGCCTTCGCGGGGGCGGGTGTCGGGCAGGACCTGGCGGGCGGTGGCGAGCGCGAACCCGGCCAGCTCCGGGTCGAGTTCGAGGGGGTGGCCGAGGGCCTCGGCGAGGTCCCAGGTGTGGGTCACGAGCTCCATCACGTATCCGGAGAGTGCCGCGTGCCCGGGGACCTCGCCCCAGGGCACCCGTACCGGCGTCGTCATCCGCTCGTCGCTCTCCCAGGCCTTCAGGACGCGCACGCGCACCTCGTCGTAGGCCGCGGCCCAGTCGTCGTCCGCCACGCCCTCGGTGAAGGAGTGGATCGCCTGCCCGTCCCCGCCCTCGCCGACGACGGCGATCCGCCGGGTGCCGCCCACGATGTGGCTCAGCAGGGTCCGTACGTCGAACTCGGTACAGGGCGTGGGGCCGTCGAGCTGTTCGGGGCGCACCGTCTTGATGAGCGCGGCCGCCTGCTCGGTGGCACGGGTGTAGACGGGACGCGGGTCGATGGGGTTCATGGGGTACCTCTTTCGTGAGTCGATGCAGCGAGGTTCCCGCGATAACCTGACAGATTCCGTCAGGATTTATATCCGGCTCGGGTCAGGATCGGCCGAGCGGTCTGCGGCCGAGCCAGGCGGCCAGTCGCCCGTAGCTGTCGGCTCCTTCGGCGGCCGGCAGCGCCGGGTCGAAGGGGCGTCCGTCGCGCGGTTCCCCGGGCACGGCCTCGTGCGCGGCGGCGAGGGAGAACTCGGCCAGTTCCGGGTCGAGCGCGAGCGGGCGGCCCACGGCCTCCGAGAGATCCCAGGTGTGCATCACGATCTCCATCACGTACGCCGACAGGGCGGCCCGCCCCGGAATCTCGCCCCACGGCACGCGGACCGGCGACGTCATTCGGTCGTCGCTCTCCCAGGCCGTCAGAACCCGCTGCCTGACCTCGTCGTACGCCGCCGCCCAGCGGTCGCCCTCGACGTCGTCGACGAACAGCGGCACGGTCTGCCCCTCCCCGCGCTCGCCGACGAGGGCGATCCGCCGGGTGCCGCCCACGATGTGGCTCAGCAGGGTGCGCACGTCGAAGTCGGTACAGGGTGTGGGACCGGTCAGCTGCTCGGGCCGTACGGTCCGGATGAGCGCGGCCGCCTGTGCGGTGGCCCGGGCGTACAAGGGGCGGGGATCGGTGGTCATGGCGGCCTCTCTTCGGGTCGGTGCCGAGGAGAGGCTTTCCCCGGATCACCTGACACCGTCGTCGGCAATTGCTCCGGCCACCCGCTCGGCGGGATCCTTTCGGTGTGAAGTCCGACCGGCTGCTGTCGATCCTGCTGCTCCTGCAGACCCGGGGCCGGGTCCCCGCGCACGAACTCGCCGACCGGCTCGAGGTGTCGGTCCGCACCATCTACCGGGACATCGAGGCGCTGTCGGCCTCCGGCGTGCCCGTGTACGCCGAGCGCGGCCGGCACGGCGGCATCGAACTCCTCGCCGGATTCCGCACGGACGTCACCGGCCTGACCGCGGACGAGTCCCGCGCCCTGTTCATCCTGGCCGCCCAGGGTGCCCATGCCGCGCTCGGTCTGGACGCGGCGCTCGGCTCGGCCCTGCGCAAGGTGATGGCGGCCCTGCCGGCCCCGCACCGGCCCGCCGCCGAGGTCACCAGCCGCCGCATCCTGGTCGACGCCACCCGCTGGCGGAGCGGCCCGCACCAGGCCGTCGACCTGGAGGTGCTCCAGGACGCGGTGTTCTCCGACCGGCGGCTGAGGCTGCGCTACCGGCACAGCGGGGAGCAGGAGCCGCGGACGTACACCGTGGACCCCTACGGCCTGGTCGCCAAGGCCGGGGTCTGGTACCTGGTCGCCGACCGGCGCGGCACACCGCGGCTGTTCCGCGCCGACCGGGTGCGCTCGGCACGGCTGCTCGACGATCCCGTGCGGCGCCGTCCCGGTGTCGAACTCGCCGACGCCTGGGAGGTGCTGCGCCGCCAGGTGGAGGAGCGGCCGGAGGACGGGATCGACGTCACGGTGCGGATCCGGCGTGAGCGCCTCGACATGTTCCAGCGCATGGTCGCCGCGCAGCTGACCGAACTCCCCGACGACGACGGCGAGAGCGACTGGGTCACCGCCCGGCTCTCGTACCCGGTGCTGCGCGCGGTGCGCCAACTGCTCGCGTTCTCCGACCAGGTGGAGGTCCTCGACCCGCCCGAGGCGCGCGCGGAGCTGGTGCGGGGGATCCGCTCTGTCACGGCCCTGTACCAGGGGACGGCCGGCAGCGACGGGTGAAATCCCAGGTGGGCAGCGGTACTTGAGGTGCGTTTTACCCGATTGACAGGCGTGGGACAGGGCGGTCCCAAGGACGCCCCAGCCGCCGTTGGTTGAGTGCCCGCCTCAGGATTCCCTCATCTTCCGCGGAGCTGACTCTCATGAAGCGTGCACGTCTCGTCCCCGCCGTCGCCCTGCTGGCCCTGTCCCCGCTGCTGCTGACCGCGTGCGGCTCGGGCGACTCGTCCTCCTCGACCGGCGGCACCTCCGGGCAGCAGGCCTGCCAGGCGCCGTCCGGCATGCCGACCGGCGGTGCGTCCGGCCGCCGGAACCGTCCGAGCGGGGCACCGTCCGGCGCGCCCTCGGCCGGGTCCACCGTGAAGCCGAGCGGCAGGCCGTCCGGGGCGCCTTCGGGCATGCCGAGCGGCGCGCCCGGCGGCGGCCAGGGCGGTCCGGGTGGCGGTCAGGGCGGGGGCTGCGGCGGTTTCGGGGGCGGCCGGGCCGGGGGTCAGGCGGGGAGCCAGGTGGGGGGCCAGGCCCAGCAGGGCTGACGGGACGGGAGTGCAGGGGCGACGGGGGCGCCGGAGGACGACGGGAGCGTGTCAGTCCAGCCAGTGCTTGCGGCCGATGCTGATGAGCCGCATCTGCCGGGTGGCGAGCTGGGCGATGCGCTCCCGCTCCTCCCGGGGGCCGTCCAGTGCCTCCAGGAAGAGCGAGGCGGTGATGAGCATCTGGTCCACGTAGAGGTGCGCGAGCATCAGCAGGTCGTCCTCGTTCCAGCCCTCGGCCTGCGGGTCCTTGGCCAGCTCGGCCTTCACCTCCTCGGCGAACCGGGCCAGTTGGGCCTGGATGGCCTCGCGCACGGGCTGGACCCCGCCGTTCCGCTCGCGGGCGATGAACCGGATGTGCGCGGGATGCGTGTCCACGTGGCGCGCGATCAGCTCGATCGCGCGCGTGATCCGTTCCTCGCTGTCGCCCGCCGTGGACACCGTCGTGCGCACCATCGGGTGCAGGCTGCCCAGCGCCTCGTCGACCAGGGCCACGCCGAGGTCGGCGGTGGAGCGGAAGTGCCGGTAGAAGGCGGTCGGGGCGACACCGACGGCGCGGGTGACCTCGCGCAGGCCGAGGCTGCTCAGGCTCTGCTCCGCCAGCAGCGCGAGCGCCGCGTCCAGGAAAGCCTGCCGGGTCTTTTGCTTCTGGGCCTGCCGGATGCCGAGGGTGTGACTCATATCATCCAGTTAACAACTGTTCTCTGGAATTGGAAAGTCGCACGAGGCGCTAGACTCGAAGTCAGTGAACGACTGTTACTACAACTGTTCACCGAGACTTCACACAGTCCCAACATCAGGCATCTCGGAGGGGGGATCTGATCCCATGGTGATTCTCGTCGCCGCACTCATGCTGCTCGGCGTCGTGCTGGGCACCGTCGCCCACGCGCCGCTGCCCGTCACCCTCGCCGCCGCCGCAGGCATCGCCGTCTGGCTCGCCGTCTTCGCACTGCGCGAGCGCCACGGCCGCCGTCGCCGCGCCTCGGCCAACTGACCGTCCGACACGACTTCCAGGAGCTGAGCACCATGCAACTGACCGCACCGGCCACGGGCCGCACCGAAACGCGTCCGCGCGACGCCGACGGCATGGCCGTGGCGTCCTTCATCCTCGGCCTCCTCGGCCTGCTCGTCCTCAACGTCTTCCTCGGCCCGGTCGCCATCGTCCTCGCCGCCGTCGCCCTCTGGCGCGGCACGACCCGCCGCGGCCGCGCGTACCTGGGCCTGGCCCTGGGCGTGGCCGACCTGGCAGTCCTGGTGATCGCCATGCAGCTGTCCCACACGGTGTCCTGGAGTCTGTGACCAACGGCTGAGAGCCCCGAGGACGACGGGGCACAGCCATCCCGCCATAGGCACCCACGCGCAGCCAACGCCGACTGCAAGGGCCCGTAGAATCGGCCACACCATGGCTTACCTCGACCACGCCGCCACGACCCCGATGCTCCCGGAGGCGGCAGAGGCGCTGACCGCCCAACTGAGCATCACCGGCAACGCGTCCTCCCTGCACGCCGCGGGCCGCCGAGCCCGCCGTACGGTCGAGGAGTCCCGCGAAACCCTCGCGGAAGCGCTGGGCGCCCGGCCCAGCGAGGTCGTCCTCACCTCGGGCGGCACCGAGGCCGACAACCTCGCGGTGAAGGGCCTGTACTGGTCCCGCCGCGATGCCGACCCGGCCCGCACCCGCGTCCTGGCCAGCCCCGTCGAGCACCACGCCGTACTCGACGCAGTGCACTGGCTCGGCGAACACGAGGGCGCCACCGTCGAGTACCTCCCCGTCGACTCCTACGGCCGCGTCCACCCCGAGGCCCTGCGCGAGGCCATCGCCCGCAACCCCGACGACGTCGCCCTGGCCACCGTGATGTGGGCCAACAACGAGATCGGCACGGTCATGCCGGTCCGTGAACTCGCCGATGTAGCAGCCGAGTTCGGCATTCCGCTGCACGCCGACGCGGTCCAGGCCATCGGCCAGCTCCCGGTCGACTTCGGCGCCTCCGGCCTCGCCGCGATGACCGTGTCGGGCCACAAGATCGGCGGCCCGTACGGCATCGGCGCGCTGATCCTCGGCCGCGAGTACACCCCCGTACCCGTCCTGCACGGCGGCGGCCAGGAGCGCCACGTCCGCTCCGGCACCCTCGACGTCCCCGCCGTGGCCTCCTTCGCGGTGGCCGCACGGCACGCCGCCGGGCAGCGCGAGTGGTTCGCCCGCGAGATCGGCTCCCTGCGCGACCGGCTGATCGACGCCGTCCGTACGGCCGTCCCGGACGCGATCCTCGGCGGCGACCCGGCCCCCGAGGGCCGCCTCCCGGCCAACGCCCACTTCACCTTCCCCGGCTGCGAGGGCGACTCCCTGCTGCTCCTGCTGGACGCCCAGGGCATCGAGTGCTCCACCGGCTCCGCCTGCACCGCGGGTGTCGCCCAGCCCAGCCACGTCCTGCTCGCCACCGGCACCGACCCGGACCTGGCCCGCGGCACCCTGCGCTTCTCCCTCGGCCACACCTCCACGGAGGCGGACGTCGAGGCCGTGGCGAAGGCGATCGGACCGGCGGTGGAGCGGGCCCGGGCGGCAGGCCTGACGTAGGGCTTGTCGTAGGGCCTGTGCGGCAGTTTCCGGCTGCCGCGCGCCGCCTCAGGTCCGCGCCTGCCCCACCAGTCCCAGGTAGCGCCCCCAGTCCCAGTGCGGCCCGGGGTCCGTGTGATCCGTGCCCGGCACCTGCACATGCCCGATGATGTGCTCCCGGTCGGGGGGTATGCCGTAGCGTCCGCATATCGCGGCCGTCAGCCGTGCCGAGGCCGCGTACATCGCGTCCGTGAAGCAGGAGGCGTCCTCCACGAAGCCCTCGTGCTCGATGCCGACGCTGCGCTCGTTGTACTCCCGGTTGCCCGCGTGGAAGGCCACGTCCAGCTCGCGGATCAGCTGCGTGATCCGGCCGTCCTTGCGCACGATGTAGTGCGCCGCGGCACCGTGCGCCGGGTCCTTGAAGACCTTCACCGCCGAGCCGTAGTCGCCCTGTGTGACGTGGATGACGACCCGGTCGATCCGATAGTCGTCCGGCCGGTCCGCGCGCCGGTAGTTTTCCGGCGCGGCCGCCACCCAGCGTGCGCCCCGGAAGTCGACGGCCCCCGCCACCCGTGGCTTCTCCACCCCGGGCAGCCGCCACCACAGACGGGACAGCTCCCCGCGGGCCAGCACGGCTGTGCCCACCGCGGCCGCGGCCCCGCCGACGAGCAGGGCCCGCCGCCCCAGCCGCCGGTCCCCGTCCCTCGCTGCCGCCTCAGTCGTCCCACTCGTCGCCCCCATGTGATCGTCAACGGATATCCGGCGGCCCCGGTTCCCGCGCCCCCGTACTCTGGAAGGGCTATGACTGACACCTCGCAGCGCCCCCGCCCCCTCCGCGTCCTCGCCGCCATGTCCGGTGGGGTGGACTCCGCCGTCGCCGCCGCGCGCGCCGCGGAAGCCGGCCACGACGTCACCGGCGTCCATCTCGCGCTCTCCGCGAACCCCCAGTCCTTCCGCACCGGCGCGCGGGGCTGTTGCACCATCGAGGACTCGCGCGACGCCCGCCGCGCGGCCGACGTCATCGGCATCCCGTTCTACGTCTGGGACCTCGCCGACCGCTTCCGTGAGGACGTCGTCGAGGACTTCGTCGCCGAGTACGAGGCCGGCCGCACCCCCAACCCCTGCCTGCGCTGCAACGAGAAGATCAAGTTCGCCGCGCTGCTGGACAAGGCGCTGGCCCTCGGGTTCGACGCCGTCTGCACCGGTCACTACGCGAAGGTGATCACGCACGAGGACGGCTCCCGCGAGCTGCACCGCGCCTCCGACATGGCCAAGGACCAGTCGTACGTGCTCGGCGTCCTGGACGAGAAGCAGCTCGCCCACGCGATGTTCCCGCTCGGCGACACGGTCACCACCAAGGAGGAGATCCGCGCGGAGGCCGAGCGCCGGGGTCTGGCCGTCGCCAAGAAGCCCGACTCGCACGACATCTGCTTCATCGCCGACGGCGACACCCAGGGCTTCCTGGCCCAGCGGCTCGGCAAGGCGGACGGCGACATCGTCGACGAGTCCGGCACCAAGGTGGGCACGCACGAGGGCGCCTACGGCTTCACCATCGGCCAGCGCAAGGGCCTGCGCATCGGCACCCCCGCCGCGGACGGCAAGCCGCGCTACGTCCTCGACATCTCCCCGGTGACCAACACGGTGACCGTCGGCCCGGCCGCCGCCCTGGACGTCACCGCGCTGACCGCGATCAAGCCGCGCTGGTGCGGCACCGCCCCGGTCGGCCCCGGCACCTACACCGCCCAGCTCCGCGCCCACGGCGGCGAGACCGAGGTCACTGCGGAACTGGTCGACGGCGAACTGCGCGTCCGGTTCACCGAGCCGGTCCGCGGCGTGGCCCCGGGCCAGGCGATCGTGCTCTACGACGGCACGCGCGTGGTGGGCTCGGCGACGATCGCCTCGACCACGCGCGCGACGGCAGCGGCGGTCTAGCGGCAGCGGCGGTCCACGGGCGGGTTTTCGTCAGGGGGCGAAGAACTCCGTGAGCACGGGCGCGAGGACGTCCGGGTCCACCATGTGGTTCTGACCGTCCAGGACGCGGTACGTCCCCTGGGGCGCCGTCTCTGCCACGGCCTGGGCCGCCTCCCGCAGCCAGGCGGGGCTCTCCCCGCCTGCGACGGCGAGCACGGGCACGGTGATCGCGGCCAGCCGCTCCCGGGGCACCAGACCGTCGCCCATCACGGCGTTGTCGTACGCCAGCGTGGGCGCGATCGCCTCCATGCCGGCCCACATGGGGGACCGGCGGGCGCCCTGGATCATCTCCTCGGCCAGGCCGGTCAGCCGCAGGAAGTGCTCCACCGCGTCGCCACGGCGCCCCTGCACGAGCGCCTCGGTCAGGTTCCGGGTGTACTCGGCGCGCTCCTTGGCACCGCCCTCGTAGACGGCGAACGGCGGTTCATACACGGCCACCTGACGGACCGGCAGCCCGCTCGCCGCCGCCTCCAGCGCCAGCGCCCCGCCCGAGGAGATGCCGTAGAGCGCCGCGTCCCCGCCCACCGCCTCGATCAGCGCCGCCAGGTCCTCGACCTCGCGGGCGACGGCGTACGGCGCCGTGTCCCCGCTCCCGCCGCGTCCCCGGCGGTCGTACGGGACGGCGGTGAAACGGCCGGCCAGCCGCTGGGCCAGTGGCGCCACAGTGCCACCGGTGGACATCGCGCCGCTCACCAGGATCACCGCCGGCCCCTGGCCGGTCACCTCGTAGGCGAGGGAGGTGCCGTCGCGGGACGTCGTCGTCTTCTTGTCCATGCCC
This sequence comes from Streptomyces sp. NPDC031100, assembly GCF_055570785.1. Classification (NCBI taxonomy): domain Bacteria; kingdom Bacillati; phylum Actinomycetota; class Actinomycetes; order Kitasatosporales; family Streptomycetaceae; genus Streptomyces; species Streptomyces sp. NPDC031100. Next base: position 556,395 of record NZ_JBVIGN010000004.1, read on the forward strand.
GTGCAGACTGCCGTACGGCACGGAATTCAGCGGTCACGACACGTCGACGTCGTAGAAGCAGAAGTGGTCCTTGATCTCCGCCACATCCGGCTTCGGGTCCGGGTACGCCCACACCAGGTCGGGTGCGTCCGGCAGCGACCAGTAGGAGGCCGTGCCCTTGAAGGGGCACACCGTGTGCGTGTCGGACGGGGTGAGCAGGTCGAGGCGTACGTCCTCGGCCGGGATGTAGTACCGCACCGGACAGCCCGTCTCGCGCAGGACGAGGGGACGGTCGGTCTCCGCGAGCAGCTGGTCGCCGTGCACCACGCGCACGTGCCGCTCGCTCTTCTCGATGGTGATGGTGTGTCCGCGGGTCATGTCGGAACAGCACCGGCGGGCCCGTACTTCTTCCCGCGTACGGTGGGGGACATGAACATCTGCGTCTTCCTCTCCGCTGCCGATCTCGACGAGCGCTACACACGCCCCGCGCGCGAGTTCGCGGAACTGCTCGGCAAGGGCGGGCACACCCTGGTGTGGGGCGGCTCCAACGTCGGCTTGATGAAGGTGGTCGCCGATGGTGTGCACGAGGCCGGCGGGAGGCTGCTCGGCGTCTCGGTCGAGTTCCTGTCGGCGAAGGTGTGGCCCGGCGCCGACGAGATGGTCATCGCGGCCGACCTGGCCGAACGCAAGAAGCTGCTGCTGGAGAAGGCCGACGCGGTGGTGATCATGGTGGGCGGCACCGGAACGCTCGACGAGGCCACCGAGATCCTGGAGCTGAAGAAGCACGGCCGCACCGAGAAGCCGGTGGTACTGCTGAACACGGCCGGCTTCTACGACGGCCTCCAGGAGCAGTTCCGCCGCATGGAGCGCGAGGGCTTCCTGCCCCGTCCGCTGTCCGAGCTGGTCTTCTTCGCAGACGAGCCGGTCGGCGCGCTGGCCTACCTGGAGGAGTCTCTCCGCACCCTGTGATGCGAGCATGGCGGACATGGCTACACATGTGATCACCGGGGCCGGATCCGGCATCGGCGCGGCCGTCGCCCGCCGTCTGCACGCGCGCGGGGACGACATCGTCCTGCACGCGCGCGACGCGGGCCGCGCGAAGGAGCTGGCCGCCGGGTTCCCGGGGGCGCGCACCCTGGTGGGCGACCTGTCCGACCCCGACAGGCTGTCCTGGGCCTTCTCCCACCAGACGCTCCCGGACCGCGTCGACTCGCTTCTGCACATCGCCGGTGTCGTGGACCTCGGCGAGGTCGGCGAGCTGACCCCGAAGTCCTGGCACCACCAGCTCAACGTCAACCTGATCGCCCCGGCCGAGCTCACCCGGCACTTCCTGCCCCAGCTCCGCGCCGCCCGCGGCCATGTGATCTTCGTCAACTCGGGCGCAGGGCTCACCGCGCACGCCGGCTGGTCCGCGTACGCCGCCTCCAAGCACGGTCTGAAGGCTCTGGCCGACTCGCTGCGCCAGGAGGAGCACGGCAACGGCGTCCGCGTCACCTCCGTCTACCCCGGCCGCACGGCGAGCCCCATGCAGGCCAAGGTCCACCAGCAGGAGGGCAAGGACTACGACCCCGCCCGCTGGATCGACCCGGAGTCGGTCGCCACGACGATCCTGATGGCCCTGGACCTGCCGAGGGACGCGGAGGTCAACGACCTTACGGTGCGGCCGGGGCGGTGACGCGGGCCGACGGTGCCGAGATCCGGGCCTGGCTGGCGGAGGCCTGGAACCGGACCGAGGCCGTGCTGATCCTGGCGGGCGGGGATGCGGGCGGCCCGCTCGCCGACCGGCCGGTCCTCGGCGAGCTCTTCGACCCGGCCGAGCTCGCACAGCTGCGCGCGATCACCACCACCGGCGAGTTCACCGGCGCCATCTGCCGGTGCCACGGCAGCCTGACGGTCGCCCTGCTGGACGCCGACGCCGAGTTCACCGGCGCCGGAAGCCTCCACGGCGGCACCGACCTCGCCTGGGAGCGCGGCCGCTTCCGGAACAACCTCGAGGTGGCCGATCCGGAGGGTCTGCGGGCTCTCCTGAGCCGGTACGGCGCTCACTGGTTGTGAGGGCACCGGCCGACGTTACGTACCCTGCCGGGGTGAGCGAAAACAGCGAGTTCAGGTTCCCGGGAGCCACCGGAGTCGGGTCCATGCCCGGAGGGGACGCAAGGGAGGCGGCCAAGACCGTCACCGGCAGCTTCGAGGACTTTCCGTTCCTGCCCGAGCTGCCCGCGCGCGGCCCCGGTGCCGACATGATCGGGCGGACCGCGGGGATGCTGGTCGAGCTGTACGCGCGCGTGGAGCCCAGCGGCTGGCGGATCGGGGACCGGCCGGGGCGGGACACCAAGCGGGCCCGGTCCTGGCTGGGGGAGGACCTCGACGCCCTGGAGGAGTTCACCCAGGGATACGAGGGCGACCTGAAGGTGCAGGCGGTCGGGCCGTGGACCCTGGCCGCCGCCCTGGAGCTGAAGAACGGCGAGGCCGCACTGTCGGACCCCGGCGCCTGCCGCGACCTCGCCGCCTCGCTCGGCGAGGGCCTGCGGCAGCACCTCGCCGAGGTGCGGCGGCGCATCCCGGGTGCCCGCCTGGTCCTCCAGCTCGACGAGCCCTCCCTCACCGCCGTACTGCGCGGACAGGTCCGTACCGCCAGCGGCTACCGCACGCACCGGGCCGCGGACCGGCAGGTCGTCGAGGCCACCCTGCGGGACGTGATCGGGGTGCACGGCGGCGGACCCGTCGTCGTCCACTCCTGCGCCCCCGACGTCCCGTTCGCGCTGCTGCGCCGGGCGGGCGCCACCGCCCTCTCCTTCGACTTCTCGCTTCTCACCGAGCGTGACGACGACGTCATCGGCGAGGCCGTGGAAGGGGGCACCCGCCTGTTCGCCGGTGTCGTGCCGGGCACGGACGGCCCATTGTCAGACCCTGCCGGTAGCGTCATGGGTGTCAGGACGCTGTGGCGCAGGCTGGGGCTGCATCCCGGGCTGCTCGCGGAGGCGGTCACGGTCACCCCGGCGTGCGGTCTCGCGGGCGCTTCCCCCGCCTACGCGCGCCAGGTGCTCGCCCACTGCGTCCGGGCGGCGAGATCCCTCGCGGACAACCCAGAGTAACGGGAGGACAACACGGTGGCCGGCGACAAGCAGCAGGCGGAGACGGCAGTGCCCGCCGAGGCACGTGACAAGCACGCGCAGCTCGCTGAGCAGATCGAGGAGCACCGCTTCCGTTACTACGTGAAGGATGCCCCCGTCATCAGCGACGCGGAGTTCGACAAGCTCCTGAAGACGCTGGAGGCCCTGGAGGAGGAGCACCCGGAGCTGCGCACGCCGGACTCGCCGACCCAGAAGGTCGCGGGGTCGTACGAGACGGAGTTCACGGCGGTCGAGCACCGTCAGCGGATGATGTCGCTCGACAACACCTTCAACGATGACGAGCTGGCCGCCTGGGCCGACCGCATCGCGCGCGAACTGGGCGACCAGGAGTACCACTTCCTGTGCGAGCTGAAGGTCGACGGCCTCGCCGTCAACCTCACCTACGAGCACGGCCGTCTCACGCGCGCGGCCACACGCGGCGACGGCCGCACCGGCGAGGACATCACGCCGAACGTCCGCACGATCGCGGAGATCCCGGACCGCCTCCAGGGCGACGGCGTCCCCGACCTCGTGGAGATCCGCGGCGAGGTCTACTTCCCGATGGAGAAGTTCGAGGAGCTGAACACCCGGCTGGTCGCGGCCGGTGACAAGCCCTTCGCCAACCCGCGCAACGCCGCCGCGGGTTCGCTGCGCCAGAAGGACCCGCGGGTCACCGCGACCCGCCCGCTGCACATGGTCGTCCACGGCATCGGCGCCCTGGAGGGCTTCACGGGCATGACCCGCCTCTCCCAGGCCTACGACCTGCTGAAGACCTGGGGCCTGCCCACCTCCGGGCACAACCGCGTGGTCGACGACCTCGACGGGGTCCGCGCGTTCATCGCCCACTACGGCGAGAACCGCCACTCCGTGGAGCACGAGATCGACGGCGTCGTCGTCAAGCTGGACGAGATCCGCCTCCAGGGCCGCCTCGGTTCCACCGCGCGCGCCCCGCGCTGGGCGATCGCCTACAAGTACGCGCCGGAAGAGGTCAACACCAAGCTCGTCGACATCAAGGTGGGCGTCGGCCGCACCGGCCGCGTCACGCCGTACGCGCAGGTCGAGCCGATCACGGTGGCGGGCAGCGAGGTCGAGTTCGCCACCCTGCACAACCAGGAGGTCGTCAAGGCCAAGGGCGTGCTCATCGGCGACACCGTGGTGCTCCGCAAGGCCGGTGACGTCATCCCGGAGATCCTCGGCCCGGTGGTGGACCTGCGGGACGGCAGCGAGCGGGAGTTCGTGATGCCGAGCGAGTGTCCCGAGTGCGGGACGCCCCTGCGGCCCATGAAGGAGGGCGACATCGACCTCCGCTGCCCCAACGCGCGTACCTGCCCGGCCCAGTTGCGCGAGCGCGTCTCCTACCTCGCCGGCCGCGAGTGCCTGGACATCGAGCACTTCGGCGCGGTGGCCGCCGCCGCGCTCACCCGCCCGCTGGAGCCGGCCGACCCGCCGCTGGTGGACGAGGGCGACCTGTTCGACCTGACGGTGGAGAAGCTGCTGCCCATCAAGGCCTATGTCCTCGACCCGGACAGCGGCCTGCCCAAGCGGGACCCCAAGACCGGCGAGGAGAAGGTCGTCACGGTCTTCGCCAACCAGAAGGGCGAGCCGAAGAAGAACACCCTCGCGCTGCTGGAGAACATCGAGGCGGCCAAGCAGCGGCCGCTCGCGCGGTTCCTCAACGGGCTGTCGATCCGGCACGTCGGGCCGGTGGCCGCGCAGGCCCTCGCGCGCGAGTTCCGCTCCATCGACCGCATCGAACAGGCCACCGAGGAGGAGCTGGCGAACATCGACGGCGTGGGGTCCATCATCGCCGCCGCCCTCAAGGAATGGTTCGCCGAGGACTGGCACCGCGACATCGTCCGCAAGTGGAAGGCCGCCGGAGTCCCGCTGGAGGACGAGTCCTCCGGCGAGGAGGAGGGACCGCGCCCGCTGGAGGGTCTCACCGTCGTCGTGACCGGCACGCTGGAGAACTTCACCCGCGACGGTGCCAAGGAAGCGCTGCAGAGCCGTGGCGCGAAGGTGACCGGTTCGGTGTCGAAGAAGACCTCGTTCGTGGTCGTGGGTGACAATCCGGGATCGAAGTACGACAAGGCGATGCAGCTCAAGGTTCCTGTTCTGAACGAGGACGGTTTCGGCGTCCTGTTGGAGCAGGGCCCCGAGGCAGCGGCCGAAGTCGCGCTTCCGACCGGGGAGTAGCGGTTGAAGGCCACCCGTTCGGCGCATATCAGTTGCATACGGGTGGCCCGGGCGCATTCGGGCAACCGTCGACGACCGCTGCCCGAGGAAGCCTTCTGCGGCCTACTGTTGAGGTGTGCACCTGCCGTGCCCAGCTGCGGTTGGGGCATCCCCCTGCCCGCGTACGGCGCGGGGAAGGTTTCTTCGACGCGGAGTCGCTGATGGTTGTCGGGCATCGGACCGCGTGGCGTGGGCACCGCCGGCTGTGAGAGGGACGGGAATGGAACCGACCGAGAGCGCCGCCCCGGACTCATGGCTGCGCCTGCGCCGCGCGGGCGCGTGGCTGGGGAGCCGGCGGACGGTGCGGGGCGCCGAACACCCCGGCACCCGGGTGCACCCGTCCGGAGGGGGCGCCGCCACCGAGGCCTACACGCCGATACCCCTGGCCATCGAGCCCGCCCCCGGGCTGCCCGGCACGGACTCCGAACGGCACCCGTCCTGGCCCGCGCTGCCCGCCGCCCTCGTCGCCGCCGCCGGATTCGCCCTCGGCGTGGGCTTCTACCGCGCATTCAGCGGCAACCACGCCCTCTTCCCGGGTGGCACGCTCGGCTGGTCGCTGGCCGTGCTGACCGGCATTATCGTCGGCCACCTCGTGATGCTCGGCCGCGCCCGCTGGTCGGGCGGCACCGGCTCCGGCGCGGCCCTCACCCTCGCCGTCCTGCTGCTGTACGGCTGGGTACCCGCCGGGCTGGTCAGCCTCACCGTCGTCGTCCTGGTGGGGATAGCCAGGCGCCACCGCTGGCGGCAGGGCGTGCTGCACGGCGCCGTGGACATCCTCGGGATCAGCACCGGCGCCCTGGTCCTCGGCTCCTTCGGGCGCATACCGACCGTCGAGGCTCCCTGGCAGCCCGACAGCTGGGACATCACCACCGCACCCGAGGTGGTGCTGGTCGCCGCCGCCTACCTCGCGGTCAGCCGCGGCCTGTTGTGGTACCTGCACGCACCGCGCGGCTGCGGACTGCCCACCGTCGCCCGCACCGCCCTGGTCAGACAGGGTCTGGTCGCCGTCGCCCTGCTCGGCATCGCCCCGCTGGTGTGCGTGGTCGCCGACGCCCAGCCGATCCTGCTGCCGCTGTTCGCCATTCCGCTGATCGCCCTCGACTCCACCCTGTGGATGGCCCGGGCCCGCGCCGAGGAGCAGCTGCGCGACCCGCTGACCGGACTGCCCAACCGGCAGTGGCTGCTGGAGCGCATCTGGACCGCCCTCGACGACGCCGAACGCATCGGCGCGCGCGCCGCCCTCATGCTGATCGACCTCGACCGTTTCCGGTCGGTGAACGACACCCTCGGTCATCTCGCCGGCGACCGGCTGCTGCTGCAGATAGCCGACCGGCTCCGGATCGCCCTGCCGCGCGGCGCGGAGGCCGCCCGGCTCGGCGGTGACGAGTTCGCCGTGTTACTCCCCGTCGCCGACTCCACCACGTCGGCCACGCGTGTCGCCCGCGGCCTGGTAGCCGCCCTCAGCTCCCCGCTCGACCTCGACGGGCTCACCCTCGTCCTGGAGGCCAGCGCGGGCGTCGCCGTCTTCCCGGACCACGCGCTGGACGCCGAGGGGCTGCTGCGGCGCGCCGACGTGGCGATGTACCAGGCGAAGCGGGATCGTACGGGCGTCGAGGTCTACGAGTCCAAGCGGGACTCCAACACCCCCGACCGGCTGGGCCTGCTGGGCGATCTGCGCCGGGCGCTGGACGCGCACGAGGTGCAGCTGCACTACCAGCCGAAGGTCCGCTTCGACGGACAGGTCGCCGGGCTCGAGGCGCTGGTGCGCTGGGTGCATCCCGAGCGCGGGAAGGTGCCGCCGGACGAGTTCATAGCGATCGCCGAGTCCTCGGGGCTGATGCCCCATCTCACGGAGTACGTGCTGGAGACCGCGCTCGGGCAGGTCGCCAAGTGGCGGGCCCAGGGGCTGCGGGTGCCGGTGGCCGTGAACGTCTCCCCGCGCGATGTCCACACGCCCGGCTTCGCGGGCTCCGTCGCCGCCCGGCTGGCCCGGCACGGCGTGCCCGCGGGAGCGCTCCAACTGGAGATAACCGAGCACGTGCTGCTGGAGGACCCGCAGCGGGCCGCCGACACCCTCGCCGGGCTCACCGGGCACGGCGTGAAGATGTCCCTGGACGACTTCGGCACCGGGTACTCCTCGCTGGTGCACCTGCGCCGGCTCCCGGTGAGCGAGCTGAAGATCGACCGGTCCTTCGTGGCCCGGCTGGCCGTGGACACCGAGGACGCGGAGATCGTGCGCTGCACGGTCGACCTGGCGCACTCGCTGGGGCTGCTGGTCGTCGCGGAGGGTGTGGAGGACGACGAGACCTGGGAGCGGCTGCGGGACCTCGGCTGTGACGCGGTGCAGGGGTGGCTGGTCGCCGCGGCGATGCCGCCCGAGGAGACGACGGCGTGGCTGCGGGCTCGGGGCTCTCGCGGGTGGCAGCGACCGCGGGCGGCTCTGCCGGCTGCCGAGTAGCTTTTCCCACCCGCCCGCCGTCGGCGGTTGCGGCCGTTCAGCTGCCTTCAGCTGCCCGTGAAGTGGCCGATCAGCAGCGCCAACCGCGTCTCGTGTGCCTCCGCCGGCAGTCGTCCGCTGCGCATCAGCGTCACCAAGCCGCGTCGTAGAGGGCCGGCCGGCGCGCTCCCGGCGCGTCTGGATCGCCATGATTCTAGCATCGCTAGCCTTTCTGTCGATGCCCTGCTAGCTTCGCTCCTGCCCCTAGCGCTGCTAGCAAGGAGAGAAGACATGACCGTCACCGCCTACACCCTGGCCGTCGTGCTCGACCTGTTCTGCGTGTTCCTCGGGTACCGGTTCCTGTTCCAGCCCGCCTCCGCCGCGGCCGGCTACGGCGTCCCCGCCCGGCCGGACGGCGACGCCGGCGCCTACCTCACGGTCAAGGGCCTGAGGGACGGCACCTTCGGTCTGCTGGGCCTGGCGCTGCTGGCCTTCGTCGGGGCGCAGGCCGAGGCCTGGTTCATGGTCTGCGTGGCCCTTGTCCCGCTCGGCGACACGCTGATAGTCCTGCGCAACGGCGGCACGAAGGCCGTCGCCTTCGGGATCCACTTCGCCACCGCGGTCGTTGTACTGATCAGCGCCGCGCTGCTCTTCCTCGTCTGATCACGGCACCACCGTCACGTCACCAGGGGGTTTCGAGATGTCGCTGTTCGTTCCGAAGTTCGACGAGTCCGTGATCGTCCGAGAAGCCGAGGCCGAGGTCGTCGGCCGCGCGCCCACCACCGTGCGCCTGCTGGCCGACAGCAGCCAGACCGGCGGCGCGCTGTCCACCCAGCGCGTCACCCTCACGGCGGGCGCCGACGGCGCCAAGCCGCACTGGCACGACAACTCCGCCGAGATGTTCTTCCTGCTCGACGGCGCCGCAGAGATCCTCTCCGGCGAGGACGTCGTCACCGCAGGCCCCGGTGACCTCGTCATCGTCCCGCCCGGCAGGCCCCACGCCTTCTCCGCCGTACCCGGCGCCGACGCCGACCTGCTCATCGTCCTCACGCCGGGCGTCGAGCGCTTCGAGTACTTCCGCCACCTGCAGCGCATCGCCCTCGGCGAGGCCACCCCGGAGAGCCTCCTGGACGTGCAGGAGCTGTACGACAACCACTTCTTGAGGAGTGAGATCTGGGACGCCCGACACCGCTGACGGCAGGGGCCCCGGCAAACCGTTTCACGGGCACCGGGGCCCGCCCCATAGGATTGGGCCCTAACCACACACACTCACCCCAGAGGATCGCTGCATGCCTGGCATCACGCGCGAGGAGGTCGCCCACCTCGCCCGGCTGGCGCGTCTGGAGCTGAAGCCCGAAGAACTCGACCACTTCGCAGGCCAGCTGGACGACATCATCGGCGCGGTCGCCCGCGTCAGCGAGGTCGCCGACCAAGACGTACCGCCGACCTCGCACCCGCTGCCGCTGACGAACGTCATGCGGCCGGACGAGGTCCGTCCCTCGCTCACCCCCGAGCAGGCGCTCTCCGGCGCCCCGGCCCAGGAGCAGCAGCGTTTCAAGGTGCCGCAGATCCTGGGGGAGGACTGACCATGACGGACATCATCAAGCTCACGGCCGCCGAGACCGCCGAGAAGATCGCCTCCGGCGAGCTGACGGCCGTCGAGGTCACCGAGGCCCACCTCGCCCGGATCGAGGCCGTCGACGAGAAGGTGCACGCCTTCCTGTACGTCGACCGCGAGGGCGCCCTCGCCCAGGCCCGCGCCGTGGACGAGAAGCGGGCCCGCGGCGAGAAGCTCGGCCCGCTGGCCGGCGTCCCGCTCGCGCTCAAGGACATCTTCACCACCGAGGGCGTGCCCACGACCGTCGGCTCGAAGATCCTCGAGGGCTGGATCCCGCCGTACGACGCGACGCTCACCAAGAAGCTCAAGGCCGCCGACGTCGTCATCCTCGGCAAGACCAACATGGACGAGTTCGCCATGGGGTCCTCCACCGAGAACAGTGCCTACGGCCCGACCGGCAACCCCTGGGACCTCACCAAGATCCCCGGCGGCTCCGGCGGCGGTTCCTCCGCCGCGCTGGCCTCCTTCCAGGCGCCCCTCGCCATCGGCACCGACACCGGCGGCTCCATCCGCCAGCCGGCCGCCGTCACCGGCACGGTCGGCGTGAAGCCGACGTACGGCGCGGTCTCCCGCTTCGGCATGGTCGCCTTCTCGTCCTCCCTCGACCAGGGCGGGCCCTGCGCCCGTACGGTCCTGGACGCGGCGCTCCTGCACGAGGTCATCGCGGGCCACGACCCGCTCGACTCCACCTCCATCGACGCCCCGGTCCCGCCGGTGGTCGAGGCCGCGCGCAACGGCAGCGTCGAGGGCATGCGGGTCGGCGTGGTCAAGCAGTTCCGCGGCGAGGGCTACCAGGCCGGCGTCCTGCAGCGCTTCGACGAGTCCGTCGCGCTGCTCAAGGAACTGGGCGCCGAGATCGTCGAGCTGGACTGCCCGTCCTTCGACCTCGCGCTGTCGGCGTACTACCTGATCGCGCCGTCCGAGTGCTCCTCCAACCTCGCCCGCTTCGACGGCCTGCGCTACGGCCTGCGGACCGGCGACGACGGCAGCCACTCGGCCGAGGAGGTCACCTCCCTGACCCGCGAGGCCGGCTTCGGCCCCGAGGTCAAGCGCCGCATCATGCTCGGCACCTACGCCCTGTCGAGCGGCTACTACGACGCCTACTACGGCTCCGCCCAGAAGGTCCGCACGCTCATCACGAGCGACTTCGAGAAGGCCTTCGAGCAGGTCGACGTGATCGTCTCCCCGACGACCCCGACCACCGCCTTCGCGATCGGCGAGCGCGTGGACGACCCGATGGCGATGTACCTGGCCGACCTGTGCACCATCCCGACCAACCTGGCGGGCAACGCGGCCATGTCGCTTCCCTGCGGCCTCGCCCCGGAGGACAACCTCCCGGTCGGTCTGCAGATCATCGCCCCGGCGCTCAAGGACGACCGCCTGTACAAGGTCGGCGCCGCCGTAGAGGCCGCCTTCGTGGAAAAGTGGGGGCACCCGCTGCTCGAGGAGGCTCCGTCGCTGTGAGTGCACTGAACAAGGCCAAGGGCTTCAAGAAGTCGAAGTCCGGCACGTACCTGTCGATGGCCGGGACCGCGTTCGGCGCGATCGGTGTGGCCAAGCAGATCAAGAAGGCGCGCGCCGAGCACGACACGCTGCGGCTGATCGACGCCACCGTGTCCGCCGTCGCGATCGTCACCGGCCTCGCCATCCTCTACCGCGAGCTGAAGCGGCTGGGCGACGACGACGTCCTGCTGGGCTGAGAGGGAAGTTTTCACCGTGACCACCACGACCGACCTGGTGTCGTACGAGGACGCGCTGGCGTCGTACGACCCCGTCATGGGCCTCGAGGTCCATGTCGAACTCGGCACCAAGACCAAGATGTTCTGCGGGTGTTCGACCGAGCTGGGCGCCGAGCCCAACTCGCAGACCTGCCCGACCTGCCTCGGCCTGCCCGGCGCGCTCCCGGTCATGAACAGGACCGGAGTCGAGTCCGCGATCAAGATCGGTCTCGCGCTGAACTGCGAGATCGCCGAGTGGTGCCGCTTCGCCCGGAAGAACTACTTCTATCCGGACATGCCGAAGAACTTCCAGACCTCCCAGTACGACGAGCCGATCGCCTTCAACGGCTACCTCGACGTACAGCTGGAGGACGGCGAGACCTTCCGCGTGGAGATCGAGCGCGCCCACATGGAGGAGGACACCGGCAAGTCGACGCACGTCGGCGGCGCCACCGGCCGCATCCACGGCGCGCAGCACTCGCTGCTCGACTACAACCGCGCCGGCATCCCGCTGATCGAGATCGTCACCAAGCCGATCGTCGGCGCCGGCGAGCGCGCTCCCGAGGTGGCGAAGGCCTACGTCCGTGAGCTGCGCGAGCTCATCAGGGCGCTCGGCGTCTCCGAGGCCCGCATGGAGATGGGCCAGATGCGCTGCGACGTGAACCTGTCGCTGATGCCCAAGGGCAGCGAGAAGTTCGGCACGCGCTCCGAGACGAAGAACGTCAACTCCCTGCGCTCGGTGGAGCGTGCGGTCCGCTTCGAGATCCAGCGGCACGCGGCCGTGCTCGGCGACGGCGGCACGATCGTCCAGGAGACCCGCCACTTCCACGAGGACACCGGGTCCACGACCTCGGGCCGCGTGAAGGAGGAGGCCGAGGACTACCGGTACTTCCCGGAGCCCGACCTCGTCCCGGTGGCGCCCTCGCGCGAGTGGGTCGAGGAGATCCGCGCCGCGCTGCCCGAGATGCCGCTGGCCCGCCGCACCCGCCTGCTCGCGGAGTGGGGCATCTCGGCCACCGACATGCAGGCGATCCTCAACGCCGGTGCGCTGGAGCCGATCGTCGCCACGATCGACGCCGGTGCCGACGCGGCCTCCGCCCGCAAGTGGTGGATGGGCGAACTGGCGCGCAGCGCCAACGAGTCGGCCAAGGCGCTGGACGAGCTGGCGATCACCCCGGCGCAGGTCGCCCGGGTCTCCGAGCTGGTCGCGAAGGGTGACCTGAACGACAAGCTGGCCCGCCAGGTCATCGAGGGCGTTCTCGCGGGCGAGGGCACCCCGGACGAGGTCGTCGAGAAGCGCGGCCTCAAGGTGGTGTCCGACGACTCGGCCCTCGGCACGGCCGTCGACGAGGCCATCGCCGGGAACCCGGGCATCGCCGACAAGATCCGCGGCGGCAAGGTGGCCGCGGCCGGCGCCCTGGTCGGCGCGGTCATGAAGGCGACCCGGGGTCAGGCCGACGCGGCCCGCGTCAAGGAACTGATCCTGGAGAAGCTGGGCGTGAGCGAGGGCTGAGTCCCTGCTCGAGCCGGCATGCGGCCCCGGAGGCCCGTCCCTCCGGGGCCGTACCGCTGCCTGCGGCGCCCCACGACCAGGGTGAACCCCAGCAGGCGCCCCCCGGTCGGCGTTCCCTGGCCAGGAAGACGGGGGCCATGGCGCGCCCGCAGCCGAGGGCACCGCCCCCGCATCGGGTTTCCCCGGCCGGAGGCGCTACGCTCGCCCGCCATGAGTGGACGTACCGATTCCGACACCGAACCCGTCATAACCGAGGCGGAGGACCTGGCGGACCACGTCCCGGAAGCTCGCCGGGCCCGCTGGATCGCGTCCGGCACCGGGGTGTTGCTGTGTCTGGCCGGGCTGGCCGCCGCCCTGCTCCGGCTCACCGGCTCCGCACCGGCGCGCGTGCCTGCCGCCTACGGTCTGGGCGCCGTGGTGTGCGCCGTCGCCGCGTTTCTCGGCGCCCGGGGCCGTACCCGCCGGGCCCTGTGGCTGCTGATCGCCGGCACGATGATCATGGCTCTCGGGGACCAGTTCGACTGAACGACGTGCAGGGGCGACAGAGTTGTCGGATCTGTCCTGTGACGTCTCTCCCACTCCTGCCGAGAAGCCCATGAACACGGCAAACGATCACTTTCACCTGCAAGAGTGTCCAGCACTTGCTCATGCGTTCTTTGCGGGCTGTTCAGCTTTTGGACGATGTTTCCCGGCCAAAGATCCACACATCGTCCCCCCGGGAGCACGTCCGTGGCAGCCCTCGCGCGCTGGTGTGTCCGGCATCGCCTGACAGCCGTCCTGCTGTGGCTCCTCGCCTTCGGTTCATTCACCGCGGCCGCCGCGGTGGCCGGATCGGCCTACTCGAACGACTACGAGGTCCCCGGCACCGAGTCGGGCCGCGCGACCCGGCTGCTCGAGGAGGGCTTCCCCGGCCTCGGCGGCGACAGCGACACCGTCGTCTGGCACACCACCGACGGCACCGTCCGCGCGCACGGCGTGCAGCGCACCATGACCCGCACCCTCGACCGGATCGCCGGCCTGCCGGGAGTGGCCTCGGTCGTCGGCCCGTACGGCCGCCACGGCGCCCACCGGATCAGCGCCGACGGTCATACGGCCTACGCCACCCTCACCTTCGCCCAGCAGGCCGGACACATAGGGAAGTCCGAGGCCGAGGCCGTCGTACGCACCGCCAAGTCCGCCGAACGCGACGGGCTGCGGGTGGAACTGGGCGGCAGCGCCATCGGGCTCACCGAGTCCACGCGCGGGCACATGGCCGAGATGGTCGGCGTGGCCGTCGCCGCCGTCGTGCTGTTCCTCGCCTTCGGCTCGCTCGCCGCCTCGCTGCTGCCGATCGCCACCGCGCTGATCGGCGTGGGCACGGCGTACGCCGGGATCGGGCTGCTCGGACACGCCATGACCGTGGCCGACTTCGCGCCCATGCTCGGCATGCTGATCGGGCTCGGTGTCGGCATCGACTACGCGCTCTTCATCGTGACCCGACACCGGCGCGGGCTGAAACGCGGCCTCAGTGTCGGCGAGGCCGCCGTGAACGCCGTGGCCACCACCGGACGCGCGGTCGTGTTCGCGGGTGCGACCGTGTGCATCGCCCTGCTGGGCATGCTGATCCTGCGTCTGGACTTCCTCAACGGGGTGGCGGTCGCCGCCTCCTTGACGGTCGTCCTCACCGTCGCCGCCTCCGTGACCCTGCTGCCCGCCCTGCTGTCGTACATCGGCCCGTACGCGCTCAGCCGCCGCGAGCGGCGCCGGCTCGCCAGGCGCGGGCCGCGGCCGGAGCTGCCCACCGGTCTCGCCGCCCGCTGGTCCGCGTTCGTGGAGCGCCGGCCGGGGCTGCTCGGCTCCCTCGCCGTCGCCGTCGTCGGCCTGCTCGCGCTGCCCACGCTCTCCCTCCACCTCGGCACCTCCGACCAGGGCAACGACCCCCGCTCGGCCACCACCCGGCAGGCCTACGACCTTCTCGCGCAGGGCTTCGGACCCGGAGTGAACGGCCCGCTGACGCTGGTGACGCGCGTGGACGGCGGCGCCGAGAAGCTCGCCCTGGACAGCCTCGACACCACCCTGCGCGCCACCCGGGGCGTCGCCTCGGTCACCCCGGTGACCTACGACTCCGGCGGCGACCGGGCCTACCTCACGGTCGTTCCCGACTCCGCGCCCCAGTCGCAGCGCACCAGCGACCTGGTCGACCGGCTGCGCACCGAGGTCCTCCCGCGCGCGGAGACAGGCACCTCCCTCGACGTGCAGGTCGGCGGCGTGACGGCGAGCTACGACGACTTCGCGGATGTGATCGTCGGCAAACTGCCGCTGTTCGTCGGCGTGGTCATCGGACTCGGCTGTCTCCTGCTGCTGGTCGCCTTCCGCTCGCTCGGCATACCGCTGAAGGCCGCCGCGATGAACATCGCCGCCGTGGCCGCCGCCTTCGGCATCGTCGTCGCCGTCTTCCAGTGGGGCTGGGGCAGCGAACTGCTCGGGCTGGGCCGGGCGGGCCCCATCGAGCCGTTCCTGCCCGTGATCATGGTCTCGGTCCTCTTCGGCCTCTCCATGGACTACCAGGTGTTCCTGGTCAGCCGGATGTACGAGGAGTGGCTGGAGACCGGCGACAACCGGCGGGCCGTGCGGGTTGGCCTCGCCGAGACCAGCCGGGTGATCAACTCCGCGGCGGTCATCATGATCTCGGTCTTCCTCGCCTTCGTGCTCAGTGGCGACCGTGTGATCGCCATGTTCGGCATCGCGCTCGCCTCCGCCGTCGCCCTCGACGCCTTCGTGCTGCGCACTCTGCTCGTGCCCGCCCTGATGCACCTGCTCGGCGCCGCCAACTGGTGGCTGCCCGCCTGGCTGGAGCGCCGGCTGCCGCGCATCAGCATCGAGCCGCCCGAGTGCCGCGCCGCCCATGAGAGGCTCGGCAGGGTCTCGATGGAGGAACTGCGGGAGGAGCAGCACGATGTACGCGATATCCCTGGGTGACGACGGCGCCGAACTGCGGCCCCTGGAGGTCTGGCACGCGGCGGAGGTGCTCGCCAACATCGACCGGGGACGGGAGTTCATCGGCCGGCACATCGGCCTGCCGGACGTGGTGACCGACCTGGACGGCGCCCGCGACTGGATCCGGTCGTACGCCGACAAGCGCGCCGCCGACGCGGGCAGCCTGCACGGGTTGTGGCTGGACGGGAAACTGGTGGGAGGCCTGCTCTTCCGGGTGTGGGACACCCCGAGCGGGGTGTGCGAGGCCGGCTGCTGGCTGGAACCGGGGGCGGCCGGGCGCGGCCTGGTCACGCGCGGCCTGCGGGTGCTGCTGGACTGGGCGTTCGACGAGCGCGGCATGCACCGGGTGGAGTGGCACGTGTCCTCGGCCAACGAGCCCAGCATCAACGTGGCCCGGCGCCTCGGCATGAGCCGTGAGGGCGTGCTCCGCGAGAACTACCCGCACCGGGGCGTGCGCACGGACACCGAGATCTGGTCGGTGCTGGACCCGGAGTGGCGTGCCGCACGCGCGTGTACCGCGCACGACGATCATTGACGAGCAACGATCATTAAGAGACCTCTCAGACAGCCTCCGTACGGTGCCGGGCATGGCAACGAAGACTGAGGACGTCACCAAGAACGACGACGAGCAGACAGCGGCCGTCGACACCGAAGCAGAGGGTGCGGAAGCGGCCGAGGAGCTGACCGGGGAGCCGGCCGAGGAGAGCGAGGAGCCCGGGGAGGCACCTCAGGAGAAGGTCCCCTCCGGGGTCGGCCAGGGCGCCGGTGCCGTCGTCTCCGCCGCGCTGGGCGTGGTCTCGCTCAGCGGCGGCTGGATCGGCACGGTCGCCGCCGCCCGCGAGACCCTCGTCGGCCAGCTCCGGACCTCGTCCACGGCGAGCGTCGCCAAGCAGGTCAAGGAGGTCTACGGCGACGCCTGGCACACCACCGCCCTGTGGGCCGGCCTGTTCGCGCTGGCCGCGCTGGTCACCGGTGTGGTCGTGCTCGCCCGGCCCGCGTTCGGCACCCCCGGCCGCCCGCAGGCCCCCTGGATCAAGTCGGTCGCCTGGGCGGGCGTCTCGCTGAGCGTCATCGGCCTGCTCCTGGCCGTCCTGAAGTACTCCGACGCGCTGCTCCCCCTGCCCTCGACCGGCTGAAGAACCGCAGGTCCCCAGGGGCCTTAGGGAATCCGTGAGGACCTTACGGATCCCCTGAGGCCCCTTACGCGCATCCACGGCAGGCCACGCGCGCGAAGATGCGGAACTCTCCCGATGTGGCGCACCCCCCTGGGAGACGAAGGTGGAGACATCGCAGAAAGCGATGCACGCAACCACCTCTCCCGAAGGAGACGTCATGTACGAGTTCGAACTCCACCGGATGCGCTCTGCCGAGCTGCGCCAGGAGGCCGCACAGGAGCGCCTCGCCCGCGAGGTCCGCCGCTCCCGCCGCGCCGCCCGCCGCGAGGAGGCCGCGCTGCACAGCACCGCCGGTGCCGAGACCCATACCGACCGCCCCCGCCGGCACCGGCTCCCGCGCGCCGCGTGAGCGCGGGAAGGGCAGAGGGCGGCCGCACGGGGGTCGGCCGCCCTCTGCCCGGTGTTCGTACGACCATCGCACCGGAACTGTGGAAAACCGGTGCCCCGCTGTCCGAGCCCCGTGCGATGCTCGGGCCCGTGGAGACCAGATCTGTCAGTCCCGTGTTCGTCGGCCGCACCGACGAGTTGGGCACCTTGAACGACGCGCTCGCCCGCGCCGCCGCGGGCGAGCCGCAGGCGCTGCTGCTCGGCGGCGAGGCGGGGGTCGGCAAGACCCGCCTCGTCGAGGAGTTCGCCGCGGGCGCCGGCCGTCACGGTGCCGTCGTCGCCGTGGGCGGCTGCGTGGAGATCGGCGCCGACGGACTGCCCTTCGCCCCCTTCTCCACCGCGCTGCGCGCCCTGCGCGACGCCCTGCCCGAGGAGTTCGCCGCCGCCGGCACCGGCCAGGAGGAGGAACTGGCCCGGCTGCTGCCCGAGCTGGGCGAAGCCACCTCCAGCCGCCACGACGAGCAGGGCATGGCCCGCCTGTTCGAACTCACCGCCCGGCTGCTGGAGCGGGTCGCGGCCACGCACCCGGTCGTGCTCGTCCTGGAGGACCTGCACTGGGCCGACGCCTCCACCCGCCACCTCCTCGCCTACCTCTTCCGCACCCTGCGCACCGGCCGCCTCGTGGTCCTGGCCACCTACCGCGCCGACGACATCCACCGCCGCCACCCGCTGCGCCCCCTGCTCGCCGAACTCGACCGGCTGCGCACCGTCCGCCGCCTGGAGCTCGCCCGCTTCACCCGCGAGGAGGTCGCCCGCCAGATCGCCGGCATCCTCGCCACCGAACCCGACCCGGCCCAGGTCGACGAGATCTTCGAACGCTCCGACGGCAACGCCTTCTTCGTCGAGGAACTCGCCGTCGCCGGCTGCGAGGGCTGCTGCACCGGCCTCACCGACTCCCTGCGCGACCTGCTCCTGGTCCGCGTCGAGGCGCTGCCCGAGAGCGCCCAGCGGGTCGCCCGGATCGTCGCCGAGGGCGGCTCCACCGTCGAGTACCGGTTGCTGGCCGCCGTGGCCCAGCTCGCCGAGGACGATCTCATCGAGGCGCTCAGGGCCGCCGTGGGCGCCAACATCCTCACCGCCACGCCCGGCGGCGACGGCTACCGCTTTCGGCACTCCCTGGTCCGCGAGGCCGTCTCCGACGACCTGCTGCCCGGCGAGCGCTCCCGGCTCAACCGGCGGTACGCCGAGGCCCTGGAGACCGACCCGGGGCTGGTCCCGGCCGACGCGCGCGTGACGCGTCTGGCCAGCTACTGGTACCAGGCCCATGACGCCGCCAAGGCCCTGCCCGCCGTCCTCGACGCCTCCGTCGTGGCCCGCCGCCGGCACGCCTACAGCGAGCAACTGCGGCTCCTGGAGCGGGCGATGGAGCTGTGGGACACCGCCCCCGAGGAGGTCCGCGCCGCCCTGCGCCCGGTCGACTACACCGACGTCTTCCCTCCGTGCGGCTGCGATCCGGCCACCACCCCGCTGCGCTACCTCGACCTGATGGCGGAGGCGGCGGTCGCAGGCCGCTTCTGCGGGGAGCGCGAACGCGCCCTGAAGATCACCAAGAGGGCCTTGCGGATCCTCCAGGACGACGACGATCCGCTGCGCGCCGCCTGGTTCTGGGTGCAGCGTTCCCGGCTGGTCCAGGCGCTGGCCCGCGGCGACGGCAGGCAGGAACTCGCCACCGCCCAGGAGCTCGTAAGCGGCCTGCCGCCCTCGGAGGTGCACGCCGACGTGCTGGCCAACGTCGCCAGCTGGTCCATGCTGCACGAACCCGGGCCCGAGGCCTTCGCGGCCGCCGAACGGGCCGTGGAGTACGCGCGGATGGTGGACGCCTGCGAGATCGAGCTCAACGCGCGGCTGACCCTCGGCGTCCTCATGGTCGACGCGGGTGACGTCGAGACCGGGCTGGCGGAGATGGCCCGGGTCAAGCAGGCTGCGCTCCAGGAGGGTGTGGCTCATGTCGGGGGCCGGGCGTATGTGAACCTGCCCTCCGAGCTGGACGCGGTCGGCCGCTCCCGGGAAGCCGTGCCGATCCTGCGCGAGGGTCTCGCCTTCGCCCGCAGATTCGGCCTGCTGGACGCCGAGGCGTGGATCTGGGGCAACCTCTCCGACTCGCTGTACGCGCTGGGCCAGTGGGACGAGGCCGCCGAAGCCGCCGCGGGCGCCCTCGGGTCCGCAGCGAGCGCCAAGCCCCGGGGCGCCGGCGCCCTGCGCCTCGCCCACATCGCCCTCGCCCGGGGCGATGCCGCCGAGGCCGCCCGCCAACTGTCCATCGCGCGCGTCCACTACGGTTCCCACGATCCGATGCCCCAGGTGCTGCTGCCCGTAGGCCGTATCACCATCGGCGTCGCCGCCGCGGAGGGCCGTCTCCTCGACGCCCGCGCCGAGCTGGACCGCGCCCTGGAGGCGGGCTTCCCGCCCGGCACCCAGCGCTACGGCTGGCCCCTGCTGCTGGCCGCCGCCACCACCGAGGCCGACGCCCGCGCCCTGCCCGCGGCGGCCGACGGCCGCGCCGACGTCCTCGACCGGCTCGCCGAAGCCGCGCGGAAGCTCACCACCGGTGCGCCCATCTGGGACGCCTACGACCGCTGGACCCGCGCCGAACTGCACCGCGCCCACGGCACCGACACCGCCGCGATCTGGTCGGACGTGGTCACCGACTTCGAGCGCCTGGACCGCCCCTACGACCTCGCCCGGGTCCGCCACCGTCTCGCCCAGGCCCTGCTCGAAGAGGCCGCCGCCGGCGACGACGAACGGGACCGCGCCACCGAACTGCTCCGCCTGGCCGGTGCGGTCGCCGACCACCTCGGCGCCCGCCCGCTCGCCGACGCCGTCGCCCGCCTCGCCCAGCGCGCCCGCCTCACCCTCGCCCTCCCCCACGCTCGGCTTCGCTCGCGCGGGGGGACCTCCACCCCCCGGCAGGCCCTCGACCCCGCCGAGAGCCTCGGTCTCACCAGCCGGGAGCGGGACGTCCTCCGCCTGGTCGCGGCCGGCCGCACCAACCGCCAGATAGCCGAGGAACTCTTCATCTCACCGAAGACCGCGAGCGTCCACGTCTCCAACATCCTGTCCAAACTCGGCGTCGCGGGCCGGGGCGAGGCGGCGGCCGTGGCGCACCGGCTGGAGTTGTTCCCGGCCGAACCGCTCGCCGCCCCTACGGCGGGCTGAGCCGTACGCTGGAGGAAACCGGCAGGGGGGAGAAGCCGTGTTCAACGCCTTCGAGGAACTGTTCGCGCCCAGCCGCAAACACACCCATGACGAAGAGAAGCGCCTCGAGCTGACCCGGGAGGACGTCGGGGACAACGACCCGAGCCGGGGACCCATAGACCTCGCCTCGGGCAAGGTCGTCGTACGCCGGCCCGAGCCGCCGTCCACCGAAGCGGAGCCCGCGCACGACGAGTGAGCCGGGAGCTACTTCACCTCCGCCTCCAGCACCCGGTCATCGCCCTTCTTCGGCCTCCCGCGCCCATCCGTGTCGCTCGTGACCAGCCACACCTTGTCGCCGCCCGCCGCGACCACCGTGCGCAGGCGGCCGTACTCACCCTCGAGGAACGCCTGGGGGGCCGCCGAGGCCTCGGTGCCCCGAAGGGGGATGCGCCACAGCCGCTCGCCCTTGAGGCCGGCCATCCAGATGACGCCGTCGACATAGGCGATGCCGCTGGGGGAGGCGTCGTCGGTGTGCCACTCGGCGATCGGGTTGTGATAGCGGGCTTCGGAGGACCTGCCCTCGGCGTCCGGCCACCCGTAGTTGTCGCCCGGCTTGATCGCGTTCAGCTCGTCCCAGGTGTCCTGGCCGAACTCCGAGGCGAACAGGCGCTGTTTGGAGTCCCAGGCCAGGCCCTGGACGTTCCGGTGGCCGTACGAGTACACGGGGGAGTCGGGGAACGGGTCGCCCGGGGCCGGCTCGCCCTCCGGGGTCAGCCGGAGGATCTTGCCGCCCAGCGACTTCCTGTCCTGGGCCAGGCCGCGGTTGCCGCTCTCGCCGGTGCCCGCGTAGAGCATCCCGTCGGGGCCGAAAGCGATCCGGCCGCCGTTGTGGATGATTCCCTTGGGGATGCCCTTGAAGACCGTGTCGGGGGCGCTCAGTTGCTCACCGGCCGGCTTCTGCTCGTCGTACAGCATCCGGACGATGCGGTTGTCCGAGGCCGAGGTGAAGTAGGCGTAGATCATGTGGTCCGAGGCGTAGTCGGGCGACAGGGCGATGCCGAGCAGGCCGCCCTCGCCGGCCGCGGAGACACCGGAGACCGTGCCCAGCTCCGTCTTGCTGCCCGTCTGCTCGTCGATCCGGGTGATCGTGCCGTCGTCACGGGAGGAGACCAGCAGGCCGCCGCCGGGGAGCGGAGCCAGGCCCCACGGTGTCTTCAGACCCTCGGCCACCGTGCGCAGCACCTTCACGGAGCCCTTGGCCGCAGGGGTGGATTCGGTGGCCCGGCCCGAGGAGGCGGCGGCGCCCGGTGAGGTCGTACTCCCGCGGCCGGCCGACGGGCCTGAGCCGTCGGAGGAGCAGCCCGCGGTCAGCAGGAGCGTGGTCGCGGCCAACACGGCCGTCACAGCTCGACGTTGCACGATCATGGTCCCTTCGAGGCGGCACCTCAGTCCCAGGATCCTTTCAGCCTCAGGATCCTTCGGCCCCAGGATCCTTCAGTCCCAGGATCCCTGTGCCGCCGGCAGCCCGGCCACCTCCGCCAGGTCCTGCGCGGTCAGCCGCAGCGCGGTCGCCGCCGCGTTCTCCTCCGCCCAGCGCTCCTGCTTGGTGCCGGGCAGCGCGATCACCTGCCGGCCCTGGGCGAGCACCCAGGCCAGCGCCACCTGGGCCGCGGTGACGTCCTCGCCGTGCCGGCGGGCGATCCGGCGGAGCCCCGCGACGATCGGCTGGTTGGCCGCCATCATCTCGGCCGTGAAGCGGGGGTGGCGGGCGCGCAGGTCGTCCGGTTCGAAGCCCTCGCCGGGGGTGAGCGTGCCGGTCAGGAAGCCGTTGCCCAGGGGCATCGCCGCCAGGAAGCCCACGCCCCGCGCCGCGCACCACGGCAGCAGCGCGTCCAGCGCCTCCGGCGACCACAACGACAGCTCCGCCTGCACCGCGCTCACCGGGAAGACCTGCTGGATCCGCTGGAGCTGGCGCAGGGTCGCGTCGTGCAGCCGGGACCCGGAGCGGCGGCCGCCGCGCGCACCCACCGCGCACACGCCGAGCGCCCGTACCTTCCCGGCCTGCACCAGCTCGGCCATCGCGCCCCACGTCTCCTCGACGGGGACCTCGGGGTCGGCGCGGTGCAGCTGGTAGAGGTCGATCACGTCCGTCTGCAGGCGCCGCAGCGAGGCGTCGCAGGCCCGTTTCACATACCCCGGGCGGCCGTTGGCCACGATGTGCTGCTCGCCCACGAGCAGCCCCACCTTCGTCGACACGAAGGCCTCCTGGCGGCGCTCCTTCAACACCCGCCCGAGCAGCAGCTCGTTGGTGAACGGGCCGTACATGTCCGCCGTGTCCAGGAGGGTCGAGCCCAGGTCCAGTGCCCGGTGCACCGCCCGGAGCGAGGCGTCGCCCCGCTGCCGCGAGGCGCTGTACGCCCAGCTCATCGGCATGCACCCGAGTCCGACGGCCCCCACCGCGAGCGCCCCCGCGCCGATCGTCCTGCGCTCCACCTGCCCGTGACCCTCCCTCTCCGAGCCCCCAACCTAACCTCCGCACACCTGTACGGCTGACATAGCCTCCTGCCATGACTGCAGACGTGTGGCTTCCCATCCCGCCGGAGGAGATCGAGGGGCTTCCCGAGGGACCCCGGTACCTGTTCTGGGACGGAGGCGAGGAGTTCCCCGGCGACCCGGATGAGTGCGCCTTCTACGTCGTGCCGTACATGAAGCCGGCCGAGGTGGGCGTGCGCCCGCTGCCCGGCATGGGCGCGGTCCGGGTCGTACAGACGCTGTCGGCCGGCATCGACCATGTGCAGCCGGGACTGAAGTACCTGCGTCCGGGTGTCCGGTTGTGCAACGCGCGCGGGGTCCACGAAGCGAGTACCGCCGAGCTGACGCTGACGCTGGTCCTCGCCTCCCTGCGCGGCATCCCCGACTTCGTACGGGCCCAGGACCGGGGCGAGTGGCTCGGCGGGTTCCGTCCGGCGCTCGCCGACAAGAGCGTCCTCATCGTCGGATACGGCTCCATCGGAGCCGCCATCGAGGACCGGCTCACGCCCTTTGAAGTGGCGCGGGTGGCGCGCGTCGCGCGCTCCCGGCGCACCACGGCGCGCGGTCTGGTGCACCCGCTCACCGAATTGCCTTCTCTGCTTCCGGAAGCCGATGTCGTGATCCTCTCCACGCCCTTGACGGAGGACACCCGGGGCCTGGTGGACGCGGGCTTCCTGGGCCTGATGAGGGACGGAGCGCTGCTGGTCAACGTCGCCCGCGGGCCCGTCGTGGACACCGAGGCGCTGCTCGTGGAGCTGGACAAGGGGCGCATCACCGCGGCCCTGGACGTCACGGATCCCGAGCCGCTGCCGGCGGGACATCCCTTGTGGCAGGCGCCCGGCGTGCTCATCAGCCCGCACATGGGCGGGCCCACCTCGGCCTTCCTGCCGCGCGCAAAGCGGCTGCTGGCGGACCAGTTGAACCGCTTCGTGAACCGCGAGCCCCTGCGGAACGTGATCCTCACAACGGGGGCGTGACCGGGGGCGCAATCCGTTTTCTGCACCCTCCGCAATCTTCCGAATGCGGGTCGTGTCCGTATTGACGTGTGCCGTCACGGAGCGTAGAGAAGCTATGTCCCTGAGTGACGATACTGGTGTATCGTCCCGACAGGGGTTGCGCCGCGGACATTTCGGCGCCGGGGACGGACATTTCAGATTTGTGAGGGGGGCGACGGGCGATGCACGGCCTATGGACGAACGATCCGACGCGGCGGAGCCGCCGACGGCGACCCTGGCGCACGGCGGCGCGCAGACACGGCCACCACACGAGCCATCACAGCCACCACCGCAGGCAGGGCGGCCGCCGGAGGAATGCGCACCGGGACCCACGGGACCCGGGAGCGGCGCGGGCCTGGAGGCCTCGGTGAACGCGCCGCCCTCCGTGACCACCACGCTCGACGCGGCGCTGCGCGCACCGCATCCGCAAGGGGCCCCGCCGCCCCGCGTGCCGGCCGCCGACGACAGCGCCCGCCTGGTCCGGCAACTCGTGCTCGCCCTGGTCTGCGCGGCCTACGCCGTCGGTGCCACGCTCGACTGGGGTACCCACGAGGTCGCCGACGTGATGGGTGACTTCGGACTGAGCGCCGCGGCGGGCACCGCCGCGGTCTCCTGCTTCCTCTACGCCCGCAACCCGCGGGTCCGCTTCCGGTCGGCCTGGCTGCTGTTCGCCCTCTCCCAGCTGATGGCAGCCCTCGGCAACGCGGTCTGGGGGTGGTACGAGGTCGTGCTCGACGTGGATGTGCCCCAGATCAGCTGGGCGAACCTGTTCTTCCTGTGCTTCGCGCCGCCCGCCATCGTGGGCCTGCTGGTCTTCGCCAAACGGCCGGTGACGAAGGCCGGCTGGATCTGCCTGGGGCTGGACGCCTGGCTGATCGGCGGCTCGCTGCTCACCCTGTCCTGGAGCCTCGCGCTCGCCCAGGCGGCCCGGTCCGACGGCCCGAGCGTGGCGCACACCGCGCTGACGCTGGCGTACCCGCTGCTCGACATCGCGCTCGTCAGCATGGTGCTCGCGCTGCACTTCCGCCGCGCCCCGGGCAACCGTACGGCGGTGAACACCGTGATCGGCGCGCTCGCGCTGACCGTGATGTGCGACGCGCTGTTCACCTCGCCGCTGCTGCACCGCAGTTACCACTCCGGACAGCTGCTGGACGCGGGCTGGTTCGCCGGTTCGCTGCTGCTCGCCTACGCCCCCTGGGCCGCCCCCCGGTGCCCCGGAGGGCAGGACGGCGAACGGCACGTACCGGACGGGCACACGCGCGTGATCCACGAGCACGTGCCCGGACAGCGCAGCACGGGCCATCCGTACGTGCCCGCGCCCGCTCCCGGAGGCGATCACGTCCGGTACCCGGCCGGACGGCCGCTCACCGGTTCCCTCGCCGCGCTCACCCCGTACCTCGCCGCAGCCGTGTGCACCCTGGGCATCCTGTACAACGTCCTCAACGGCCGCAGGCCCGACCATGTCGTGCTGATCACCGCGGGCGCCGTCGTGCTGGCGCTCGTCATCCGCCAGGGCATCATGCTGCTGGACAACATCACCCTCACCCAGGAGCTGGCGCAGAAGGAGAACCACTTCCGCTCCCTGGTGCAGGGCTCCAGCGACGTCATCATGATCGCCGCGCCCAACGGCATCCTCCGGTACGTCTCCCCGGCCGCCGCCGGGGTCTACGGACGGTCCGCCGAGGATCTGGTGGGCACCGAGCTGGCCGGTCTCATCCACCCGGAGGACCTGGGCTGTGTGGTGCACGAGGTGCGCCGCTTCCTCGCCGCCAGCCCGCTCGAGGAACCCACCACGCGCATCGAGTGCCGCTTCCGGTCCGGCGGGGGCGGCTGGCTCAACGTCGAGTCGACCGTCAACCGGCATCACGGCGGCCTGATCTTCAACAGCCGGGACGTGACCGAACGCGTACGGCTGCAGGCCCAGTTGCAGCACAACGCCGAGCACGACCCGCTCACCGACCTGCCCAACCGCGCGCTGTTCACCCAGCGCGTCCAGCAGGCCCTGTCCGGCCGCCGCGCCACCGACCGGGGCGCCGCCCTGCGCGGCACGGCCGTGCTCTTCATCGACCTGGACGGCTTCAAGGCCGTCAACGACACGATCGGGCACCAGGCGGGGGACGAGCTGCTCGTCCAGGCCGCCCGCAGACTCCAGGACGCGGTCCGGCACGGGGACACCGCCTCCCGGCTGGGCGGCGACGAGTTCGCGGCCCTGATCGTCGGGGACGGCACCCGTGACCGTGCCGCCCGGGAGCGGAACATCCTGGAGCTCGCCGACCGCCTCAGGATGACCCTCTCCCAGCCCTACGCCATCGACGGCAACGATGTCCGGGTCAACGCCTCCATCGGTGTCGCCTTCGCCGAGCAGGGCCTCGGCGCGGGCGAGCTGCTGCGCAACGCCGACCTCGCGATGTACCGCGCGAAGTCGGCCGGGAAGGGCCGCGTCGAGCTGTACAAGCCGCAGATGCAGCAGGACGTCGTCCGCAAGGCGGAGCTGGCCACCCGGCTGCGTGCCGCGCTGCACGACGGCGAGTTCGCCCTGCTGCACCAGCCGGTGGTCTGCCTGGAGAACGGCCGGATCACATCGGTCTCGGCGCAGGCGCGCTGGCGCTCCTCCCAGGGGGTGCTGTTCACCCCGGCCGAGTTCCTGCGGGTGACCGAGGACGGCGACAAGACCGCGGAGCTGGACCGCTGGATCCTCCAGGAGGCCGTGGAACAGGCCGCCGAGCGGGCCGCCACCGGGGCCGTGGTGCCGGTGGCCGTCCGGATGAGCGCCCGGCGGCTGCTGGACCGCTCGATGCCGCTGGGCTCCGTGGAGGCGCTGCTGACCCGGCACGGACTGCCGCCCGGTGCGCTGGTCGTCGAGCTGTGCGAGACCGACCCCAGGGTCTCGCTGGACGAGCTGGAGCGGCGCCTGACCGCGCTCAGCCGGCTCGGGGTGCGGATCGCCCTCGACGGCTTCGGCAGCGGCTACGCGGCGATCACGGCCCTGCGGCGGTTGCCCGTGGACGTCCTCCGGCTCGACCGCAGTCTGGTCGAGGGCGTCGTGGAGTCCGCGCGGCTGCACAAGATCACCAGTGGGCTGCTCCGCATCGCCGGCGATCTGGGGCTCCAGTCCGTCGCCGAGGGCGTGGACCTGCCGGAGCAGGTGGTCGCACTGCGCGCGATGGGCTGCACCCACGGGCAGGGCATGGCGTTCGCAGGGGCGCTGGACGAGTACCGGCTGCGCCGAGCGCTCGGATCCGGCCACTTTCCGGTCCCGCACGCCCCGGCCGAGCCGGCGTTCGCGGGCGGCGCCGCGGGGGTGTACACCAGAGGTGTGCCCGCCGTCTTCGGAGGTGGCAGTGCCCTTCGTTCACATAATGAGACTCCCGTCCCACCCACTTGACACGTGGTGCGTGCCGGGGGGAGGGTCAGTGCCATGCGCACCCGAATTCTCGTACTTGGACAGCGCGTCGGCTGAGCTGGGAACGACCGGAGGACCATCCGGAATCCCCAGCGACCACACCGGCGCGCTCCCCTCGCTTGCCCTACGGCACGAGGGGTTTTTTGTTGCACAGGCACCTGTCGTACCGCAGTCGTACACCGCATAAACCTCGCAAAAACCCTCAGCATCGAGAAGAGAATGCCGATGACCGAGCAGGCCACCGGGGCCCATCCGCAGCCGCGGCCCCGATCCGGAGGACACCAGTCCGCCCCCGTCGAGCACGTCACGGGTGCGCAGTCCCTCATCCGCTCCCTCGAGGAGGTCGGCGCTGAGACGGTATTCGGCATTCCCGGCGGTGCGATCCTGCCGGCGTACGACCCGCTGATGGACTCCACCCGGGTGCGCCACGTGCTGGTCCGGCACGAGCAGGGCGCCGGCCACGCGGCCACCGGCTACGCGCAGGCCACCGGCAAGGTCGGTGTCTGCATGGCCACCTCCGGCCCGGGCGCCACCAACCTGGTCACGCCGATCGCCGACGCGCACATGGACTCGGTGCCGCTGGTCGCGATCACCGGCCAGGTCGCCTCGAAGTCGATCGGCACGGACGCCTTCCAGGAGGCGGACATCGTCGGCATCACCATGCCGATCACCAAGCACAACTTCCTCGTCACCAAGGCCGAGGACATCCCGCAGGTCATCGCGCAGGCGTTCCACATCGCCTCCACCGGCCGCCCGGGCCCGGTCCTGGTCGACATCGCCAAGGACGCCCTCCAGGCGAAGACCGTCTTCTCCTGGCCGCCCACCATGGACCTGCCCGGCTACCGCCCGGTGACCAAGCCGCACGCCAAGCAGATCCGCGAGGCGGCCAAGCTGATCACCTCCGCCAAGCGGCCCGTCCTCTACGTCGGCGGCGGCGTCATCAAGGCGAACGCGACGGCCGAGCTGAAGGTCCTCGCCGAACTCACCGGAGCGCCCGTCACCACCACCCTGATGGCGCTCGGCGCGTTCCCCGACAGCCACCCGCTGCACGTGGGAATGCCGGGCATGCACGGTGCGGTCACCGCCGTCACCGCGCTGCAGAAGGCCGACCTGATCGTCGCCCTCGGAGCCCGCTTCGACGACCGCGTCACCGGCAAGCTGGACAGCTTCGCCCCGTACGCCAAGATCGTCCACGCCGACATCGACCCGGCCGAGATCGGCAAGAACCGCGCAGCCGACGTGCCGATCGTCGGTGACGCCCGCGAGGTCATCGCCGACCTGGTCCAGGCCGTGCAGAAGGAGCACAGCGAGGGCCACAAGGGCGACTACACCGCCTGGTGGAGCGATCTGAGCCGCTGGCGGGACACCTACCCGCTCGGCTACGACCAGCCGGAGGACGGCTCGCTCGCCCCGCAGCAGGTCATCGAGCGCATCGGACAGCTCGCCCCGGAGGGCACGATCTTCGCGGCGGGCGTCGGCCAGCACCAGATGTGGGCCGCGCACTTCGTCCAGTACGACAAGCCCGCCACCTGGCTGAACTCCGGCGGCGCCGGAACGATGGGCTACGCGGTCCCGGCCGCCATGGGCGCCAAGGCCGGCCGGCCGGACCGTACGGTCTGGGCGATCGACGGCGACGGCTGCTTCCAGATGACCAATCAGGAACTGACCACCTGTGCCCTGAACAACATCCCGATCAAGGTCGCCATCATCAACAACGGCGCCCTCGGGATGGTCCGCCAGTGGCAGACCCTCTTCTACAACCAGCGCTACTCCAACACGGTGCTGCACTCCGGCCCGGAGGCCACCGGCAAGGAGCCGAGCGCCGGCACCCGCGTCCCCGACTTCGTGAAGCTGTCGGAGGCCATGGGCTGTTACTCCATCCGCTGCGAGCGCCCTGAGGACCTCGACAAGGTCATCGAAGAGGCGAACTCCATCAACGACCGTCCGGTCGTCATCGACTTCATCGTCCACGAGGACGCGATGGTGTGGCCGATGGTCGCCGCCGGCACCTCCAACGACGAGATCATGGCCGCCCGGGACGTCCGCCCCGACTTCGGCGACAACGAAGACGACTGAGCGAGAGAGACGAACGAGAAATGTCCAAGCACACGCTCTCCGTCCTGGTGGAGAACACGCCGGGCATCCTGGCCCGGATCGCCGCCCTCTTCTCGCGCCGCGGCTTCAACATCGACTCGCTCGCGGTCGGTGTCACCGAGCACCCCGACATCTCCCGCATCACCATCGTGGTGGGCGTCGAGGACCTGCCGCTTGAGCAGGTCACCAAGCAGCTCAACAAGCTCGTCAACGTGCTGAAGATCGTGGAGCTGGAGCCCGGCCAGGCGGTTCAGCGCGAACTCGTTCTGGTGAAGGTGCGCGCCGACAACGAGACGCGCTCCCAGATCGTGGAGATCGTCCAGCTGTTCCGCGCCAAGACGGTCGACGTCTCCCCGGACGCCGTCACCATCGAGGCCACCGGATCCAGCGAGAAGCTGTCCGCCATGCTCAAGATGCTGGAGCCGTTCGGCATCAAGGAGCTGGTCCAGTCCGGCACGATCGCGATCGGCCGCGGCGCCCGCTCGATCACGGACCGCTCGCTGCGCGCTCTCGACCGATCCGCGTAAGGCTGAATACGGGCGGTCGGTGAGTCGCCGGTCGCCCGTATGCCGAGACCCCGAAACTTCCCGCCCCCTCGCCGTCATACGGTGGGACGCACAACCTGCACACCAAGGAGAGAACCCAAAGTGGCCGAGCTGTTCTACGACGCCGACGCCGACCTGTCCATCATCCAGGGCCGCAAGGTCGCGGTCATCGGATACGGCAGCCAGGGCCACGCCCACGCGCTGTCGCTGCGTGACTCGGGTGTCGACGTGCGAGTCGGTCTGCACGAGGGCTCCAAGTCCAAGGCCAAGGCCGAGGAGCAGGGCCTGCGCGTGGTGAGCCCGGCCGAGGCCGCCGCCGAGGCCGACGTCATCATGATCCTCATCCCGGACCCGATCCAGGCCCAGGTCTACGAGGCGTCCATCGCCCCGAACCTGAAGGACGGCGACGCGCTCTTCTTCGCCCACGGCTTCAACATCCGCTTCGGCTTCATCAAGCCCCCGGCCGGCGTCGACGTCGCCCTGGTCGCCCCCAAGGGCCCGGGCCACCTGGTGCGCCGCCAGTACGAGGAGGGCCGCGGCGTTCCGGCGATCGCCGCCGTCGAGCAGGACGCCACCGGCAACGCCTTCCCGCTGGCCCTGTCGTACGCGAAGGCCATCGGCGGCACCCGCGCGGGTGTCATCAAGACGACCTTCACCGAGGAGACCGAGACCGACCTGTTCGGCGAGCAGGCCGTGCTGTGCGGCGGCACCTCCGCCCTGGTCAAGGCCGGCTTCGAGACCCTGGTCGAGGCGGGCTACCAGCCGGAGATCGCCTACTTCGAGTGCCTCCACGAGCTGAAGCTGATCGTCGACCTCATGTACGAGGGCGGCCTGGAGAAGATGCGCTGGTCCGTCTCCGAGACCGCCGAGTGGGGCGACTACGTCACCGGCCCGCGCATCATCACCGACGCCACCAAGGCCGAGATGAAGCAGGTCCTCGCCGAGATCCAGGACGGCACCTTCGCCCAGAACTGGATGGACGAGTACCACGGCGGTCTGAAGAAGTACAACGAGTACAAGACGCAGGACTCCGAGCACCTGCTGGAGACCACCGGCAAGCAGCTGCGCAAGCTGATGAGCTGGGTGAACGAGGAGGCGTAAGCCTCACGTCAGGGGGTCGGGGCAGACTGCTCCGGCCCCCTTTGGCCACTCCGTCCAGCCCCGGACGGGTGATCCTTCCGCAGAGGCGCAAGACGGTCTCGGCGGCGCAACTACACTGCTGAACAACATACGCGTCAGGCCCACAGCGTCGTGCGTCTTCCGCGGCTAGCCCCCTCCTCCGCCTGCGGCCGTCGGGACGGCCGTCCGCATGCTTTGGACTTGTGAGGACCTCACGTGAGCTCGAAACCTGTCGTACTCATCGCTGAAGAGCTGTCGCCTGCGACCGTCGACGCGCTCGGCCCGGACTTCGAGATCCGGCACTGCAACGGAGCGGACCGAGCCGAACTGCTCCCCGCCATCGCCGACGTCGACGCGATCCTGATCCGTTCTGCCACCAAGGTCGACGCGGAGGCCGTCGCCGCCGCCAAGAAGCTCAAGGTCGTCGCGCGCGCCGGCGTCGGCCTGGACAACGTCGACGTCTCCGCCGCCACCAAGGCCGGCGTGATGGTCGTCAACGCCCCGACCTCCAACATCGTCACGGCCGCCGAGCTGGCCTGTGGTCTGATCCTCGCCACCGCGCGCAACATCCCGCAGGCCAACGCCGCGCTGAAGAACGGCGAATGGAAGCGCAGCAAGTACACCGGCGTCGAGCTGGCCGAGAAGACGCTGGGCGTCGTGGGCCTCGGCCGCATCGGTGCTCTCGTCGCGCAGCGCATGTCCGCCTTCGGCATGAAGGTCGTCGCCTACGACCCCTACGTGCAGCCCGCGCGGGCCGCGCAGATGGGCGTCAAGGTGCTCTCCCTGGACGAGCTGCTCGAGGTCGCCGACTTCATCACCGTCCACCTGCCCAAGACCCCCGAGACCCTCGGCCTGATCGGCGAGGAGGCGCTGCGCAAGGTCAAGCCCAGCGTGCGCATCGTCAACGCGGCCCGCGGCGGGATCGTCGACGAGGAGGCGCTGTACTCCGCCCTCAAGGAGGGCCGGGTCGCCGGTGCCGGTCTCGACGTGTACGCGAAGGAGCCCTGCACGGACTCCCCGCTCTTCGAGTTCGACCAGGTCGTGGCCACGCCCCACCTCGGTGCTTCGACGGACGAGGCCCAGGAGAAGGCCGGTATCGCGGTCGCCAGGTCGGTGCGCCTCGCGCTCGCCGGTGAGCTGGTTCCGGACGCGGTGAACGTCCAGGGCGGTGTCATCGCCGAGGACGTCAAGCCGGGTCTGCCGCTCGCCGAGCGCCTCGGCCGCATCTTCACCGCGCTCGCGGGCGAGGTCGCGGTCCGCCTCGACGTCGAGGTCTACGGCGAGATCACCCAGCACGACGTGAAGGTGCTGGAGCTGTCCGCGCTCAAGGGTGTCTTCGAGGACGTCGTCGACGAGACGGTGTCGTACGTCAACGCGCCGCTGTTCGCGCAGGAGCGTGGCGTCGAGGTCCGCCTGACCACCAGCTCCGAGGCCAGCGACCACCGCAACGTGGTGACCGTGCGCGGCACGCTCGCGGGCGGCGAGGAGGTGTCGGTCTCCGGCACGCTGGCCGGTCCGAAGCACATCCAGAAGATCGTCGCGGTCGCCGACTACGACGTCGACCTCGCGCTCGCCGACCACATGCTCGTCCTGCGCTACGAGGACCGTCCGGGTGTCGTCGGCACCGTGGGCCGCATCCTCGGTGAGGCGGGCATCAACATCGCCGGCATGCAGGTCGCCCGCGCGGCCGCCGGCGGTGAGGCCCTGGCTGTGCTGACCGTGGACGACACGGTGGGCTCCGGCGTTCTGGCCGAGGTGGCATCGGAGATCGGCGCGACGTCCGCCCGCTCGGTGAACCTGGTCTGACCCTGGTCCGCACACGCCGGACGGGCTGACATCAGTCAGCCCGTCCGGCGTTTTTCCGTGCTGTGAGGGCGGCTCAGACCGCAGCCTTCTCGGCCTCCGCAACCGGCGTCTCCCGCACGTGGATCCGGCGCAGGGTCGTCGCCGCCGCGATCGCCGCGAGGACCAGGATCGCCGTCCCCGCGAGCGCCGCCCCGTGCATGCCGGTGGTGAACGCCTCCCGGGCCGCCGTCGCCAGGGCGTCTCCCGCACGCCCCGGCAGCTGTCCGGCGACGGCCAGCGCGCCGCCCAGGGTCTCGTGGGCCTCGGCCGGGGCCGAAGCCGGCATCTCGTGCCGGTAGATCGCCGTACCGATCGAGCCGAGGACCGCCATGCCCAGCGCGCCGCCGAACTCCGCGCCCGTCTCCAGCAGCGAGGAGGCGGCGCCCGCCTGCTCCACCGGGGCGGCGCCCATGGCCAGGTCGGTCATCTGCGACATCACCATGACGACGCCGGAGGACAGGACGCCACAGGCGGCGAGGACGAGCCAGAGGGAGTCCGTGCCGACCAGGGCCAGCATGCCGAAGCCCGCTGCGGAGATCGCGAAGCCCGCGGTGACCACGTAGGCGCGGTTGACGCCCTTCTGGACCAGGGCCGCCGCCACCGGGGCGGCCATCCCGATCGGCACCGAGGGCAGCAGGGCCCACAGGGCCGCCTCCATCGCGCTCTTGTCGAGCACCGACTGCAGGTACTGCGTGGTGAAGAAGGCTGAACCCGTGATCGCCAGTGCGGAGACGAGGTTCAGGACGACCGCGGGGGAGAAGCCGTGGCCGCGGAACAGGGCCGGCGAGATCATCGGCGAGGCCGCCGTGCGCTGGCGGTGGACGAAGAGGGCCGCGAAGAGCAGGCCGACGGTGATCGAGACGACGTACTGCGGGTGCCAGCCCTCGGACGGGATCTCCTTGAGGCCGTAGATGACGGGGAGCACCGCCGCCATCGACAGCGGCACGCTCACGAAGTCGAAGCGGCCGGGCTCCGGGTTCTTCGACTCGGGCAGCAGGATCGGGCCGAGGACCAGCAGCAGCACCATCGCGGGCAGGTTGACCAGGAAGACCGAGCCCCACCAGAAGTACTGGACCAGCACACCGCTCAGTACGGAGCCGAGGGCGATGCCGCCGGTCATCACGCCGGACCAGATGCCGATCGCCTTCGCCCGTTCCCCGGGGTCGGTGAACATCGTGCGGACCAGAGCCATGGTCGAGGGCATCAGGGTCGCCCCGCCGATGCCGAGGACCGCGCGGGCCGCGATCAGGGTCTCGGCGCTGTTCGCGTAGGCCGCGACCAGGGACGCGGCACCGAAGGCGGCGGCGCCGAACAGGAGCAGTCGGCGCCGTCCGATGCGGTCGCCCAGTGCGCCCATCGTCATCAGCAGGCCGGCCAGGACGAAGCCGTACATGTCGAAGATCCACAGCTGCTGGGTGCCGCTCGGCTCCAGATCCGCGCTGATCGCCGGGATGGCGAAGTAGAGGACCGAGACGTCCATGGAGACCAGCAGCAGCGGAAGCATCAGCACGCAGAGCGCGGTCCATTCGCGCCGACCGGCGCGCCCGGCAGGGGAGTTGGTGCTCGTCGAGTTCGTCATGCCGATGACTGTACGAGCGTCTTAAACGCTTGTCTAGAACGAATGTATAAGTCATGCGTCTAGGACGGCTGTATGGATCGGCGGTAGGGTGGTCTACATGGGACACCGTGAGGATCTGCTGGAAGGCGCCAAGCGCTGCCTGCTGGAGAAGGGCTTCCTGCGCACGACCGCGCGGGACATCGTCAAGGAGTCGGGCACCAACCTGGCGTCGATCGGCTACCACTACGGCTCGAAGGCCGAGCTGCTGGTGCAGGCCTACATCTCGCTGATCGAGGGCGTCGGAGAGAGGTTCGACCCGGGCCTCGGCGGGCAGGTGACGCAGCCTCCGGGGTCGCTGGAGCGGTTCCAGGAGGTGTGGGAGAACATCATCCGCACGGTCCCCGAGTCGCGGGCCATCTGGCTGCTGAGCTTCGAGCTCATGTTCCAGGACGACCGGCTCGCGGAGGTGCGCAAACTGCTGGCCGAGGCGCAGGAGGAGGGCCGTTCGGGGCTCGTGTCCCTGTTCAGCGGTGTCCCGGAGGCCGACATCGACAGGGAGACCGTCGACAGCGAAGGCCGCTTCTACCAGACCCTCCTCAACGGCCTCATGGTCCAGTGGCTCTTCGACCCGGACTCGGCGACCAGCGCGGAACAGCTCACCGAGGGGCTCAGGCGGATGATCGAGGGCGCCGCGAAGAGCTGATGGTCACCGTGCGGCCCGGTGGTCACGCACCGCCGGGCCCAGCGCGCCCACCATCAGCACCGCCGTCAGCGCGAACGCCCACGGGTACCCCGTGTGGCCGGCGAGGAGGCCGAAGCCCGCGGCGCCCACGCCCATGCCCCCGTCGTAGGCGAGGTTCCAGAGCGCGGCGACCGTGCCGTACGAGGGGCGGGAGGTGCGGCTGTACATGAGCGCGAGGGTGGCGTTCTGGGCGACGCCGAAGCCGATCCCGAAGACCGTCGCACCCACGAGAACGGCCACCGGACTGGAGGTCGCCGCCAGCGCCAGCATCCCGGCGGCCGACAACAGCAGCCCCGGGGCGACCAGTTGCGCGGAGCCGCGCCGGTCGCCGTACCGCCCTGCCACCCAGCGGGCCGCGGTCGAGGCGGCGCTCTGCGTCAGCAGGGCCGCCGCCGCGACGCCCGCCGAGCCGCGCGGTACGGCCAGCGGCAGGAACGTCACCAGGATCCCGGCGGCGAGCGCCGTCGTGGCGAACACCACCGCCGGACGCCGCTGACCGGGGCTACGGACGGCAGCCGCCATGCCGAGAGCCTCCGAACCGGAATCCGTGATCCGGCCGCCCGGTGTTCCGCGTTCGACCTGTGCGCCCTCCCGCAGGGCCGGCACCGACGGGATCGCCGCCAGGGCCACCACGCCCGCGGCCGCAGTGACCGGCCCGTACCCGGCGTTCCCCGTCAACCACACGCCCAGCGGCAGGGCGACGAGCGACGCCACACCCCCGACCACCCCGACGAGGGCGAGCCCCTCGGCCCGGCGCTCCGCCGGGATCAGCGCAGCGGTCAGGGCGCCGCCCGCGACGAGCGTGAGGGCGAAGCCCAGGCCCCGGACCAGACACACCGTCACGGTCCAGGCCGGGCCGTCGGAAAGGGGCAGCACGGGCGCGGGCGCCCCGAGCAGGAACAGCCCCGCCATCAGCGGCCCCTTGGTGCCGTACCGGCCGACGATCCAGGGGCCGGCCAGCTCGCCCAGCACCGTGGACAGCATCAGCGCGCCGGTGGCGAGGCCCGCCGCACCCCGGCCGACGTGTGCGGGCACCGCCGACAGCAGCAGGAAGAAGCTCACCGAGGCGCCGGTCATGCTCACGAACCGCAGCAGCAGGGCACGGGACAGCAAGGGCGGCCGGGTGCCCGAAGTTGCCGTGGAAGCAGGGGAGTTGGCGTGCGTCGTCATGATGCCGACGCTAGGGGGCGACCGGATCGCCGGTAAGCTCCAATTCCATGCCAGTGCAGTGGGCCGGTCTGTCCCCCGAGTTGTTGCTGACCGTCGACCGCAACAGCGGCGTACAGCTGCGGACCCAGCTGGAAGGGCAGCTCCGGGACGCCATCCGGACCGGGCGGCTCCGGGAGGACGAACGTCTGCCCTCCTCCCGTGAACTCGCCCGCGCGCTCGGCCTGTCCCGCGGTCTGGTCCAGGACTGCTACGCCCAGCTGCAGGCCGAGGGCTACCTCGTCACCCGCGTCGGCTCGGCCACCCGCGTGGCCCCCTGCGCCCAGGCCCCCGTCCCGCCCGCCCCGCAGCCGGCCGCCGAACTCCCGCGCCTGATCGCGGACTTCCGCCACGGCGTCCCCGACCTGGCGTCCTTCCCGCGCACCGACTGGCTGTGGGCCACCCGGGAGGCCGTCCGCAGGACGCCGACGGCCGAGCTCGGCTACGGCGACCCGCGCGGCAGCTCGACCCTGCGCACGGTCGTCGCCGGCTACCTCGCCCGGGTCCGCGCGGCCGTGGCCGACCCCGGCCACACCCTCATCTGCTCCGGCTACGCCCAGGGTCTCGGCCTCACCCTCCAGGCCCTGGCCCGCGCCGGTGTCCGCACGGTCGCCCACGAGGAACCCGGCAACCCCGCATCCACGGCCGCCTCCGTCCGGGCCGCCGGCCTCACCCCGCTCCCGGTCCCGGTCGACGCGCACGGCATCGACGTGGCCGCCCTGGACGCGACCGGCGCCCGCGCGGTGGTCGTCACCCCCGCCCACCAGTGGCCGACCGGTGTCGTCCTCGCGCCGGAACGCCGGCACGCCCTCCTCGCCTGGGCGCGGCGGCACGACGCCTACGTCATCGAGGACGACTACGACGCCGAGTTCCGCTACGACAAGGAGCCGGTCGGCGCGCTCCAGGGCCTCGCCCCCGACCGCGTCGTATCGATCGGCACGGTCAGCAAGTCCCTCGCCCCGGCCCTGCGCATCGGCTGGCTGCTGTGCCCGCCCGCACTCCTTGCGCCGCTCACCGAGCTGAAGCGGGTCGCCGACCGCGGCACGCCCACCCTCGACCAGCTGACCCTCGCCCTGCTGATCGAGTCCGGCCGCTACGACCGCCATCTGCGCCGTATGCGCATCACCTACGCGGCGCGCCGCGCGGCCCTGGTCGCCGCCCTCGCCGAGCACGCGCCGCAGGTACGGCTGACGGGCCTGGCCGCCGGCTTCCACGCGGTGGCCCACCTGCCGGCCGGGCTCGAGGAGCGGACGGTGATCGACGCGGCCCGGGCCCGCCGGGTCGGCCTGTACGGCATGAGCGCCTGCCGCAGCTCTCACCTTCCCGGCCCGCCCCAACTGGTCCTGGGCTTCGGCGACGTCCCCGAGCGAGCGATCACCGAGGGCATCGCGACGGTGGGGGACCTGCTTGCTTAGGGACTTTCGAAACAGGCCCCAGCCGAGGGCGCGCCTACTCGCCGCGGAGCGATGCGGCCAGGAGCTTGTCGGCCGCTTCGCCGAAGGCATTCCTCAGCGACTTGTCGGCGATGGTGTCCGCGTACGTCTGGAACAGCAGCCCGGCCATCGCCTGCACGGCGGGCGTCGCGTACTGCGGGTCCGGCGTCTGCGGTAGGTGAGGGGCCCGGATGGGGTTCGGGGGCACGGGAGCCGGCCAGTGCTTGGGCCAGGGGATCCTGCGGTACGGCGGCGACGGACACATGTCGTCGACCACGTCCTTGAGGAGGTCGCCGCCCCCACGGTTGGTCTGCTCCGCCACGACGGCCGCCTCGGCGATCCGGCCGAGTGTCTCGCGCGCCGCCGCCCAGAACGGGTCCGGTGGCTGCGCCGCGACCTCACGGGCGGGGGAGTGCGGGACGACCGCGTCCCAGATCTCCGGGTGGGCGCGGGCGAGGGCCTGGAAGACCTGCGCCGTGCGCGCCGCGCTGATCGGACTGCCCATGCGGTGACCTCCGTTCAGAGTCGAGAACACCAGCATGGGCAGATCGATCATGCAGCGCATGCGGAGGCGGCCGCCGTTGCGCCGGGCGGCCGACGCGGACACCTGCCACCCGGTACCGCGGTCACAGCCGAGCCCCCTTCAGCGCCATGTGCAGCAGGAGCCGGTCCTCGCCGTCGTCCAGGTCGAGGCCCGTCAGCTGTTCCACGCGGGACAGCCGGTAGTAGAGGGTCTGCCGGTGGATGCCCAGCTCGGCGGCGGCGCGGCCGGCCTGGCCCGCGCGGTCCAGGTAGACCTCGGCGGTGCGGGCCAGCTCCTGGTGGGCGGGGGAGAGGAGCGGACCGACCACGGGGTCGCGGACGGACTCCGGGGGCAGTGCCGTCAGCAGCCGGTACGGCCCGATGCGCCCCCACTCGGCGACGGGCCCGAGCCGCGGCTCGGCCAGCGCGGCCCGCGCGGCGGCGGAGGCCTCCTGCCAGACGGTGCCCAGTTCGGCGAGGCCGATGCGGGGTTCGCCGACACCGGCGGCGGCACCGGCCGGGCGTCCCCGCGTCCCCTCCGCCTCCTTCACCAGCCGCGAGGCCGCCGTCAGCGCGGGTGTGGCCACCTCCGTCGAGCGCAGCCGCACCAGGATCGCGAGGCTCTGACCGGTCGTCCCCCACGGCACCGTGCACAGGGCCGTGGCGTGCGGGACCGTACGCGGGGACGGGGCCTGCTCCGGGTCGGCCGAGGGCCACGGGGCGACACAGACCACCGTGTGGGGGGCGTCCGCGCGGGGGCCGAGGGCCGTGCGGAGCTCCACCACCGCCGAGTCCCGCTGCCACCCGCTCTCCGCGGTCAGCACCGCCCGCAGCTCCCGGCTCAGACCGGCCCCCGCCTGTGCTTCGTCGGCGAGCAGCGCACCGATCCGGCCCGCCACCCGCATGGCGGCGGCCAGCTGCGCGTCCGTCGGGCCCGGGTCGTAGTCCAGCAGCCAGACATAGCCGAGGACGACGCCCCGATGGCGTACCGGCAGGCAGATGCGGCCGCGGTAGACACCGGCCTCGGGCGTCGGCGGGATCCGCACCGGCCCCGTGGCCCGGGTGATGCCGAAGCCCTCGAACCACGTCCGCACCGCCGCCGTGGAGCGCCGGGTCAGGATCGAGCGGGTGCGGACCGGGTCCAGCGCCGAGGGATCCAGGTCGCCCTCGCTGTCGTACGCCCCGAAGGCGATCAGCTCGAAGTCCCGGTTCTCCAGGGTCGCGGGCGCCCCCAGAAGCTCCGAGATCTCGTCCACCAGCTCCTGGTAGTCACCCTTGTAATCGGTCGCCACCCGGGCATTCTTGCGCAATTCCGCGCCGCCTTCATACATCTGTCTGAGATCCAGTGCACGGATGCGTGACACCTGTCGATGGCCGACGATTGGAGAGATCCTTAGGTTTCACGGTGGTTCTCCGTGCCGTACCCGAATCGTCGGGTGACGGCCGTTTTGGTGCTTGTCTGTGGAGGTGCCCCGTGCTGGGTCCCGTGATTCTCGCCGCGTCGCGCAGCGACCGGATGCGACGCCTGATCTCGGCGGCCCCGGTGACCAAGCAGGTCGTCGACCGCTTCATCCCGGGCGAGACCGTGGACGACATCGTCCCGATCATCAAGGAGCTGACG
Source organism: Streptomyces sp. NPDC031100 (assembly GCF_055570785.1). Lineage (NCBI taxonomy): Bacteria > Bacillati > Actinomycetota > Actinomycetes > Kitasatosporales > Streptomycetaceae > Streptomyces > Streptomyces sp. NPDC031100. Next base: position 596,293 of record NZ_JBVIGN010000004.1, read on the forward strand.
GCCAAGGGCCTGGAGCTGACGATGGACGTCGTCGGCGAGGACATCACCACCCCCGAGCAGGCCACCGCCGCCCGGGACGCCTACCTGGAGCTGATCGACCGGCTGCGCGAGCTGGAGCTGGGCGAGAAGGTCGAGATGTCCGTCAAGCTGTCGATGTTCGGCCAGGCGCTCGCGAACGGCCACGAGCTGGCCCTCGCCAACGTCCGCCCGGTCGTCGAGGCCGCCGACGCCATCGGTACGACCGTCACGCTCGACGCCGAGGACCACACCACCCTGGACTCGATGTTCGCGATCCACGAGGAGCTGCGGAAGGACTTCCCGCAGACCGGCTGCGTCATCCAGGCCTACCTCTTCCGCACCGAGGCCGACGCCCGCCGCCTCGCCGCCGCCGGCAGCCGTGTACGCCTGGTGAAGGGCGCCTACAAGGAGCCCGCCGAGGTCGCCTACCAGCAGAAGCACGAGATCGACAAGGCCTACGTGCGCATCCTGAAGACGCTGATGGAGGGCGAGGGCTACCCGATGATCGGGTCCCACGACCCGCGCCTGATCTCCATCGCCCAGGAGCTGGCCCACCAGGCCGGGCGCAAACTGGACGAGTACGAGTTCCAGATGCTCTACGGCATCCGCAGTGAGGAGCACCTGCGGCTGGCCGCCGAGGGCCACCGCATGCGCGTCTACACCGCCTACGGCACCGACTGGTACGGCTACTTCATGCGCCGACTGGCGGAGAAGCCGGCCAACCTGCGCTTCTTCCTGCGCTCGATGGTCAGCAAGGGCTGAACCCGAACACCCGCTCAAGATCAAGGAGTTACGGATCTCATGGACGCTGTGACCCAGGTCCCCACCCCCGTCAACGAGCCGGTGCACGGCTACGCCCCCGGCTCGCCCGAGCGCGCCCGCCTGGAGGCCAAGCTCAAGGAGCTGGCCGAGAACCCGATCGACCTGCCGATGACCATCGGCGGCGAGAAGCGGATGGGCGGCGGCGAGACCTTCCAGGTCGTCCAGCCGCACAACCACAAGGCCGTCATCGGTACGTTCCGCAACGCCACCCAGCAGGACGCGCAGGACGCCATCGACGCGGCCCTGGCCGCCGCGCCGGCCTGGCGCGCGATGTCCTTCGACGACCGCGCGGCGATCATCCTGCGCGCCGCCGAGCTGCTGTCCGGCCCCTGGCGCGAGACCATCGCCGCCTCCACCATGCTCGGCCAGTCCAAGACCGCCCAGCAGGCCGAGATCGACACCCCCTGCGAGCTGATCGACTTCTGGCGGTTCAACGTCCACTACGCCCGCCAGATCCTGGCCGAGCAGCCCCCGGCGAACTCCCCGGGCGTGTGGAACCGCATGGACCACCGCCCGCTGGAGGGCTTCGTCTACGCGATCACGCCGTTCAACTTCAGCGCCATCGCCGGCAACCTGCCCACCGCCCCCGCCCTGATGGGCAACGTGGTGGTCTGGAAGCCGTCCCCGACGCAGACCCACGCCGCCGTCCTGCTCATGCAGCTGCTGGAGGAGGCGGGCCTGCCCAAGGGCGTCATCAACCTCGTCACCGGCGACGGCATCGAGGTCTCCAGGGTCGCCCTGGAGCACCGGGACCTCGCGGGCATCCACTTCACCGGCTCGACCAAGACCTTCCAGTACCTGTGGAAGACGGTCGGCAACAACATCGAGAAGTACCGCACCTACCCGCGCCTGGTCGGCGAGACCGGCGGCAAGGACTTCCTGGTCGCCCACCCGAGCGCCGACCGCGCCGTCCTGAAGACCGCGCTGACCCGCGGTGCCTTCGAGTACCAGGGCCAGAAGTGCAGCGCGACCTCCCGCGCCTACATCCCGGCCTCCATCTGGAACTCCGGCTTCAAGGAGGAGTTCGCGGCCGAGGTCGACTACCTGACCATGGGTGACGTCACCGACCTGTCGAACTTCATCGGTGCCGTGATCGACGACCGTGCCTTCGCCAAGAACAAGGCCGCGATCGACCGCGCCAAGCAGGACCCGACCTGCACGATCGTCGCGGGCGGCACCTACGACGACTCGGTCGGCTACTTCGTCCGCCCGACGGTCATCGCCTCCACCGACCCGGAGAACGAGATCTTCCGCACCGAGTACTTCGGTCCGGTCCTCGGTGTCTACGTCTACGAGGACGACCAGTACGACGCGATGCTGGAGCAGATGGAGTCGGTCTCCGACTACGCCCTGACCGGCTCGGTCATCTCCAACGACCGCGCCGCGGCGGCGTACACGATGGAGAAGCTCCGCTACGCGGCCGGCAACTTCTACATCAACGACAAGTCGACCGGCGCCGTCGTCGGCCAGCAGCCCTTCGGCGGCGGCCGCGCCTCCGGCACCAACGACAAGGCCGGCGCCCCGCAGAACCTGCTGCGCTGGACCCTGACCCGTGCCATCAAGGAGACGCTGGTCCCGCCGACCGACTACACGTACCCGCACATGGGCTGAGCCTCGGCCCCCCGAGCGACGGGCCGGGAAGCCTGACATCCGAGCAGGCTTCCCGGCCCGTTTCCAATTTTCTTTGTCCGGGAAAGAATCGCCCGCCTTATATCCACACCTGCGGCTTACCATCCGAATGTCCTATATGTGGCAACATGGCACGCGTGGCATTTGGTGCTGGAGGGAACTTCTGTGCCGAACCCTCGGCTGGGAGTCCTCACACAGGCGAGAGGAGTGCATCATGATCGCCAAGCTGCTCGGCAAGCTGTCCTTCACCCGCCACTACGGTGCGTACGGGGAACACGACTGGAACGCGTACGCCGGCGACTAGGCCTGACCGCACCACCGGCGGGCGCCCCCGGGCCCCCGCCGGCTCCCGGCCACGCTGCCGACGACATCGGCCTGGACAGGTACGAGAGCCAGGGACGATCTCATGGGCCGAACGAACGAGCCGCCGCGGTTGTCCGAAGGCGGCTTCGCGGCCTGGAGCCGCGACCGGCTGGCACTGGCGCGCCGTGGCGCTGAGGAGTGCGGGGACGTCTGGCAGCTGGAGCCGGGCGTCTACGTAGCCGCTACGGCCGGGCCCTGTGAAGATGTCCTGCGCCGCCCGCACGACTTCCTCAAGGCACCCTCGCCTCTCTTCCCGCCGTTGAAGCGGTCGAGCGGAGCACCGACGCCTGAGGAGCGTGCGCACGCTCACGCCGCCCGCATGCGCGGACTGCGCGCGCAGGCGGTTGCAGCCCGGATCGGTGAGATCGCGCCCGGTGCCGTTCGATTCGCCGACCAGTGGCCCACGGGCCAGGACGTCGAGATTCTGCCCCAGGTCCGGCACGCCCTGGCAGAGGTCGGCGTGCACTACCTCTTCTCCGAAGACGCTCCCACCCTGCTGCCCTTTGCCGCACAGCTCTTCCTGGCCCGGGAGGTGCTCGTACGCCCCTCGCGCTGGGTATGGCCGCACTGGATCCCCACACCGGCACGGCGGTTCCGCACACGGCAGCAAGTCGCCTTCACCGACGCTTTGCGGCCCATCGTCCGCCGGCGCCGTTCATCGGGCCGGCTCGGTGACGACGTGCTGGGACAGATACTCCGGCCCTCCTCCCGCTACGGCCTACTGCCGGAAGAGGCCATCCTCGACACTCTCCCCGGAATCACCGTCGCCACCTTCGAGACACCCTCCCGGGCAGCCGGATGGATCCTGCTCCAGCTGGCCCGCTACCCCCAGGCAGCGGACCGCGTCGCGGCCGAAGCCGCCTTGCTGCCCGCGGACCCGGCCGCGACGACCAGCGCCCACCTCGACAGCCTGCAATACACCCAGGCACTGGTACGCGAGGTGCTTCGACTGCACCCCCCGAGCTGGCTCCTGACCCGGCGCGCCACGCGACAGGCTCAGCTCGCCGACTACACCATCGACGCCGGGTCCACCGTTCTCGTCTGCCTCTACACCGCCCACCGCGACGCACGGGAACACCCCGAGCCGGACCGGTTCCAGCCCGAGCGCTGGCTCGATGATTCGGGCTCGTCGGCGAAACCCGGGGTCTTCCTCCCCTTCGGTACCGGGCCGCACGGCTGCGAGGGAGCCGCTCTGGCCATGGCGATGCTGACGCTCCTGACCGCGCAGACCGCCCGCTGCTACCACTTGAGCGAGCCGCCCGGACCCGAACCCACCTACCAGGTCGCCACCTTCGAAGGTCTCGCAACGGTCGGTTTGCGCCTGCGTGCCACCTTGCGCAGCTGAGGGCAGCCCTGGTTTCAGTGCCTGAGGCAGGTATCCCCCTTCAAAAGGGGAGCGGTCAAACTTGACCCATGACGGTGACGACGGACGACGGAGTACGGCTGTGGGCGCAACGCTCGGGAGGCGAGGGCGACCCGCTGGTGCTGTGCCATGGCGGGCCGGGCCTGTGGGACATGTTCGGTGACGTGGCCGGGCTGCTCGCGGACGTCACCCCGGTGATCCGCTGGGACCAGCGCGGCTGCGGGCGCTCGGAGCGCTGCGACGGGCCCTGGACCAGCGAGCGGTTCGTGGCGGATCTGGACGCCGTACGACGGCACTTCGGGCTGGAGCGGATGGCCCTGCTCGGCCACTCCTGGGGCGGACAGCTCGCGCTCGGCTACGCCCTGGCGCATCCTGACCGGGTGAGCGCGCTGGTGTACGTCTCGGGCACGGGCATCGGTCCGGACGCCGACTGGCAGCCCGGCTTCCGCCGCGCCTTCCGCACCCGCCTCGCCGACCACCCCGAACGACTCGCCCGCTGGCAGGAGTTGACCGATCGCGCCGAGCGCACCGAGGACGAGGAACGCGAACGGGCCGTCCTGCACTGGTCCGTGGAGTTCGAGGACCGCGACGGGGCCCTGGAGCCCGCCCGGCGCATGGCCGACCCGTGGTTCGGCATCAACTCCGCGTGCAGCAGGGCGCTCAACGAGGAACGCGACCGCCTCTGGGGCACCCCTGAGCTGTACTCCGCCTGCCAGGACCTCGACGTGCCGGTGCTGATCATCGACGGTGCCCGGGACATCCGCCCCCGCACCGCAGTCGACTCCCTCGCCGAAGCCCTGCCCCACGCCCGCCGGGTGACCTTCCCGGACGCGGGCCACATGCCGTGGGAAGAGGACCCGGAGGGCTTCCGGAAAGCGGTGGCGAGCGCTCTAGCCTGACCTCATGACCCGTCGACTGCACATCGCCCACACCGCCGGCCTCGACCCCGCCGACCTCCGCGCCGCCCGCGCGCTGCTGGACGATGCGTTCGAGGGGGAGTTCTCCGACGAGGACTGGGACCACGGCCTCGGCGGCATGCACGCCCTGGTCCGCGACGGGGCCGGGCTCGCGGCGCACGGCTCGGTCGTGATGCGCCGGATACGGCACCGGGGGCGCTGGCTGCGCGCCGGATACGTGGAGGCCGTCGCCGTACGGGCCGACGTACGCCGGACCGGTCTGGGCGGGCGGGTGATGGGGGCGCTGGAGGGGATCGTCGACCGGGCCTACGACCTCGGTGCGCTCTCCGCGAGCGAGGACGGCGCCCCGCTCTACACGGCCCGCGGCTGGCAGCGGTGGAGCGGGCAGGTGCACGCCCTCTCGCCGGACGGGATCATCCGGCTGCCGGAGGAGGAAGGGGACGTCTATGTGCGGCCCGCGCTCGCCGGGCCGCTCGACCCGGACCACGAGCTGGTCTTCGACTGGCGGGACGGAGACGTCGCCTGAGGATCGTTCAGGCCTTGCGGATCAGCGTCTTCCCCGTGTTGCCGCCCCGCAGCATCAGCAGGAACGCCTCCACGATCAGCTCGAACCCGTCGACCACCGTCTCGTCCGGCGTGAGCGCGCCGCTGCGCAGATGCGGTACGGCGAAGTCGTACAACTCCTGCTGCGCGTCCCGGTGGTCGCGCACCAGGAAGCCCTCGATGCGCAGGCTCTTCTCCACGACGTCCGAGTGGTCGAAGACGACGGGCGGCGCGTCCGGGGTGTTGTACTGGCTGATCGTGCCGACCCGCACCACCCGGCCCCGCTCGCGCAGCGCGCCGATCGCCGCCCCGAGGTGGTCGCCGCCGACGTTGTCGACGAAGACGTCGATGCCGTCGGGGGCGGCTGCGGCGAGGAGTTCGGAGACCGGGGCGGTGTGGTAGTCGAAGGCCGTGTCGTAACCGACCTGTTCCGTCAGGTACGAGACCTTCTCCGCCGATCCCGCGCTGCCGATCAGCCGGCCCGCGCCCAGCAGCCGGGCGAAGCGGCCCGTGGCCGTGCCGACCGCGCCCGCGGCGCCGGAGACGAACAGGTCCTCGCCCTCGCGCAGCCGAGCGATCCGAGTCAGGGCGATGTACGCGGTCAGACCCGTGCCGCCCAGCACGCTCAGGTACGCCGACAGCGGCACGCCCGGGTGGTGCGGGATCCGCCGGACCTCCTCGGGGCGGACCACCGCGTGGGTGCGCCAGCCCTGGCGGTGGAAGACGATCTCGCCCTCGGGGAGCTCCGGGGTGCGGGAGGCGACGACCCGGCCGAGGGTGCGGCCCTCCAGCGGGGCGTGCAACTCGAAGTCGCCGTCCATCATTTCGCGGTGGTAGGGGTCCACGGACCAGTACTGGTTCTCCACCAAGGCCGTACCCGGCGCCGGTTCGGGGACGGGGGACTCGGCGAAGCGGAAGTGGCGGGCGGTCGGGAAGCCACTCGGGCGGGCGGTCTGCTGCACGGTGAGCGCGATCTCGGTCATGACAGCCGACCGTAGGCAGGAATGCCGGGGCCGGGCAGAGGGTTGGGCTCATGGAACGCGGCGATCCATGAGCCGCCCTCATAGCAGCAGGTGGGAGACCCGAGTGACAGCCGCCGACCTTGCCCCGCAGGAGCTGAGGACCCTGGTCGCCGTGGCCGACGAGGGTGGCTTCTCGGCGGCGGCCACCCGGCTCGGGGCCACCCAGTCCGCCGTGTCCCATGCCGTGCGCGGCATCGAACGCAAGCTGGGTGTCGTCCTCTTCGAGCGCGGCCGGTTCGGCGCCCGGCCGACGCCCGCGGGGGAGCGGGCGGCCGCCCATGCGCGACGCGTGCTGCGGATGCTCCAGGCGCTGGCTGCCGACGCCCGGGGTGCCGACACCGGCGAGCTCGCCGGACCGCTGCGCATCGCCGCCTTCCGCAGCGCGGCCCTGCATCTGCTGCCGCCCGCCCTGGAACGGCTCGCGCTGCGGCACCCGGGCATCGAGGTGAGCGTCACCGTCGTACGGGAACTGGGCCCCGGCACCGCCGGCGAGGTCGCCGCAGGGCGGGCCGACCTCGGGATCGCGACCTTCGGCGCCGACTCGCCCGTGCCCGCCGGGATGGTCGGCGACGTCCTGCTGGAGGAGCCGTACTCCCTGGTGCACCCCGCCGGACACCCGGCCCCGCGCACGCTCCCGCTGGTCGACTGGATGGAGAACTGCGGCTCCTACACCCGCGACTGGTGGGCCGCCCAGGACTGGATCCCGGCCGCGACCGTCCGCGCCGAGGACGACGGGGCGGTGCTGTCGATGGTGGGCAGCGGGCTCGGCATGGCGATCATGCCCGCGCTCTCCCTGACCGCGGCCCCGCCCTCCGTCACGGTCACCGACCTCGGACCCGAGCGGCCGTACCGCTCCGTCGGCTATGTCACCACCCCGGAACTGGCCGCGACGTCCGCCGTTCGGGCGCTCGTCCGGGAACTGCGCTCGCTCCACCCGCGTACGGAGAAAGTGCAGGTCAAGACGGTGTGACACGATCCACCGTCTCAGATAATAGGAAGTCCGAGTAATTGTGCAGACAGCCGCGGTCTGCTCCCTTAGTTTTGTAGGAGCCGAACGTCTCGCTCGATCCAGCGAATGGCGGTCGTGAGCCGGGCCCCGCGCAGGCAACCCCTGCGGCCCGCCCCCGCCTCCGGCGTCTCGTCACCCCTCATCCGCACTTCGTTGTGCCGAAGGAGTCGATCCCTCATGGCCGAGACGACCATCCGCCGCCGAGTCCGTCACGTGTCCCGTACGAGCGAGTCCGACCGCAAGAACGCCGCCGCCGCGCTCCAGCGCGCCCTCGACCGCCGGGACAACGGCGGCGAGACCGGCCACTGAGCAGCCACGGCCACTGATCCGGGAGCCGCACCCGCAGAGGAGCGGCGCGGTCTCACCCGCCGCGCCGCACCTCGAAGTGGTCGATCCGGTGCCCGTCCTGGGCGAGGGCCGACACCCTGAGCCGCGGCGACGGGCCCGGCCGCGCCTCCACCACGAGGAGCGAGAAGCCGGTGTACCGCACGCGGGACCACTGGGCCGTCTCCGGTGCGCGCTCCTTGTCCTTGGTCCAGGCGAAGGTCTCCACGGCGTCGTGCCGGGTGACATGGCCCTCGTAGCTGTCCTTGACGCCCGACGGGAAGGCGTACAGGTCCCGGCCGCCACCGCCCGCGGTGACGTACACGATCCCGTCCCGCGTGGGGTCGGTGGAGCCGCCGACGGGCACCTCCCGGCCCACGTGTCCGTCCTTGATCGCGTCCGTGCGCTCGTAGACGTGGTTGTGCCCGTTGATCACCAGGTCCACCTGGTGCCGGGCGAAGAGCGGCAGCCACTCGGCCCGCACCCCGCCGTCCGAGGCGTGCTGCGAGGTGGAGTACGCGCAGTGGTGGAAGAAGACGACGAGGAAGTCCACGCCCTTCGTCGCGCGCAGCTCGCCCAGTGTCGCGTCCAGCCACTTGGTCTGCCGGCCGCCGCTGTGCCCGAAGTTGGCGGGGATCTCGTACGACACGTCGTTGGCGTCGAGGGCCACGAAGGCGGTGTTGCCGTAGGTGAAGGCGTAGACGCCCGGCGCCCCGTGCGGGTCGAAGCCGTTGTCCGGCAGGGAGAAGCGGGCGAGCTGGCCGCCGTAGCCGTCGGGCGAGTACCAGGCCTCCATGTCGTGGTTGCCGGTCGTCACCATCCACGGCACCGACCGCGCCACCGGCTCGTTCTGCTGCAGGAACTGGTCCCAGAACGTCGGGTCGTAGCCGTCCGAGGTCTGCCCGGCGCCGTTGACGTCCGCGTAGCAGATGTCGCCCGCGTGCAGATGGAAGGCGGGGTTCTGGCGCTGCACGAGATGGTCGTTGGCGCTCGCGGCCTGCCCCACGCCCTGGTCGCCGAAGGCCGTGAAGACGAAACGCTCCGCGGTCGCGGGTGCCGTGCGGAAGGAGGCGACGGCGGCCCGGTTGGCGGGCGCGGCCGGGTCCCAGCCGTCGTGGCCGACGCCGTAGTAGTACGTGGTGCCGGGCCTCAGGCCGTCCAGGGCCGCGTGCACGTAGTACTGCTCGAGTGCAGGGCGCACCCCCTGCACCCCGGGCGTGTGCAGATTGCGCACCTCGGCCTCGACGCGCCGGCCGAGGTCGTCGGGGCGCAGCCCCACACGCACGTACGGCCGCTTCACCGCGAACGGCACCTGCCAGGAGACCCGCACCTGCGTCTTCGGGTCGGCGCCGAAGGCCAGATGACGGCCGAAGGGGCGGACCACCGAGCCGGACACCCGCGAGGCGGCCGGGGCCGGGTGCCCCGCCGCCCCGGCGCCGCCGGCGCAGCCGGTCAGCAGGCCGCCCGCCACCGCGCCCGCCGTCACCAGGGTGCGGCGGCGCACCAGCCGGGTGTACAGGTACTCGTACTGCTCGGCCATGCTCATCCGCTCCGCGAGCCGCCGCGGAATGCCGAAGTCGGGTGTCTCCATGCCGGGGAACATTCCACGGGGGGCCAACACCCGCGCCACACAGGGGTGAACGCCAGCCGACGGGATGACGCCGACGACCCATCCGGGTGTCCGCATGACGGACGGGGCATGTCATCCCCTGGGACGAGGAGTAGGGTGCCGACATGTCTCGCAGCATCAATCTCGCAGTGATCCCCGGTGACGGCATCGGGCAGGAGGTCGTGGCCGAGGGTCTGAAGGTCCTCTCCGCCGTCCTGCCGCAGGATGTGAAGCTGGAGACCAAGGAGTACGACTTCGGCGCGAAGCGCTACCACGCCACCGGTGAGACCCTCACCGACGCCGACCTCGCCTCCCTCAAGCAGCACGACGCCATCCTGCTCGGCGCCATCGGCGACCCGTCGGTCCCGTCCGGCGTGCTCGAGCGCGGCTTCCTGCTCAAGCTCCGCTTCGCCTTCGACCACCACGTCAACCTGCGGCCGTCGAAGCTGCTCCCCGGTGTCGCGACCCCGCTGGCCGGCCAGCCGGAGATCGACTTCGTCGTCGTCCGCGAAGGCACCGAGGGCCCCTACACGGGCAACGGCGGCACGATCCGCAAGGGCACCGAGCACGAGGTCGCCACCGAGGTCTCCGTCAACACGGCCTTCGGCGTCGAGCGCGTGGTCCGCGACGCCTTCGAGCGCGCCCAGGCCCGCCCCCGCAAGAAGCTCACGCTGGTCCACAAGAACAACGTGCTGACCTTCGCCGGGCACCTGTGGACGAACATCTTCACCAAGGTCGCCGCGGAGTACCCCGAGGTCGAGACCGACTACCTGCACGTCGACGCGGCCACCATCTTCCTGGTGACCCAGCCCGAGCGGTTCGACGTCATCGTCACCGACAACCTCTTCGGCGACATCATCACCGACCTCGCCGCGGCCGTCTCCGGCGGCATCGGCGTGGCCGCCTCCGGCAACATCAACCCGAGCCGCGAGTTCCCGTCCATGTTCGAGCCGGTCCACGGCTCGGCCCCGGACATCGCCGGCCAGGGCAAGGCCGACCCGACCGCCACGGTCCTGTCGGTCGCCCTGCTGCTGCGCCACCTCGGCTACGACGCCGAAGCCGACCGTATCGACGCGGCGGTCGCCACCGACCTCACCGAGCGCGCCGGAAAGCCGGCCCGCTCCACCTCCGAGATCGGCGACGCGCTCGCCGTACGCGTAGCCGGCTGACCCGCCGCTCTACACAGCAAGCCGCCGGGTCGCATCCGCACCCGGCGGCTTTTCCTATGCGGTCGTCGGGTGCCACCATCAACCCTGGGCCGCTTTCACCCCGATTCCCTTCCGGCCAGAGCCCCGCGCGATAATCGAACGCGGAGCCGCGGTATGAGGGAAAGCTCGGACGTCCTAGCAGTGGACGTGGATGCGGCCCGTCACTACACAACCGGTGAAGGACAACCACTCATGACGACGCCCACGATCGAGCTCAAGCCCTCCGCCCATCCGCTGGCCGCCGCGGAGCGGGAGGCGATCCTGGCCAGCCCCGGATTCGGCCGCCACTTCACCGACCACATGGTGACGATCAAGTGGACCGAGGGCCGCGGCTGGCACGACGGTCAGCTCGTTCCGTACGCGCCGATCCCCCTCGACCCGGCCACCAACGTCCTCCACTACGCCCAGGAGATCTTCGAGGGCCTGAAGGCCTACCGGCAGCCCGACGGCTCGGTCGCCACCTTCCGCCCCGACCAGAACGCCAAGCGCTTCCAGCGTTCCGCGCGCCGTCTCGCCATGCCGGAGCTGCCGGTCGAGACGTTCATCGAGGCCTGCGACGCCCTGGTCCGGCAGGACAAGGACTGGGTGCCCGCGCACGGCGGTGAGGAGTCCCTCTACCTGCGCCCGTTCATGATCGCGACCGAGGTCGGCCTCGGCGTCAAGCCCGCCAACGAGTACCTGTTCCTCGTCATCGCCTCCCCGGCCGGTGCCTACTTCCCGGGCGGCGTGAAGCCGGTCTCCATCTGGGCGTCCGAGGACCGCGTCCGCGCTGTCCCCGGCGGCATGGGCGACGCGAAGACGGGCGGCAACTACGCGGCCTCCCTGCTCGCCCAGGCCGAGGCCGCCGCCCAGGGCTGCGACCAGGTCTGCTACCTCGACGCGGTCGAGCACAAGTGGGTCGAGGAACTCGGCGGCATGAACCTGTACTTCGTGTACGGCAACAAGATCATCACGCCGACCCTGACCGGCTCCATCCTGGAGGGCGTCACCCGTGACTCCCTGCTGGCCGTCGCCCGCGACCTCGGCTACGAGTCCGAGGAGGGCCGCGTCTCCATCGACCAGTGGCAGGCCGACTCCGAGAACGGCACCCTCACCGAGGTCTTCGCCTGCGGCACCGCGGCCGTGATCACCCCGGTCGGCACGGTGAAGCGGAACGGTGTCGAGTGGAAGCAGAGCGGCGGAGAGCCCGGCGAGGTCACGCTCCGCCTGCGCCAGGCTCTCCTGGACATCCAGCGCGGCAGGTCGGAGGACCGGCACGGCTGGATGCACAAGATCGCCTAACGCTCGGCGCTCGCGCTCAGGGCCGCCTCGGACTGCACGTCCGCGGCGGCCCTGCCGCGTTCCGGGGCGAGCGTCAGCAGCAGGTACACCAGCCCGCCGACCGCGCCCGACAGCAGGAAGCTGCAGTCCACCCCGCCGGTGAGCCGCAGCAGCGGGCCCTCGTACGAGGGCAGGGACACCGCCAGCAGGCCGACCGCCGCGCCGGTCGCCCAGGACACGGTGGCCCGGACGTTCCAGCCGGCCTTGTACCAGTAGATCCCGCCCCGCGAGCGGCGGTTGAAGACCTGCAGGGCGTCGGCGTCGTACACGCCGCGGCAGCGGACGAAGCCGATGAGGGTGATGACCGCCCACGGGGTGCCGATCGCGGTGAGCAGCAGCACGAAGGACGTCATCGCGGACTGGGCGTTCCAGGCGTAGTGGCCGACGAAGACGCAGGCCGTGGCCACGACGGCGACCGTGTTGGTGGCGCGGGCGCGGGAGGCGCGGGGCAGGATCGCGTCCAGGTCCAGGCCCATGGAGTACAGCATCAGGCCCGCGTTGCCGACCGAGCCCGCGGAGGCGGCCAGCAGCAGCGGGACCAGGTACCAGGCGGGGGAGGCGGAGACGAGGGGGCCCGCGTAGTCCAGGGCCGCGTGGGCCGCGTACGCCGTGAAGGTGCCGAAGAGCTGCGGGACCAGCAGGCCGAGGATCAGGCCGAGCCAGGTGGCGTGCAGGACGCGGCGGCTGGAGTGGCGGGACGGGGAGATGTAGCGGGTGTAGTCGCCGAGCAGGGTGATGAAGGCGATCGGGCCGGACAGGCCGGCCGCCACCGCCGCCAGGAACCAGGTCGGCCAGAAGGAGCCCAGCAGATAGCCGCCCGTCTCCGGCAGCGCCGAGGTCGTGAAGTGCGGGGCGTAGGCGAAGATCCCGAGGACCAGCAGGGCCGTCATGCCGATGGCCAGCACCCGGGACATGGCGAGCAGCACCCGGTAGCCGTACACCGCGCCCGCGACCGTCGCCGCCGCGAGCAGCCCGTAGACGGCGGCGTACGACACCCCGTCCGCGGGCAGTCCGAACAGCCGGCCGAGCACGCCCAGCATCACGTCGCCGCCGATCCACACGGTCAGGGCGGTGTAGCCGAGGGCCAGCAGCAGGCCGACGACCGAGCCGACCAGCCGGCCCCGGACCCCGAACTGGGCGCCGGAGGAGGTGGACAGGTTGGTCGCGGTGCGCAGGGAGATCAGGGCCAGCGGCGCCGTCACGGCCGTACCGACCACCGTGCCCGCCACGATCGAGCTCACCGACGCCCACCAGCCGAGCCCGAAGGACGGCGGCAGCCAGCCGAAGATGATCACCCCGAGGCAGAGGTTGGAGCCGAGGAGGATCGAGACCAGGTCCCGTGGACCGCTGGTCCGCTCCTCGTCCGGGATGGTGTCGACACCGCGCTGTTCGATGGGCATGGCTGGGTCTCCTTCGACGTTCGCCTCTGTCGGTTTGAGCGGCGTTCAATGTGACCTGAACTGCGAACGTCAGTCAATGCTTCCGTTCCATGAAGAGTGCGTTTAGAGTGATGCTCAAACGTGTGGAAGGCAAGGAGGTGCCGCGTCGTGAGACTGACCCCCACGGAACGTGACCGGCTGCTGCTCTTCGGAGCCGCCGAGCTGGCCCGGGCCCGCCGGGCGCGCGGTCTCAGGCTCAACGTGCCGGAGGCCACCGCGCTGATCGCGGACACCGTCTGCGAGGCCGCGCGGGACGGCCGGCGGCTCGCGGAGGCCATCGAGGCGGCCCGGTCGGTCCTCGGCCCCGAGGACGTGCTGCCGGGCGTCGCCGACGTCGTCACCGAGGTGCACGTCGAGGCCGTCTTCGACGACGGCTCCCGGCTCGCGGTGGTCTCCGACCCGATCGGCGCCGGCTCGGGCGCGGAGGGCCCCGGTGCGCTGCTGCCGGGCCCTGAGCACCCCGAGCCCGAGCCGGCGCTCCGGCTCACGGTCACCAACACCGCGACCGTGCCGGTCTCCGTCACCTCCCACTTCCACTTCTTCGAGGCCAACCCGCGGCTGGACTTCGTACGCGAGAAGGCCTACGGCATGCGGCTCGCCGTACCCGCCGGGTCCTCCGTGCGGTTCGGGCCGGGGGAGAGCGCCGAGGTCGGGCTGGTCCCGATCGGCGGCGCCCGGATCGCGATCGGCTTCGCCGGTCTGGTCGACGGTCCGCTGGACGCGCCCGGAGCGAAGCAGGAGGCGCTGCGCAGGGCCGCCGCCTGCGGATATCTGGGAATCACGCACACGGTCACGCCGGAAGGAGGAGAACGATGAGCCGTTCCAAGGGACGCGAGATCGACGAGTCGATCCACATCGACCCCTACGCCTATGCCGCCACGCACGGCCCCCGCGCCGGCGACCGCATCCGGCTCGGCGACTCCGGCCTGGTCGTCCGGGTCGAGTCGGACTCCCAGAAGCACGGCGACGAGTTCCTCGCCGGGTTCGGCAAGACCGCCCGCGACGGGCTGCATCTGAAGGCCGCCGCCGTCCGCGAGACCTGTGACGTCGTGATCAGCAACGTCGTCGTGATCGACGCGGCGCAGGGCATCCGCAAGGTGTCCATCGGCATCCGTGAGGGACGCATCTGCGCCATCGGGCGGGCCGGGAACCCGGACACCCTCGACGGGGTCGACGTCGTCGTCGGCACGGGGACGTCCATCGTGTCCGGCGAGGGGCTCATCGCCACCGCCGGTTCCGTCGACACCCACGTCCACCTGCTGTCGCCGCGCATCATGGAGGCCTCCCTCGCCTCCGGCGTGACCACGATCATCGGGCAGGAGTTCGGCCCGGTGTGGGGCGTCGGCGTCAACTCGCCCTGGGCGCTCAAGCACGCCTTCAACGCCTTCGACGCCTGGCCGGTCAACATCGGCTTCCTGGGCCGGGGTTCGTCGTCACATCAGGCGCCGCTCATCGAAGCGTTGGCCGAGGGCGGGGCGAGTGGCTTCAAGGTGCACGAGGACATGGGCGCCCACACCCGTGCGCTGGATACGGCGTTGCGTGTCGCCGAAGAGCATGACGTCCAGGTCGCCCTGCACAGCGACGGCCTGAACGAGTGCCTGTCGGTCGAGGACACCCTGAAGGTGCTGGAGGGCCGCACGATCCACGCCTTCCACATCGAGGGCTGCGGCGGCGGACACGTCCCCAACGTGCTCAAGATGGCCGGCGTCCCGAACGTCATCGGCTCCTCCACCAACCCCACCCTGCCCTTCGGCCGGGACGCGGTCGCCGAGCACTACGGCATGATCGTCTCCGTCCACGACCTGAAGACCGACCTGCCCGGCGACGCGGCCATGGCCCGCGACCGCATCCGGGCCGGCACCATGGGCGCCGAGGACGTGCTGCACGACCTGGGCGCGATCGGCATCACCTCCTCCGACGCGCAGGGCATGGGCCGCGCGGGCGAGACGGTCCGCCGTACCTTCGCCATGGCCGGGAAGATGAAGGCCGAGCTGGGCCCGATGCAGGGCGACGGCGACGGCGACGACAACGCCCGCGTCCTGCGCTACATGGCCAAGCTGACCATCAACCCCGCCATCGCGCACGGCCTCGCCCACGAGGTCGGCTCGATCGAGGTCGGCAAGCTCGCCGACATCGTCCTGTGGCGCCCGGAGTACTTCGGCGCCAAGCCGCAGCTGGTCCTCAAGTCCGGCTTCCCGGCGTACGGCGTGGTCGGCGACCCGGGCGCGGCCACCGACACCTGCGAACCCCTCGTACTCGGCCCGCAGTTCGGCGCGCACGGCGCCACACCCGCCGACATCTCCGTCGCCTTCGTCGCCCAGGCCGCCGTGGACCAGGGGGGCGACAAGATGCCCACCCGGCGCCGAAGGGTCGCCGTGCGCGGCACCCGGGGCATCGGCCCGGCCGACCTGCGCCTGAACTCCCGTGTCGGAGCGGTCGACGTCGACCGGCGCACCGGCCTGGTCACCCTCGACGGCGACCCGCTGCGCTCCGGGCCCGCGGACTCCGTCTCCCTCAACCGCCTCTACTTCCTCTGACCCCCGGCCACAAGCCCCCTCGGACACAAGGACCCCGACAGATGACCACTCCCGCCGCCGACGGCTTCCGCATGCCCGCCGAGTGGACCCCGCACGAGCGCACCTGGATGGCGTGGCCGGGCCCCAACCCCACCTTCGACGACCCGGACGACCTCCGCCTGTCGCGCATGGCCTGGGCGTCGGTGGCCCGCGCCGTCCTCCGCTTCGAACCGGTGACGGTCGTGTGCGGCCCCGGCCAGTCGGCGCAGGCGCAGGCGCTCCTCGGGCCGGGCGTGGACACCGTCGAGCGCGAGCTGGACGACGCCTGGATGCGGGACATCGGCCCCACCTTCCTCACCAACGGCCAGGGCGAACTGGCCGCCGTGGACTGGACGTTCAACGGCTGGGGCGCCCAGGACTGGGCCCGCTGGGAGCACGACTCCAAGATCGCCGCATACGTCTCCGACCTCGCGGGCGCGAAGACGTACGCCTCGAAGCTGGTCAACGAGGGCGGCGCGATCCACGTCGACGGCGAGGGCACCGTGCTGCTCACCGAGACCGTGCAGCTCGGCCCCGAGCGCAACCCGGGCTGGACGAAGGAGCAGGTCGAGGCGGAGATCCACGCCCACCTCGGCACGAGCAAGGCGATCTGGCTGCCGCGCGGCCTCACCGGCGACTACCCTCCCCACGGCTTCGGCACCCTCGGCCACGTCGACATCGTCGCCGCCTTCGCCCGCCCGGGCGTAGTCGTCGCCCACCACCAGCCGAACCCGGCCCACCCCGACCACGAGGTCACCAAGGAGGTCATCGGCATCCTCAAGGCGGCGACCGACGCACGCGGCCGCGCCCTGGAGGTGGTCGAGGTGCCCGCCCCGACCGTCCTGGAGGCCGACGGCCACTGGGCCGACTACTCCTACATCAACCACTACATCTGCAACGGCGGAGTCGTCCTGTGCGGCTTCGACGACCCGCGCGACGAGATCGCCGCCGGGATCTTCCGCCGTCTCTTCCCGGAGCGGACGGTGACCCTGGTGGACGCCCGTACGATCTTCTCGGGTGGCGGTGGCATCCACTGCATCACCCAGCAGCAGCCGAAGGTCTGACACACACAGGAGCAGCAGATGGCCGGTGCGGCCCGTGCGCGCAGGAACGCGCCGCCGCGCGAGGAGGTTCTCGTCGCCGCCATGGACATGATCGCCGAGCGCGGTCTGGAGAAGCTCACCATGGCGGGGCTCGGCCGCGAGGTCGGGATGAGCAGCGGTCATCTGCTGTACTACTTCCGCTCCAAGGACGAGCTGCTGCTGCAGACCCTGGAGTGGAGCGAGGGCAGGCTCGGCGCCGAGCGCAGCCGCCTGCTCACCCGCCCGGGAACCGCCCGGGAGCGCCTGGAGGCGTACGTCGACCTGTACGTCCCGGACGGCCACCGCGACCCGCACTGGACGCTGTGGCTGGAGGTCTGGAACCGCTCGCAGAACGCCGACGACAATGCCCGCGAGCGGCAGGCCGCCATCGAGGGCGCCTGGCACCGCGACCTGGTCGCGCTGCTCGCCGAGGGCGTCTCGCGCGGGGAGTTCCGCCCGGTCGACGCCGACCGCTACGCGGCCCGGCTGCGCGCCCTGCTGGACGGGTTCTCCATCCATGTCGCCATCGGTCTGCGCGGCACGGACCGGGAGCAAGTGATCATCCACGTCCGGGAGTTCCTCGGGGAGACGCTCCTCACACCGGACGCCTGACGACCGCATCCTGAGACAGACGGTGAGCCAGGGGCAGCGCTGTGCGAGACTGCCCCCGTGCTCTCGTTCGCCATGATTATTGGCAGCAGGCGCGCCGGTCCGCAGTGACCACCACGTACGACCAGGTACGGGTGGCCACCGTCGTCCTCGACCCGCGCGCAGACCTCTCGCACCCGCGAGGGGTTTTTTCGTTTTCCGGCCCACCAACAGCCGGGGAGCGGAGCGCGAGGGAGTATTGGGGGGATGGTGGAGCCGGTCATTCCGGTAAGACCGAAGATCCACAATCAGGAGCCTTGAGACCATGACCGAGACGGCAACCAGCGAGCTCGACGACTCGTTCCACGTCTTCGACACCACGCTGCGCGACGGCGCGCAGCGCGAGGGCATCAACCTCACCGTCGCGGACAAGCTCGCCATCGCACGGCACCTGGACGACTTCGGCGTGGGCTTCATCGAAGGCGGCTGGCCCGGCGCGAACCCGCGGGACACCGAGTTCTTCGCCCGCGCCCAGCAGGAGATCGACTTCCGGCACGCCCAGCTGGTCGCCTTCGGCGCCACGCGCCGCGCCGGTGCCAAGGCCGCCGACGACCCGCAGGTCAACGCGCTCCTCGACTCCGGCGCCCCGGTGATCACGCTGGTCGCCAAGTCGCACGACCGGCATGTGGAGCTGGCGCTGCGCACCACGCTCGACGAGAACCTGGAGATGGTCCGGGACACCGTCTCCTACCTGCGCGAGCAGGGCCGCCGGGTGTTCGTGGACTGCGAGCACTTCTTCGACGGTTACCGCGCCAACCCGGAGTACGCCAAGGCGGTCGTCCGTACGGCCTCGGAGGCCGGCGCCGACGTCGTCATCCTCTGCGACACCAATGGCGGCATGCTCCCCGCCCAGGTCCAGGCGGTCGTTTCCACGGTCCTCGCCGACACCGGCGCCCGGCTCGGCATCCACGCCCAGGACGACACCGGCTGCGCGGTCGCGAACACGCTGGCCGCGGTGGACGCGGGGGCGACGCACGTCCAGTGCACGGCGAACGGCTACGGCGAGCGGGTGGGCAACGCCAATCTCTTCCCGGTCGTGGCGGCCCTGGAGCTGAAGTACGGCAAGAAGGTGCTGCCGGAGGGCTCGTTGCGCGAGATGACGCGGGTCTCCCACGCCATCGCCGAGGTCGTCAATCTGACCCCCTCCACGCACCAGCCGTACGTGGGCGTCTCGGCGTTCGCGCACAAGGCCGGCCTGCACGCCTCCGCGATCAAGGTCGACCCGGACCTGTACCAGCACATCGACCCCGAGCAGGTCGGCAACACCATGCGCATGCTGGTCTCCGACATGGCGGGCCGGGCGTCGGTGGAGCTCAAGGGCAAGGAGCTGGGCGTCGACCTCGGTGGCGACCGGGAGCTGGTCGGCCGGGTGGTCGAGCGGGTGAAGGAGCGCGAGCTCAAGGGCTACACGTACGAGGCAGCAGACGCTTCGTTCGAACTCCTGCTCCGAGCCGAGGTCGAGGGCAGGCCCCTGAAGTACTTCGACGTCGAGTCCTGGCGGGCCATCGTCGAGGACCGCCCCGACGGCACCCACGCCAACGAGGCCACGGTGAAGCTCTGGGCCAAGAGCGAGCGCATCGTGGCGACGGCGGAGGGCAACGGCCCGGTCAACGCCCTGGACCGGGCGCTGCGCGTCGCCCTGGAGAAGATCTACCCGCAGCTCGCCAAGCTGGAACTGGTGGACTACAAGGTCCGCATCCTGGAGGGCAAGCACGGCACGTCCTCCACCACCCGCGTCCTGATCTCCACCTCCGACGGCACGGGCGAATGGTCCACGGTCGGTGTGGCGGACAACGTCATCGCCGCGTCCTGGCAGGCCCTGGAGGACGCCTACACGTACGGTCTGCTGCGAGCCGGGGTCGAGCCGGCGGAGTAGACCCTCGCAGGCCTGTCAGGGGGCACGCCAGACGTTGTCGAAGGCGTCCTCCTCGATGCGCCGCCGCTGCCGTACGGCCTCCAGTTCCGCGAGGGCGTCGCCGACGGCGGCCAGGACGGTCTCCAGCGTGTCCGGGTCGGGGGCGGTGTCGGGGTCCGTCCGTTCGGCCGGCGGCGCCTCCTGGATGCCCAGGGCCGCCGCGAGGCTCACGAGGACGGGTTCGTGCGCGTTCCAGCGGTCGGTCGCGTGGCGCCAGGCGGGCGAGTCGGTGGGGGCGGTGCGCTCGGTGCGCCAGGGCAGCCAGTGGCGGTGCTTCCCGCCGCCCTGCCCCTCCGCCTCCAGGGCGTCGGCATAGGCCGAGGCCAGCCCGCGCCCCCGGCGCCACAGCCAGTCCTCGACGGACTCGTACGGTTCCTGCCGGACGAGCTCGGCCTGCGCCTCGTCCAGCAGCCGGTCACCGGTGACCTGCTCGGCTGAGGGGACCATGCGATCGCCCTGGAGGGTGAGGGCCCGGGCTTCGAGGAGGTCGAGCACCTCCGCTCCCGCGAGGGCGAGCGAGAGGTCCCCCTGCCCCACGGTCCGGGTGGACGGCACGTCCAGGGCGACGATCAACAAGTCCCGCGCTGTGGTCATGTCCGCACTCCAGGTCACAGACGTCAGCCGTGAGGCGCCCGGCGGCACACCGGTCCCCCTCATCGTCCCGCACCCACTCCACCACCGCCCCCCAGCACACGTCCCGGGCGAGCCTCCCGAACTCCCCCCTCCCCTCAGTTCAGGGAGTGTCTGTCCAGGCCTGCCTTTCGGCTCACCGAGTCGTCGCGCCCGCCCCCGGTTCGCCTGGCGTCTGTCCCGGCCTGCCTTTCGGCTCACCGAGTCGTCGCGCCCGCCCCCGGTTCGCCTGGCGTCTGTCCCGGCCCGCCTCTCGGCTCACCGACTCGCCGCGCCCGCCCCCGGTTCGCCGAGCGTCTGCCCCGGCCGGCTCCCGGCTCACCGAGTCGTCCCGCCCGCCCTCAGCTCACGGGCGGCCCCCGGCCCGCCCCCGCTCGCGGAGCGTCCGGTCCGCCCGGCCTCTCAGCCCGCCGAGCAGCCTCGCCCGCCCCGGATCACCGAGCGTCCGTCCCGCCCCGCCCCTAGCCCACCGAGTCGCCCCGGCCCGCCCCTCGGTCCACCGAGCGTTCGTCCGCCCACCCTCCAGCCGACCGAGTCGGGTGGTGGGTGGGCATAGGGCGGAGCCCCCTGGTGGTGGGGACGAGGGGCCGGGCCTTCCGGCAGAGTCCTACTGCAGCTTCCACTTCTGGTTGGCAGCCCCGGTGCACGACCAGATCTGCGCCCGAGCCCCGTTCGCCGACGAGTTGTCCGTGACGTCCAGGCACTTGTTCGCCGCCGTGTTCACCACATCACCCGTGGAGGCGTTGTACGACCACCGCTGCGCACCGGTTCCGTTGCAGTCGTACAGCTGCACCTTCGCCCCGTCCGCCGTCGACCCGGACGTCACGTCCAGGCACTTGCCGAGCGCCTGGACGGACCCGTCGGCCTGCACGGTCCACTTCTGTGCCGCGCTCCCGTTGCAGTCGTAGAGCTGCACCGCCGTACCGTTCGCGCTCGAACCGCCCGCCACATCGAGGCACTTGCCCGCGAGGCCCACGAAGGACCCGCTCTGCGCGGACCCGCCCGATTGCGTGCCGGACCAGGTGAAGGTCGCCGAGGTCTTGCCGGGCAGCGAGTAAGTGGCGTGCTGCGAACCCCAGTTGACGGTCAGCGTCCTGGCCGAGGAGGAGTCGTTGTACGCGATCAGCGCCTTGCTGCCGTCCGGATTGCGCCACGCCACGTTCGGCACGGCGGTCGATGCCGTGGACGCGATCCGCTGGGCGCCCGGTCGGACGAACTTCGTCAGATGGCCCATGTCGTAGTACTCGACCGTGTAGTCGACCGTCCCGCTCGCCCCGTCCCCGTTGTGCACGGTGATCAGCCCGGTGCAGGTGCCGCAACCCCCGTTGTGCGGGCCCATGTTCTGGTCCACCCCGAGCGACCACTTGGTCACCGACTTCGCCCAGTTGCGCGTGTAGTCGATGATGTTGGACATGTCCTCGCGCTGCTGGTCGGCGATCCAGGTGCCGCCGGAGTGCTCGGTGCCGAAGGCGTCCAGCGCCGGGTACTGGTTGTGCACGGACGTCTGCTTGGCGATGTCACCGCCGTAGCCGTGCCAGGCGATCCCGCCGAAGTTGGGGTGGGCGCGGACCGCCGCGTCGTCCACGGTCTGGGCCGCGTAGGAGTCGTAGACGTCCCAGTTCCAGTCGTGCGCCAGCACCTTCGTCGAAAGCCCCGCAGCCTGCAGCTTCGGCAGCAGCTCGCTCCTGGTGAAGTACGCCAGCCCGCTCGCGTTCCAGCTCATGGACGGGTACCCCGAACAGCACGTCGGCTCGTTCTGCGCGGTCACGTACGAGACGTTGATCCCCTGGTCGCGGTACGCCTGCAGGTACTTCACGAAGTACGAGGCGTACGCCCCGTAGTCCTCCGCCTTCAGCCAGCCGCCGTTCAGCGAGCCGCTGTCCTTCATCCAGGCCGGGGCGGTCCACGGCGAGGCCATCACGGTCAGGGACGGGTTGAGCCGGAGCGCCTGCCTCGTCAGCGGAACGACGTCGGCGAGGTCGTGCGCGATCGAGAAGTTCGCGAGCGAGGGATCCGTCTGACCGGCCGGCACGTCGTCGTACGTGTACCCGTACCGCGCCAGGTCCGAGGCGCCCATCGGATTGCGCAGGAACGACAGCCCGATGCCGTCCGTCGGCGAGAACAGCTTGCGCATGGTCGCGTCCCGCGTGGTCTGCGACAGCGCCCCGCTGCTGTTCATCAGCCAGGCCGCGGTGTCCGTGAAGGACGCGCCGCCGCCAGTGAAGGTCTGGTAGCGGGTGTTCTCGTCGACGGTGATGTTCTCGCCGCTGCCGCCGGTGCCGGACTGGAAGGCGAACGGCGTCTGGGCCTGGAGGCCCCGGACCACATGGCGGCCGCCGGTGTCGTCGGTGGTGGTCAGCCAGGCGGTGACCTGTTCGCCCGCGGCGTGTGCGGGGACGGTGGCCGCGGTGATGCCGACCGCGCAGAGCAGTCCGGCCGGCAGCAGCCGGAGCGCGCGGGGGGTTCTCGTCATGGATGCGTAGCCCTTCCTGACGGGACGTCTTGACGGGTCTGCGAGCGGTTAGTTAACTCACGGCGTGATCTAAGTCATGAGTGAACCGTGGGAGCCTGAGTGAACCAGAGAGTCGAGGGAAGGTCCATGCCAAGAACCGCCCTGCTCGTCTCCACCGCCCTGTTCGCCGCACTGCTGTCACCGGCCGTCTCGCGGGCCGCGGACGAACCCGCACCCACCCCGGTCGACCGCTTCGAAGGCGAGGTCCCCTTCGCCTCCCAGCCCGCCGAGGGCATCTTCACCTGGGGGAGCGACACCGACGACCCGCCGACCCTCCAACTGACCGACCGCTCCGACGCCCCCGAGGGCGCCAAGGTCCTCACCGGCAGCTACGACATCAGCGGCTACGGCGGCTTCACCCACGACTTCGCCGCCGGCGAACCCGCCCACGACTGGTCCGCCCACCGCGGCATCCGCTTCTGGTGGGACGGCCGGAACAACGGCAGGAAGATCGCCTTCGAGATCAAGGACGGCGGCACCAACGGCGAGGCCTCGGAGCTCTGGACGACCTCCTTCACCGACGACTTCACCGGCTGGAAGCAGATCGAGATCCCCTTCACCGACTTCGCCTACCGCACGGACTACCAGCCCGTCGGCGGTATCGACCACGTCCTGGGGCTGACGGGGATGTGGGGGTTTGGAACTGCTGCCAGTTGAGAACGCTTGGGCGCATGTGACGAGCATGAGTGAGTGCTGCGTCTGCCGCGCTCACGGCGTTGAGGGGAACGGGGGTTCTCGCATCGAATGCGTGACCTTTGCGGGACGGGCTCGTTGGGTGTGCTGACGGGTTCTTCGGCATTGGGCAGGGGGTTGGGGGATGGGCGGGCTGCGCGAACCTGGGCCGTCATTCGTTGCCCTCGGCCCGTCCGGCGTGGCCATCCGTACCCGGCTCAAGTACCTGACACCCGAGGGCGAGAAGGTGCTGCGGCTGGTCGGCGACCATCTCGGCACGCTGGCCAGGCGGGATCTGCGGGCCCGCTGTGCTGCCGGTCTGGAGCACGACACGGACTCGTGGGCGGGGCGCAAGCGGGCGCTGACCGAGGAGTCGTCCTCGCGCTGGGCCGGGTCGATCACGAAGGCGACGCACGACCAGTGGGCGCTGGCCCGGCGTGCCCAGGCTGCGCACCTCCAGGATCTTGAGGCGGGCGTGCGCACGATCGGGCACCGGCTGTCGCTGCTGGTGGGCGAGCCGGGGACCAAGCGGGCCCCGGGCGGGTACCGCTCCCGTCAGGAGTGGCATGCGAAGTCCTGGCGTTTGCATGTGCTTGCCGACCGGCTGGAGTGCGAGCGGGCCGACCGGGAGGTGGGGCGGGTGCGTGTGGTGCGGGGCGGCAAGCGGCTGCTGAACACCCGGCACCACCTCGAAGCCGCCGGGCTGAGCGAGGACGCCTGGCGCCGCCGCTGGGAAGCCGAGCGCCGGTTCCTGCAGGCGGACGGGGAGTCGGGCAAGCGGTTCGGGAACGAGACCATCCGCGTCACCCTGGACGGCGAGGTCAGCATCAAGCTCCCCGCCCCGCTCGCATATCTGGCGAACGCCCCGCATGGACGGTACGTGCTGGCCTGCCGCGTCGTCCTCCACCACAGGGGGCAGGAGTGGGCCGACCGCACCGCCGCCAACCGGGCCGTGGCGTACCGCATCCACGAAGACACCCAGCGCGGCCGCTGGTACCTGACCGCCTCCTGGCAGATCCCGCCGGTCAAGACCGTGCCCCTGACCCAGGTGCGCGCGGGCGGGCTGGTCGGCGTCGACATGAACGCCGACCATCTGGCCGCATGGCGGCTCGACGTCCACGGCAACCCGGTCGGCAAGCCGCACCGCTTCGACTACGACCTGTCCGGCACCGCCCAGCACCGCGACGCCCAGATCCGCCACGCCCTGATCGGGCTCCTGCACTGGGCCAAACGCCACGGCCTCGCCGTCGCCGTTGAGGATCTGGACTTCGCCGCGGAGAAGACGCGGGAGAAGCACGGGCGCCGCAAGCGGTTCCGCAAGCTCATCTCCGGCATGCCCATCGCCAGGCTGCGGGCACGGCTGGTGAGCATGGCCGCCGAACTCGGCATCACCATCGTCGCCGTCGACCCGGCCAACACCTCCAAGTGGGGCGCCCAGCACTGGCAAAAGCCCCTCACCACGAAGAACAGGAAGACCACTCGCCACGACGCGGCCGCCGTGGCGATCGGAAGGCGCGCCCTGGGGCATCCGATCCGGCGACGGACGGCACCGCCCCGCACCCACCAGAGCGATGGGTGCGGGCATCGGACCGTCCAGGCCGAACCGGGCGTCCCGGGGCGTGAGGGAACCCGCCCCCGTATCCCCGGACCACGGACACGATCCGTGCGCGCCGAATACGGAGCGAAAGCGGGTGACCAGTGTGCCCAACACCGTTCGGGGCACACGGCTGAGCACGCGTCCTGGCAACAGGACTCACTCCCGCTCAGTCTCTAGGAACGGTACGCCGTCACGCTCCCGGCTCAAGGGTCACTTCGCCGCAGACCATCGAGGTGCCCACCCTCGAGACAAGGCCGCCGAGTCGCCGAGACCATCCCGCTCAAGCTCACGGTGACCGGCGCCAAGGCCCCTGCCGAGACCCCGCCGACCCCCAGTTCCCCTACGACTGGGGCCTGACCACCCTCACCCACATCCCGCAGGGCGGCACGGCGAGCCTGCGCGCCCTGGCCCTGGCGGCGGCCGTGGCCGAGAAGGCGGGCGCCGACCGGACCGGACACGCGCTGGTCGCCGAGGCGCGGCTGATCGTCCAGCAGAAGGTGGGGCAGCGCATCACGGAGGCGGTGGCGAAGCCGTTCGCGGACGCGGACCATCT
Organism: Streptomyces sp. NPDC031100; assembly: GCF_055570785.1. NCBI lineage: Bacteria > Bacillati > Actinomycetota > Actinomycetes > Kitasatosporales > Streptomycetaceae > Streptomyces > Streptomyces sp. NPDC031100. The sequence goes on from NZ_JBVIGN010000004.1 coordinate 622,043, forward strand.
GCTGCTGACCGGCAGGTACGGCAAGGCGGTGCAGAAGCTGACGGAGGCGTACCGGGCCGCGGCCTGAGCCCTCCGCCTGCTCTGCGCACCTGCGCACCTGCCCCCATATGGGAGGTTTCGGGTAGCTTCGAAGAATGAAGGCCGTCCCGCGGACCCGAAGCCTCCCAGCCCTGCTGCTGGCCGCCCTCACGCTCGTGATCGTGACCGCGCTGACCCCTGGCGCGACGGCGGCCGGCAGCATCTCCACGATCGCCGAGGCCCTGCGCAAGAGCCCGGTCTACGTCGACCCGGCGGCCTCCGCCCAGCTGTCCGCCGCCGACGCCGGCACGCTGGCCAAACAGATCAAGGGCGCGAACAAGCCCCTGTTCATCGCCGTCCTGCCGGCCGGCTACCCCACCCGGAACCTCTTCACCGACCTGCGCACGGCCACCGGCGTCACCGGCCTGTACGCCATCCGCCTGGGCGACCGCTTCGACGCCCGCGCCGACTCCACGGTGCTCTCCCACAGCGCCGTGCAGAACCTCGTCACCAGCGTCCAGGGCGAGAGCGCCAAGACCCAGCTCACCGACTTCACCGACCGCGCCCTGGTCACCATGGGCGGCCACGCTCCCGCGTCCTGGGGCTCCTCCGGCACGGGCGGCGGAGTGTCCAGTACGGCACTGATCACCACGGCCGCGGTGCTGGTGGCCGGCGGCGCGGGCGCCTACGCCCTGGTCCGCCGCAACCGCCGCCGCCACGCCGAGGAGCAGCGGGCCGCCCTGGACCGGCTGCGGGTGGTCGTGGACGAGGACATCACCGCCTTCGGCGAGGAACTCGACCGGCTGGACTTCCACCCGGCCGAGCCGGGCGCCGACGACGCCATGCGCGCCGACTACGAGCGGGCCCTGGACGCCTACGAGAAGGCCAAGCAGTACATGGCCGAGGCCCGGAAACCCGAGGACGTCCGCCCGGTCACCGAGGCGCTGGAGGACGGCCGCTTCTCCCTCGCCCAACTGGCCGCCCGCCGCGCGGGACGGCCCCTCCCGGAGCGTCGCCCGCCCTGCTTCTTCGACCCGCGCCACGGCCCTTCCGTCACCGACGCCGCCTGGACCCCGCCCGGCGGCGCCCCCCGCGAGGTCCCGGTCTGCGCGGCCGACGCCACCCGTCTGGCCGACGGCCGGGACCCGGTGATCCGCGAGGTCGACACCGACTACGGCCGCCGCCCCTACTGGGACGCGGGCCCCGCCTACGGCCCCTGGGCGGGCGGCTACTTCGGCGGCGGCATCCTGCCCGGCCTGCTCGTCGGCACCCTGCTCGGCAGCGTGATGGCCACACCGTCGTACGCGGCCGACTACGGCAGCGGTTACGGCGACTTCGGCGGAGGCTACGAGGGCGGCGACGTGTCCGGCGCAGACTTCGACCCCGGGGACTTCGGGGGCGGATTCGGCGACGGTGGGGGCTTCGACGGCGGCGGGGACGGGGGAGGGGACTTCGGCGGGGGGTTCTGAGCCCGTCAGTTGTGCTGCATGGGCACGTTCATGGTGCCCAGCCGCTCCATCACCTCCGCCGCCAGCGCCAGCACCCCCCGCTCCGTCTCGCCGAGCGCCCCGAGCGCCTCGGCCAGCCAGGCGTCCCGCTCGGCCATGTCCCGCTCCAGCGCCCGCCGCCCCGGCTCGGTGAGCGTGAGCACGGCCTGCCGCCGGTCCACCGTGCCCGCCTCCCGCACGATCAGCCCCTCGGCCTCCAGTTCCGCGAAGACCCGGGTGAGCGACTGCGGCCGCTGCCGCTCCTCAGCCGCGATCTCACCGGGCGTGGCCGCACCGTGCCGGTGCAGATACCCGAGCACCGCGAGCTGATTGGGACTGAGACTCCCGTCCCCGCGCTCCTGCCGCAGCCGCCGGTTCAGCCGGACGACGGCCCGCCGGAGCCGGGCGGCTTCAGAAAGGTGATCCATACCAAGACATGGTACGCATCTTCTTACTACTCTGCTGCAAGTCTCCCGATAATCTGGCCGTGTGGCCAACAAACTGATACGCAACGCGTATGAAGCCGCTACGGCGATGATCGCCACCCTGCTCTCCTGGTCGATCGCCCTGTGGCTGGAGGGCGCGGCCGGGCTGCACACGGACTCGGTCGTCCTCGCTGTGGCCCTGACCCTCATGCTCGCCCGGAGCCGGCGGACGGCGGACACCCGGGGCCGCCTGACGGCACTGGCGCTGCTCCCGGCGGTGTCGGCGGCCTGCACCCTGCTGGGCCGGCTGATCGCCACCGACTACTGGCTGGGCGCGGCCGTCTTCACCGCGGGAATCTCTCTGGCGATCTGGATCCGCCGCTATGGCCCCGCCGCCACCAAGGCCGGCACGGTGGCCACCCTCCCGCTGGTGACGCTCCTGGTGGTCCCGGGCCCTGCTTTGCCGCCCAAGGTGCAGGGGCAGTTGGTGAGTTGGGCATGGTCGGCGCTCATCGGCGTACTGGCGTGGGCGAGCGTGTGGCTGGTGCAGGCGGTGGCCGACCGGTACGGCCCCTGGCCGGCCGAAGTCGACCCGGGCACCCCGCGCCGGCCCTCCCGGCTGCGCCCGCGCCCCAGCACCCGCATGGCCGTCCAGATGGCGGCCGCGGTGGCCGCCGCCTTCGCGCTCGGCCGGATTCTCTACGACGACCACTGGCCCTGGCTGGTCCTGACGGCGTACGTCGTGGCGAGCGGCAACCGCGGCCGAACCGACGTACTGCGCAAGGGAGTCGAGCGCCTCCTGGGCGCCTGCGCCGGCACCGTGCTCGCCACGGGTGTGGCGACGGCGGGCATCGCGGGGCACACGGCGATGGTCGTGCTGTTCGCCGTGCTGGCCGTGGCCCTGTGGCTCCGACCGCTCAACTACGCCTACTGGGCGGCCGGCATGACCACGGCCCTCTCGCTCCTCTTCGGCTACTTCGGCCAGGACGCGCAGAGCCTGCTGCCCACCCGCCTGGCCGCGATCGCCGTCGGCGCGGTGCTCGCGGTGGCGTCGGCGTGGTGGCTGCTGCCCGTACCACGCCGACGCACCTGACCGAGAGAGCGGCTACAGCCCCTGGAACGCGTCCGTGCGCGCGGTCCCGTCCCAGCCGCCCGCCGGGGCCGGCAGTCTGTAGAGCGCGGCCACCGTCGGCGCCACGTCCACTGTGCGGGCGGGGGCGTCGCTCACGGCCCGGGTACGGACGACGCTCGCGCCGCCGGTGACGAAGAACGGGATCGGCAGCGTGGCCGGGTGGCCGTGGTTGCCCGGGATCGGGTTGGAGGTCACCGCCGGGTCGGAGAAGCGGTACCCGGCCCGCACATACGCCACCAGGTCACCGGCCTCCTTACCGAGCCGCAACTCGGCCGGGGTGTGCACGGACAGCACGCCCTCCTGCGCCAGGGTGATCCGCCGCATCAGGTCGACGGCCTGGGCGCGGTCGGCCGCAGCGCCCCGCCAGTAGAGCAGGTCGGCGCCGCCGTTCTGCGCGATGGTCACCTTGCCCTTGAGCAGCGGCTCGGCGTCGAAAGGGGACTGGAGCGAGACCACGTTGGTGGGCACCGACCAGTCCATGGAGTGGTCGGCGAGGACGATGACGACACTGTTCGCCCAGCGCCCGGTGTCCTTGAGGTGGTCGATCACCCGCCCGATCTGGACGTCCGTGTCGGCGAGCGCGGTCTTGCGGGCCAGCTCCAGCGTCGTACCGGTGATGTCGGAGTGGCCGACGCGGTCGACGTCGCCGAAGTTCACGAACATCACGTCTGGGTCGGCGTGGTCGATCATCGTGATGGCGGCGTCGGCGGTGTACTTGTCCGGCGCGTGGTTGGTCACCGGGACCAGCGGCTCCGGCTTCCACTGGTAGTCGGCGCGGGTGCCGAAGATCCCGTACAGGTACCTCTTCGAGAGGACCGTGCCGCTGGTGAGGTTCTGCTTGCGCAGCAGCTCGAAGAGTGTGGTGGCCTTCAGGTCGGTGGGCCGGTCCATGTCGCGGACGACGTCGTTCGCCACGTCGTAGAAGCTGTTGGCGGGCACGCCGGACCGGTCCGGCCGCACACCGGTCATCATCATCACGTGGTTGGGGATGGTCTCCATCACCGGCAGCGACTGGGCGCCCGGGTACTGCGTACCGGCGTCGCGCAGCGCGGAGATGCGCGGCATGAGCACCGGCGTGATCTCGTCGGGGCGGCAGCCGTCGACGACGAGGACGTACGTGTGCCGCTTCGGCTCGGCGGCACCGGCGGTCAGGGCGCCGTATCCGGCGGCGGCGACGATGGCGCCGCCCGTGCCGCCCGCGATGGTGGCGAGCAGCTTGCGGCGGGACATGAGGGGTTGGGCATGACGGGACAAGGAGAACTCCAGGTCAGTCGGCGAGGGGGGTGTCGGCGGGGGAGACGCGGTTGCTGCCGGCCAGGACCTGGTAGCCGGTGGCGCGGTGCGCGGTGGCGTTCGGGTCGGTGCGGTCGCTGACGTAGACCCAGTCCATCTGGACGTGCTGCGGGGTGACTTCGAGCAGCGCGTAGCCGTGGGAGTCGAACTCCAGGTATTTCACATGCCGGTTGGAGGCCTTGAAGGCGTCCTCGACGAGGATGGAGGTGGTGCGGGGCGCACTGTGGGTGATCTCGTCGAGGTTGTCGGAGGTGACGGACGTGCCGACGAGTTCGACGGCGACGGAGGGGGAGGCGAGGGGGTAGGTCCCCGCGTCGAGGGGCAGGTCGCAGGCCCAGGAGGAGTGGATGTCGCCGGTGAGGAAGACGGCGTTGTCGATGCCGTTGCGGTCGATGTGGGTGAGGAGCTCCCGCCGATCGGCGGTGTAGCCGTCCCACTGGTCCACGTTGTACGGCACACCGTCGGGCGGCAGCAGCCCGGTCACGTCGGCGAGCGGCCGGCTGATCGCGGTGGGCAGCGGCGGGAACACGACCGGTGTGATCATCACCGGGTTGCCGATCAGCTTCCACTTGGCCTTGCTGGTGGCGAGCCCGTCCTTCAGCCACTCCATCTGGGCGTCCCCGGTGATGGTGCGGTTCGGGTCGTCGACGTCGCCGAGATGGTCGTACGACACCTGCTTGCTGCGGTAGCTGCGCAGATCGAGCATGGACAGCTCGGCGAGGGAGCCGAAGCAGAGCCGCCGGTAGATGCGGCGCGGATCGGGCTCGCGCACGGGCATCCACTCGCCCCAGGCCTGCCGGGCGTGCGCCTTGCGGTCCGCCCAGCTGCCCTCCATGCCCTCGGTGTGGTTCTCGGCGCCGCCGTCGTAGGCGTCGTTGGCCATCTCGTGGTCGTCCCACGTGACGATGAACGGGACGGCGGCGTGCAGCTTTTGCAGGTCGGGGTCGGTCTTGTACTGGGCGTGCCGCTGCCGGTAGTCGGCCAGCGAGATCATCTCGTGCGGCGGCAAGTGCCCGCGCCCGATGTCCGGACCCGGCCCGTACTCGCCGTTGCCGTACTCGTAGACGTAGTCGCCGAGGTGCAGGACCGCGTCCAGACCGCTGCGGTCGGCGAGGTGCCGGTAGGCGGAGAAAAATCCCCCCATGTAGTTGGCGCAGGAGACGATCCCGAAGCGGAGGGAGGCGACGGGGTCCGTGGCGGCGGGCGCGGTGCGGGTACGGCCGACCGGGGAGGTCTGGCCGCCGTACCGGAACCGGTACCAGTGGTCGGTGCGGGCGGCGAGACCGGGGACGTCGACCTTGACGGTGTGGTCGCGGTCCGGAGACGCGGTGACGGCCCCCTTCTTCACGATCCGCTTGAAGGCCGAGTCCGTGGAGATCTCCCACTGCACGTTCACCGTGGGGCCGACCCCGGAGCCCGGCTGGGCGTCCTCGGTCGGGGTGACCCGCGTCCACAGGACGACGGCGTCGGGGAGGGGGTCACCGGAGGCGACGCCGTGCCGGAAGGGGGAGCCGGTGGGGGCGGCGGTGGTGCCGAGAGCGGACGGCACGACCTGGGTCGCGGCGACCCCGGCAGCGGTGACACCGGTCGCGGCGAGGAAGCGGCGGCGGTTCAGCGGGCGGCGTCGGTGGGAGGGGGACGGGGGGAATGACATGCTCCGCTTCTTAGGCGGGGCAGGTGACGCACAAGTGACCCAGAGGTAACTTACGGGCTGGCGGGGCCGGAGTGTGACCCGGTCGACATGGCCCGCAGCTCACGACGCATGACGCTTGACGACCGGCTGCCACCGGGCGGCGTAACGCTCACCGGCGGCATGCCACCAGGCGGGCGGGGAGGGGCCGTCCACGACCGACGTCGGCTGATCGGGATGCAGACCGAGCCGCCGCAGCGCACCAGCGTCGACGTTCACACCGAGCGTGCCGTGCCAGTGCCCGTCGTCGCCCCGCCGGCACATGAGGTCGATCCGCAGCTCTTCCTCTGCGAACGGCCACCAGTCGATACCGCGCTCACGCAGTCAACCGAGGAGGAAACGACCAGGGTTGGGACGCCCCGGCACGTTCTCGTACGAGGCTATGTAGACCCATTCAACTTCAGCAGGCGATGCCGTCAAGGAACTTGCTCCAAGTGGTGGGGGAGAGGGTGATGATGGGGCCGGTGGGGTTCTTGGAGTCGCGGATGTGGACCGTACTCGGGGTGGGTGCGACCTCGACGCAGTCGCCGCCCTGGCTGCCGCTGTAGCTGGACTTGAACCACGCCAATGCTGCGGTGTTCATGACTCTCCTAGCAGTCCGTTCAAGAGGCGCACGCTCTCGTCGGGTGAGAGGGCCTGTGACCGCAGCATTCCATACTGGAGGTGATAGTCGCTGATCTCATCGGGATCATCGACGAGAAAGCTGGCGCGCTGCACCTCAAGGTAGATCAGACGCTCGTACTCGGGTGTCTCGAGCAGCACCATGGGGCCGTCGAGACAAGCGTGCGGCGTCCGGTTCTCGGGCATGATCTGGAAGCTCATGTGGGCGGGTTCGGTGTACTCAAGAATCTGACGAATCTGCTCTCGCATGACCTCCGTACCGCCGACCTCCCGCCGCAGGATGCTCTCCTCCAGAACGAAGTGGCCCACGGGCGGCCGATCCCGTTGCCAGATCAACTGCCGTTCCATGCGGGCATTCACCCACTGCTCGGCAGTCTCGCTCCCGAGAGCCGGATAGCGGTAGTCGAAAACCGCACGACAGTAGTCCCTGGTCTGAAGGAGACCCGGAACCACCAGGCTCTGGTACGACAGGATGCTCACCGCCTCCTGCTCGTGATCGACCAGCCCCTGCGCGAACTGAACGATCCGCTCCCGCACTGGCAGCTTCGCCACCAGCACCGCCAACACCCCACCGGTCCCCAGTAGTTCATCGAACTGCTCGGCCCGATCCGGCTGAAGCGCCAACCTCCCCTGCTCGATCGACCCCACCGTGTCCACGTGGATGGCCGCCAACTCGGCGAACTGCTCCTGCGTGAACCGGGCCTGTTTCCGGCAGTGCGCCAGCACCGCTCCGACGGCCTGCCACGATCCGACCTTCTTGGGCTTCTTCGCCACGTACATGGCTGTCCCTTTCCCCTGCGCGCACCCCGAGTCCTCGTAGTGGAGTCGTAGCAATCAGAACTACGACTTCACACATTGGTCCACTGTAGTGACGCACAGTGACACTGGCCCCATGAACGCGGATCCCCAACACCCCCACACCCGCGAGGCGTTCTACCGCCGAGACCGCAGATCGATCGGCAGAGCCCGGGACTTCACACGCGCGGCGCTGACGGACTGGGATCTCACGTCACGCATGGACGACGTACTCCTCTGTGTAAGCGAACTGGCAACGAACGCGTTGCTCCACGGCGTACCACCCGGACGCGGCTTCGCCCTGCGTCTGATCCTGCACACGGACGGAGTCCTGCGTCTTGAAGTCCACGACAGTGGCCCCGGCGAGGTTCGCGTTCCGGACACACCGCCGGAGTCGGAGCACGGCCGAGGCCTCTTGCTCGTGATGTCACTCGCGGACAAGTGGGGTGTTGGCGAACGACACCCAGGGAAGACGGTGTGGTGCGAGTTCGCGGTGCATACGTGACCTACGGTTCGGCGAGGCGTGGGGCCTGAGCCACCTCCAGGCGGGCGCTCCGCGCCAAGGACATCTGCCGGGCGCCCGGCCCGGGCACCGAGCCGCAGCACACCGAAAACACCCGTGCCAAGCTGAAACGCCTTATGAACCGTGGCATCCTCGCCGAACCCGAGCCCGGCCTGTTCACCCTCGCCCAGCCAGCACCGGTCGCCCCAGAGGCCAACTCAAACTGTGTGGGGTCTCTTAGCAGTCTGGCTCCGCCGCGTGGCCTCGTTGCCACAGTTGCCCGGCACGCAGCAATACGGTGGCGTGCAGCGTCCGCCCGTCGGTCCCGAGATTGGCCGAACATGTCATGGGATGTTCAGGGGAACCGGCGTAAGGACAGCTAGCGTCGACCTTCGCGGGACGACGGCGGAACGGGGACCGCCGTCGGGTCGGGGGAGACTCATGGCGGTTCGCATCCACTTCAGCTCCGACGATCTGGCCCAGGTCCGGGTGGCGACCGAGCCCGATCCTATGTGGGAGGTACTGCTCAGCCTGCACCTCCTGCAGACCCGTGACGGGCCGCTCATCTTCGATGCGTGGCGGCGCAGGGTCTCCGGCCGGCTCACGGCCCCGATGCGCCACCTGCTCACCCTGGCCCCGCCGCGTGGCTACTCGCCGGACTTCCTCACCCCGGCGGCCGCGGCCGGAGGCCTGGAACTGGGGATCGACGCGCTGCTGTCCACCTCCCGACACCGACTGCGCCAGGACCTGACCGAACTGGCCACGGCACAGTCCCTGCCCTCCTGGGCCCGCCGGCTGGCCGAAGGGGACGCCGACATCCTGCGCCACCTCGGGCAGGCGATCTGGTCCTACCACCGCCTGGCGCTCGCCCCGTACTGGCAGCGCCTGCAGGCCGAGACCACCGCGCATGTGGCCGCTCATGTGCGGGCCGCGCACCCGCTTTCCGCCAGCACCCTCGACCGGCTCATGACCGCCCTGCACCCGGGGCTGCGCTGGACCGACCCGGTCCTGACCGTCCACGGTCCGCCCGGTGACTGGGATGTGCACCTCAAGGGGCGCGGCCTGCTCCTGCTCCCCTCCTTCTTCTGCTGGCGCGTCCCCACCGTGCTCAAGGACCCCCTCCTGCCGCCAGTCGTGGTCTACCCGATCGATCACAGCCCCGACACCCTGGCCGGCGACCGCGCCCCCTCTGTCACCCGGCAGAACCTGGTGGCGTTGCTGGGCCGCACCCGCGCCGTGCTGCTGGAGGCGATCGCGACCGGTCGCACCACCTCGGAACTGGCCCGGCACGCCGGTATCACGGCCGCGACGGTCAGCCACCACACGTATGTGCTGAGAGAAGCGGGCCTGATCGTCACCCACCGCATGGGCGGATCCGTACACCACACCCTCACCCCGCTGGGCGCCGGCCTCCTGGGCAGCCGTCCCGTGCCTCCCGCCGCCGGTACCGCACCCATCCACGCGGCACAGCCATGAACCGCCTTCCCGCCTCGCAGAACCCGTACCGCCGACCAGCCCACTTCGAACACCATCGAAAGGCGTGGTCGGCAGGTTCGGGTCACCGGACCATCAGGGGAAGGCCGGCCAAGGGGCGCGGCCGGAAGGAGAACGTCATGTTCGCATCACCAAGGCGCCTCAACGGCCGTATGGCCGGACTGGCCGCCGCGCTCGCCGTGGGAGCCTTCTCCCTCGGCGTCGTCAATCCCGCGTTCGCCGACACGCTCGACAGTGGAACGCCCGATGCGGCGACCAGGACGTCGGTCGTCGCCGGCCAAATCGACCCCGGCATGCACGAGGACGGTCAATATGACCCCGGGATCCACGTGGACGGCTGGCACGACCCCGGGATCCACGTGGACGGCTGGCACGACCCCGGGATCCATGCGGACAACTGGCCCGACCCCGGGATCCACACGGACGGCTTGTCCGACCCCGGGATCCATGTGGCCGGAAACTACGATCCCGGGATCCACGCGGACGGTTGGGTGGACCCCGGCATACACGAGGACGGTACATGGGATCCCGGGATCCACACGGACGGTTGGCAGGACCCCGGGATCCACGCGGCCGGCTGGCCCGAGCCCGGGATCCACACGGACGGCGCCTACGACCCCGGCATACATGCGAACGGCAACGTCGACCCGGGGATCCACACGGACGGCAACATCGACCCCGGGATCTACCCGGGGTCCTAGCTCGGTGCCGGGCGCCTTCGGAGCTGACAAGCAGCATCCGGCCTGGCCCTCTTTCACGCGGGCCAGGCCGGTGAGGTCGTAGGTGAGCTGGGCGAGGATTCCCTCGTCGCCCCAAGCCGCCTCCCTCGTCAGCACGGGGATCGAGAACGCGTAGCAGGGCGGAGACGTCGTGCTCACGTCCGCAAGTCGGAGGCGACTGAGGCCCCGGCCCGCTGAAGACAGCCGAACACGTGAGCGCCCGCCCTCCGCACGGGGGGAGTGAAGGGCGGGCGCGCTCAGCGTGCGGACGCCTGGCAAGGGGCTGAACCCCCGGAGGGTCACGCCTTCTTGATCGCCGAGATGTCGAAGTTCAGCTTGATCTTGTCGGAGACGAGGAAGCCGCCGGTCTCCAGTGCCGCGTTCCAGGTCAGGCCCCACTCGGAGCGCAGGATCTCGGCCTTGCCCTCGAAACCGACGCGCTCGTTGCCGAACGGGTCCTTGGCGGCGCCGTTGAACTCCAGGTCGATGCTGATCGGCTTGGTCACGCCGAGGATGGAGAGGTCACCGGTGATGCGGTAGTCGTCGCCGCCCAGGGCCTCCGCCTTGGTGGAGCGGAAGGTCATCGTCGGGAACTCGTCGGTCTTGAAGAAGTCCGAGGACTTCAGGTGACCGTCCCGGTCGGCGTTGCCGGTCTCTACGCTCTCCATCTTGACGTCGATGGAGGCGGTGGACCTGGTGGGGTCCTCACCGTCCAGGTGCAGGGTGCCGTCGAAGTCCAGGAAGCTGCCCTTGACGTTGGTGACCATCGCGTGGCGCGCCACGAAACCGATCGTCGTGTGCGCCGGGTCGAGCGTGTAGTCGCCGGTCAGCGCGGCCAGGCCGGGGGTGACGGCGGCGGGGGCCGAGGCGGGGGCGGGGGTGCTTTCCTTACGGCTGAAGATACCCATGATGTGCTCCTTGGGGACGGGCCGCGGCCGGCGATGCCGAAGCCGCGAGGCTTTCTGTTTAACGTTCAACGAACCCAACGACTCCGACCGTAGACCTATTCCGTACGGTTTTCAACATCATCCGGAACGTGTTTTCACGGTAACCGGGAGTCACCATGCGCGCCCTCTGGCGGACGCGCCGAGCGCTCGGGCACCATCTGCGTGCACCACCTGCTCAGCCGGCCTGCAGGAAACACAGCCATCAGCAGGGAAGGGTCCGCATGAAGGCCACCAAGGTCATGAACCCGGGGCGGTGACCGGCGACATGGGCACGACCGGACCGACGCGGCGCGTGTTCCTGCTGGCCGCCGCCCTCACCGCCGCCCCGGCGCCCCCGGCCCGCGCGGCCGACGACCCCTACGACACCCTCCGCCGCCGCTGGCTCGACATCGCCCTCGGCAGCGGATACGACCCGGCCGCCGAGCCGTACGCCTCCCGGCTCGCCCAACTCGGGATGCTGGGCCGGGATTTCCGGGCCACCATGGCCCCCGCGCCCGCCTCCCTGTGGCCCGGCCATCCCTTCGACCCGCCCTCCGGCATCACCTTCAGCTACGGCCGTCTGTGGACCATGGCCCAGGCCTACGTCCAGCCCGGCACCGGCTCCACCGGCGACGACACCCTCCTCGCCGACGTGCTGCGCGGCCTCGACCACCTCTCCGCCACGGTCTACAGCCCGGCCACCACCCGCTACGGCAACTGGTGGGAATGGCAGATCGGCAGCCCCCGGCTCCTCGTGGACCTCACGGCCACCCTGTACGACCACCTCGGCGAGAGCCGGATCGCGGCCGCCTGTGCCGCCGTCGACCACTTCGTCCCCGACGCGCTGCTCACCGACTACTCCGGCACCTCCACCGGCGCCAACCGCGTCGACCTGTGCCGCTCCGTCACCCTGCGCGGCATCCTCGGCCGGGCCGCCGACCGCATCGCGCTCGCCCGGGACGCCCTCTCGCCCGTCTTCCCGTACGTCACCCGGGGCGACGGCCTCTACGCCGACGGCTCCTTCGTGCAGCACACCTGGGTCGCCTACTCCGGGACGTACGGACAGGTCCTGCTCGACGGCCTCGGGCGGCTGTTCGCCCTGCTCGCCGGGTCGCCGTGGGAGGTGGCCGACCCGGCCCGGCAGAACGTCCTGGACAGCGTCGAGCACGCCTACGTCCCGCTGATCCACGACGGGTTGGTCATGGACTGCGTCAACGGCCGTGCCATCAGCCGGGGTTACCTGCGCAGCGACGACCTGCACATCATGCGCAGCGACCACTACCACGGCCAGGGCCTGATCGCGGCCATCGCCCTCCTCGCGGGCGGTGCGAGCACGGCGGAGCGGGAGCGGTGGTACGGGCGGATCAAGGACTGGATCCAACGGGACACCGTGACACCGATCCTGACGGCAGATCAGTTCGGTGTGGCCGACCTCGCCCGGCTGCACGCCGTCGCCGAGTCGGCCGTACCCGCGCGCCCGGAACCCGTCGGGCACCGGCTCTTTCCGGCCATGGACCGGGCCGTCCACCGGCGCCCCCGCTTCACCGCCGCGCTCTCCCTGGCCAGCGACCGCATCGCGCACTACGAATGCGGCAACGGCGAGAACCCGCGCGGCTGGCACACCGGCTCCGGGATGCTCAGCTGGTGGCCGGCCGGCATGAGCGGCCGGTCGGATCGGTCGGATCGGTCCGATCGGTCCGATCAGTACACAGACTGGTTCTGGCCGACCGTGGACTGGTACCGCCTCCCCGGCACCACGGTGTCGACCAAGCGCCTGGCCGACCGGGCCGGCGGCGAGTGGGGCGCCCCGAAGCCCGACGTCCGCTGGGTCGGCGGCACGAGCGACGGCGAGTTCGCGGCGGTCGGCCAGCATCTGAAGGGGCTCGACTCGACGCTCCAGGCCCGGAAGTCCTGGTTCTTCCTCGCCGACGCGATCGTCTGCCTCGGCGCCGGGATCAGCTGCGCCGACGGCGTCCCGGTCGAGACGGTCGTGGACAACCGCAACCTCGGCGAGGGCGGCACCCAGGCCTTCGCCCGCGGCCCCGGCTGGGCCCATCTGGAGGGGCACGGTGGCTGGATCCTGCCCTGCGGCGGCGCCCTGCGCACGCTCCGCGAGGACCGCACCGGCGCCTGGTCCGACATCAACACCACCAGCACGACCGAGCGGCGCACCCGCCGCTGGCAGACCCTCTGGCTCGACCACGGCACCGACCCGGCCGACGCCGCCTACGTCTACGTCCTGCTGCCCGGCGCCGCCTGCCACGAGGTCGCCGCCCGGGCCGCCGACCGTCACTGGCTGTGCGTCCTCGCCAACGACGCCCGCCGTCAGGCCGTCGCCGTGCCCTCGCTCGGCCTGACCGCCGCCAATCTGTGGGAGGCGGGTACGGTGGGTGAGCTGACCGTCTCCGCCGGAGCGAGCGTGCTCGTCCGGCGGCGGGGCCGGACCGCTACGCTCTGTGTCAGCGAGCCGCCCCGCACGGGCGCGCCGCTGGAGATCGTCTGGGACCGTCCCGTGCGCTCGGTCCTGCGCGCCGACGACACCGTCGACGTCCTCTCGACGGAGGGCCGTCTGAGGCTCCGTGTCACTCCAGGGATGGCATGTGGAACCCATGAATGCGCGGTGACCCTCGCATGACGCCTTTGTGGGCTCCTCACAACGCCGACGCCCCCTGAGCAGTCGGAAGGGCTGCAAGGCTCTGAGGTTCTGTTCAGTGGTACCAGGAAAACGGGCTGGAGACTGTACGGAGTCGACGGCTCGCTTTCCTTGGTGTCCTTCGTATGGTCGCTACATGACCGTTTTGGAAGAGACGACGGGTGAGCCGGCCGGCGAGCCGACGGACGCGCGCGGAAGGGTCGCCGAGCTGCACGGGATCCGTGCGCAGGCCGTGGCAGGCCCCAGCGAGAAGGCGACCGAGGCGCAGCACGCCAAGGGCAAGCTGACCGCGCGGGAGCGCATCGAGCTGCTCCTGGACCCGGGGTCTTTCCAAGAGGTCGAGCAGCTGCGCCGGCACCGGGCGACCGGGTTCGGCCTGGAGGCGAAGAAGCCGTACACCGACGGTGTGATCACCGGCTGGGGCACGGTGGAGGGCCGCACGGTCTTCGTCTACGCCCACGACTTCCGGATCTTCGGCGGTGCGCTGGGCGAGGCCCACGCCACGAAGATCCACAAGATCATGGACATGGCCATCGCGGCCGGTGCTCCGCTGGTCTCCCTGAACGACGGTGCGGGCGCCCGTATCCAGGAGGGCGTCTCCGCCCTCGCGGGTTACGGCGGCATCTTCCAGCGCAACACGAAGGCCTCGGGTGTCATCCCGCAGATCTCCGTGATGCTGGGCCCGTGCGCCGGCGGTGCCGCGTACTCCCCGGCGCTGACGGACTTCGTGTTCATGGTCCGCGAGACCTCCCAGATGTTCATCACCGGCCCGGACGTGGTCAAGGCGGTGACGGGCGAGGAGATCACCCAGAACGGGCTCGGCGGCGCCGACGTCCACGCGGAGACCTCCGGCGTCTGCCACTTCGCGTACGACGACGAGGAGACCTGCATCGCCGAGGTGCGCTACCTCCTGTCGCTGCTGCCGCAGAACAACCGCGAGAACCCGCCCCGGGTGGACTCCGGCGACCCGGTGGACCGCCGCAGCGACATCCTCCTCGACCTGGTCCCGGCGGACGGCAACCGGCCGTACGACATGGCCAAGGTCATCGAGGAGATCGTCGACGACGGCGAGTACCTGGAGGTCCACGAGCGCTGGGCGCGGAACATCATCTGCGCGCTGGCCCGGCTGGACGGCCAGGTGGTCGGCATCATCGCCAACCAGCCCCAGGTACTGGCCGGTGTCCTGGACATCGAGGCGAGCGAAAAAGCTGCGCGCTTTGTCCAGATGTGTGACGCTTTCAATGTCCCGATCGTGACCTTCCTGGACGTACCGGGGTTCCTCCCCGGTGTGGACCAGGAGCACGGCGGAATCATCCGCCACGGCGCGAAGCTGCTGTACGCCTACTGCAACGCGACCGTGCCGAGGATTTCGCTCATCCTGCGCAAGGCGTACGGAGGTGCCTACATCGTCATGGACTCCCAGTCGATCGGCGCCGACCTCACCTACGCCTGGCCCACCAACGAGATCGCCGTGATGGGCGCCGAGGGCGCGGCCAACGTCATCTTCCGCCGTCAGATCGCCGAGGCCGAGGACCCCGAGGCGATGCGGCAGAAGATGGTGAAGGAGTACAAGGCCGAGCTGATGCACCCGTACTACGCGGCCGAGCGCGGCCTGGTGGACGACGTCATCGACCCTGCCGAAACCCGCGAAGTCCTGGTCAAGTCCCTGGCGATGCTGCAGTCCAAGCACGCCGACCTGCCCTCCCGCAAGCACGGCAACCCCCCGCAGTAACCGAGCGGACCCGCCGCGGCAACCCCGCGGACCTCTCATCCACGGAGACTGACATCCATGAACACGCCTGACATCCGGGTCGAGAAGGGCCACGCCGACCCCGAGGAAGTCGCCGCCATCACGGCCGTCCTTCTGGCCCGCGCGGCCGCCCAGCCTGCGGCACCGGCCCACCGTGGCCGTCCCAAGGCCAAGGCCGGCTGGCGCCGGCTGGAGCGCGAGCCCGGCTTCCGGGCGCCGCACAGCTGGCACTGAGTTTTTGCGCGTGACCTGGGCCCCGCCTCTCCTTCGGGAGGGCGGGGCCCAGGTGTGTCCGGGCCCTGGTGTGCCGGGCCGCCGGGTACGGCGAAGGGGCCCTCTCCGTGCGGAGAAGGCCCCTTGGGCAAGGCAGTTGGCTAGCGAAGGCGCGCCATCAGAGCGTGCTCCACGAGCGTGATCAGCGCCGACTTGGCGTCCGCGCGGTGGCGGGCGTCCGTCGTGATGATCGGGGTGTCGGGGCCGATCTGCAGGGCTTCGCGGACCTCGTCCGGGTTGTAGGGCTGGTTGCCGTCGAAGCCGTTGAGGGCGATGACGAAGGGCAGGCCCGAGTTCTCGAAGTAGTCGACCGCGGGGAAGCAGTCGGCCAGGCGCCGGGTGTCGACCAGGACGATCGCGCCGATCGCGCCACGCACCAGGTCGTCCCACATGAACCAGAAGCGGTCCTGACCGGGCGTACCGAAGAGGTACAGGATCAGGTCCTGGTCCAGGGTGATACGGCCGAAGTCCATCGCCACCGTGGTGGTGGTCTTGTCCCCGGTGTGGGTGAGGTCGTCGATGCCGGCCGACGCGGACGTCATGACGGCCTCTGTGCGCAGCGGGTTGATCTCCGAGACGGCGCCGACGAACGTGGTCTTGCCCACGCCGAAGCCGCCCGCCACCACGATCTTCGCGGAGGTGGTGGAGCGGGAAGGACCGCCGCTAGAGCTTGCGAAGTCCACTGAGCACCCTTTCGAGCAGTGTCACGTCTGGCTGGCCACCGGCGTTCTCGTCGCCGCCGGGCTGATGGATGGCGACCAGGCCCGCCTCCGCCAAGTCGGCGACGAGAATCCTGGCCACGCCGAGGGGGATCGTGAGCAGGGCCGAGACTTCGGCCACCGACTTGATCTCCCGGCACAGGTTGCAGATCCGCTGATGCTCGGGCAACTGGCCCTGCATCTGGTGCGGAGCAGCGGTGGTGTGCACCAGTGCCTCGATGGCGAGCTGGTAGCGCGGGCGGGTCCGGCCGCCGGTCATGGCGTACGGACGCACCAGGGGGTTGTTGGATGCCGTAGCCGGCGCCGGCTCGGGGCGGCGCTGGGGCTGAACCGGCTGGATCCGCGGGGCCGGCGGCTGGTCGTACGGCGACGGGCCGGGACCCTGCGGCGCGTACGGCTGCCGGTGGCTCGGAGCGGAGGGGAAGTTGTACCGGTTCGCCGAACCGTCGCCCTGGCCCTGGGCAGGGCCGTACGACCAGTTGCCCGAAGACGAACCGCCTGGGGGTGTTGCCACTTTCTCCTCCTCCGACTGTGCCGGGCACCCATACGTGTGGAGCCGCGTCCCGAAACCTTACGGCCCCGGGACGCGTATACGCACCGTTCGTCTGTTAGTTGAGAAGGCTTCCCTGGAGCTCCGCGCGGAGATCCGGGGTGAGGACCGTGCCCGCGCGGTCCACCAGAAGTGCCATCTCGTACCCGATGAGGCCGATGTCCGCCTCCGGGTGGGCCAGAACCGCGAGTGACGAACCGTCGGATACGGACATGATGAAGAGGAATCCCCGCTCCATCTCCACAACCGTCTGGTTCACACTGCCGCCCTCGAAGATGCGGGAGGCGCCTGCCGTCAGAGACGTCAGACCGGAGGCGACGGCCGCGAGCTGGTCGGCGCGGTCGCGGGGGAAGCCTTCGGACATCGCCAGAAGGAGTCCGTCGGCGGAGACCACCACCGTGTGGGACACCCCCGGGGTGTTGTCCACGAAGTTGGTGATCAACCAGTTCAGGTTCTGTGCCGCCTGGCTCATCGGGCTCACACTAACGCTCCTGGTTGTAGGTGCTGTCAGGACCGAAGCCCTGGCCGTTCGTTTCACTGCCTGCGTTGCGTCCGCGCTGGACGCCTCGACGCAGGTTGCTCAGCCTGCCCCGGACGTCCTCCGGGGCGCGGGAGACCTGTGGGCCTCCCTGAGGGGTGCTCTCGGCGGTGCCCTCGACCAGATTGGCCTTGGGTACCCGCCGCGGCAGGCCGGAGGAGGTGACCCCGCCCGCCTTGGGCTTCCGGAGCTGCGCGGCCTGCTGCCACCGCTCGTCGTTCGCCGAGCGCCAGCTGCTGTCGCCGTTCTGCCCCGAGGAGTTCCCCGGTGCGGGGGCCGGCGCTCCCTGCTGCACGCGCGCCGTGCCGTTCGGGGCACTCGGGCCGTTGGAGCCGCTCGGGGCGGATCCGCGGCGGGGCAGCCCGGCGTCGGTCAGCCCGTGGGCGGCGGGAGAGGCCGGTCCCGGACGGTCGAAGCCTACGCGGTTCCGCTCACCTGCGTCACCGGCCTGCGACGATTCCGCTTCCGGAGCGTACTGGGCCGGATAGCCGTTCTGGTAGCCGTCCTGCTGCGGCTGCTGCGGCCAGTCGTCCTGGTAGGTCCGGCCCTCGTAGGAGCCGAATCCGTCGGACGCGGAGGCGTGCGTGGGCGCGTGCTCCTCCTGCGCCGGCTCCGCAAACGCCGGCTCGGGGTAGCCGCCGTCGGGGGCGAGGCCGTCGCTCTGCGGCAGACCGCCGTTCGGCGCGTAGTACTGGTCGTCGTACGACTTCTCGTACGACTCCTCGTACGACGTGGGCTGCTGCTCCTCGTACGGCTGTCCCGCGTACGCCTGCTGCGGCGGCTCCTGGTACGCCGGCTGCTCGGGGTAGCCCGTGCTGCTGCCGTCGTAGCCCCGCTGCCCGTCGAACTCGTCCCGGAACGCGGGCTGCTCGGCGGACTCCTGCTGCGGCTGGCCCGGCTGCTGGCCGTGGGACTGCGCCTCCAGGGCCGCGCGGCGTCCCTCGCGCATCAGCGAGCGGCCGACGGGGTCCAGGTCGCGCAGGTCGTCGGGGACCTCCGTGTACCGGCTGTCGTCGAAGCCGAGTTCGGCGGCGGTGCGCATCGGCTGCACCTGGCCGAAGTTCTCACCCTGGAACTGCTGCTCCGGGATGATCTGCGAGACGGTGAACTCCTCGCGGTCCAGCGGCGCCTCGCCGCCACCGCCGTGGGTGATCGCGTCCGGCAGCATGACCAGGGAGGTCGTGCCGGCCTGCTCGCCCGAGGGGCGCAGCTGGACGCGGATGCCGTGGCGGTCGGAGAGGCGGCCGACCACGAAGAGGCCCATGCGCTGGGAGATGGCGGCGTCCACCGTCGGCGGGTTGGCCAGCTTGTGGTTGATGTCCGCGAAGTCCTCGGCGGTCAGGCCGATGCCCTTGTCGTGGATCTCGATCATCACGCGGCCGTCGGGCAGACGGGTCGCGGTGACGCGGACCTTGGTCTGCGGGGAGGAGAACGTGGTGGCGTTCTCCAGCAGCTCGGCGAGCAGGTGCACGAGGTCGGTCACGGCGCGGCCGTGGATGTCGGCCTCCGGCACGCCGGACAGCTCGATGCGCTCGTACTGCTCCACCTCGGAGGAGGCGGCACGCAGCACGTCGACCAGCGGGACCGGCTGGTCCCAGCGGCGGCCGGGCTCCTCGCCCGCGAGGACCAGGAGGTTCTCGCCGTTGCGGCGCATACGGGTCGCGAGGTGGTCCAGGCGGAAGAGGTTCTCCAGCTGGTCCGGGTCGGCCTCGTTGTTCTCCAGGTCGGTGATCAGGGTCAGCTGGCCCTCGATCAGCGACTGGTTGCGGCGCGAGAGGTTGGTGAAGATCGCGTTGATGTTGCCCCGCAGCAGGGCCTGCTCGGCGGCGAGCCGGACGGCCTCGCGGTGGACCTGGTCGAAGGCGCGGGCGACCTCGCCGATCTCGTCGGTCGAGTTGATCGGGATCGGCGCCACCCGGGTGTCGACCCGGCCCGGGTCGGTGCGGGAGAGCTGGTCGACCAGCATCGGCAGGCGCTGCTCGGCGATGCCGAAGGCGGCGTTGCGCAGCTGGCGCATCGAGCGGCTCATCTGCCGGGCCACGGCACCGGCCAGGATGAACGCGAGGAGCAGGGCCACGACGACCACGGCACCGGTGATGATCGCGGAGGTCTTGGCGTCGTCGGCGATGCTCGACGCCTCGTTCACGGCCTTGTCGGCCATGTCCGACTCGATCGTGCGGTAGGCGTTGAACTTGAGGGTGTTGACCGCGTACCAGTTCTCCGCGGTGATGCCGTGCAGCGCCAGCTGCTGGCGTGCGGCGGGGTCCGTGGACTCCAGCGTGGCGAGCGCGGCCACCATCTTCTTCGGGTCCGGCGGCGCCACGTAGTTCGGGGTCTTGGCCTTGGCTTCCTGGACCATGGCCGCGGCCTTGGTCTGGATGTCCTTCTTCTGCTGGTCGAGCTTGTCCGCGTCGGCCTGGGTACCACCGCCCAGGTACTCCTCGACGGCGATGCCCTCGAGATAGGCGTACGAGGACAGGGACACCCGCTGGCTCGCCAGGTTGGGGGCGTCCGGACCCGGCTTCACCAGCAGGTGCGTGCCGATGGAGCGCTCCAGCGACAGCGCCGCCTTGGTGAGCGAGATGGCGTAGACGGTACGGCCGTAGGAGGTGATGTTTCCGGTGCCCAGGCCCAGCTCGTTGGCGAACTCCATCAGCGGGTGGGCGACCTTGACGTAGCCCTCCTCGGTCTGCACACCGGTGAACTTGGAGGTGTACGCGCCCGCACGCAGCGTGCGCAGGAAGGGCTCGGTCTCGCGGAACAGCTTCAGCCGGCGCTCCAGGCCGGACTTGTCCGGCATGTTCTGCGCGGCCTGGTCGAAGGCGTCGGCGGCCTGGTCGGTGGCGGCGCGGGCCTGGCTGACGGTCTGCTTGTCCTCGGGGGACTGGCTCTTGCCCTTCAGCAGGGGCGCGGCCGTGATGTCCCGTTCCTTGTAGAGGGCGTCGGCGTAGGACAGGGAGGCCCGCACCAGGCGCGCGGTGTTCTCCGCGTCCTGGGCGTCCTGCCAGGTGTCGATCGAGTTCTTCACCTGGAAGCCGCCCATGACGAGGCCGACCGCCACGGGTATGAGCAGAATCGCGTTCAGCCTGGTCGGCACGCGCCAGTTGCGCGGGGAGAAGCGGCCGCCGCTCTTCGCGGGTGCGGCCGCCGGCTCCGAACCGGGCACAGGGGAGGGCGCCGCAGCGCGCGGCGGCGGGGTGAAGTTGCCCCGCGCCGACGGCTCGGGACCGTTCTTGCTTCGCCTCACTCGACCAACAACCTCTCGGCGGTCGGCACCTTCGTCGTGCCGCAGTCTCTCAGAGCCCGGTTCGTCATCGACCCCTCGGTAGGTACGTCTTTGACTATTGGGCAGTTCAGGCATTCCAGCACGTGGACCAGCGCACTTCCAAACACCGGAAACCCGTGAGCGGCACCGTTGTAAGCCCTAGATAAAACGGTCATAAAGAGCGAGCCCCGTCAAAAGGCGGGGCGTTTGTGAGCACAGCGGTACCGCTCGACCGCGTCGCGTGGTGACGCCGGGCGATTCCTCTGCCGAACTGTTATGAACACCGGAGCCGACCGTGTCAAAGGCCACAGTCGGCTCCGCCGGGTTTACGACAACTGCCGTACGGCACGTCGCACTTGAGTGCTACCGCAGGCGCGCCATCAGGGCGTGCTCCACGAGCGTGATCAGCGCACTCTTGGCGTCCGCGCGATGCCGGGCGTCCGTCGTGATGATCGGCGCGTCCGGACCGATCTGCAGGGCTTCGCGCACTTCATCGGGGGTATACGGCTGGTGGCCGTCGAAGCCGTTGAGGGCGATGACGAACGGCAGACCGCTGTTCTCGAAGTAGTCCACGGCCGGGAAGCAGTCGGCGAGGCGCCGGGTGTCCACGAGCACCACCGCGCCGATCGCGCCACGCACCAGGTCGTCCCACATGAACCAGAAGCGGTCCTGACCGGGCGTACCGAAGAGGTACAGGATCAGGTCCTGGTCCAGGGTGATACGGCCGAAGTCCATCGCCACCGTGGTGGTGGTCTTGTCCCCGGTGTGGGTGAGGTCGTCGATGCCGGCCGACGCGGACGTCATGACGGCCTCTGTGCGCAGCGGGTTGATCTCCGAGACGGCGCCGACGAACGTGGTCTTGCCCACGCCGAAGCCGCCCGCCACCACGATCTTCGCGGAGGTGGTGGCCCGGCCCGCGTCAGAGCTTGCGAAGTCCACTGAGCACCCTTTCGAGCAGCGTCACGTCCGGAGCGCCACCGTTGTTCTCGTCGCCACCCGGCTGGTGGACGGCGACCAGGCCGGCCTCGGCGAGGTCGGCCACCAGGATCCGGGCCACACCGAGCGGCATGGCCAGCAGCGCGGAGACCTCCGCGACCGACTTGACCTCACGGCACAGGTGGCAGATGCGCTGGTGCTCCGGGAGCAGTCCCATGAGCGCTGCCGGGTCGGCCGTGGTGCTGATCAGCGCCTCGATGGCGAGCTGATAGCGCGGCCGGGTCCGGCCACCGGTCATCGCGTACGGCCGTACCAGCGGCTGGTCGCCCTCGTCCCCGTACGGCTCGGCGTACGGATCATGAGAGGCGGTGGGCGGGGTCATGAATCCTCCGGGGCGGGACAGCAAGTCGGTCAGTCAAGCCGTCTGACGGGGCCGTGGGGGGATTGTGGCGGCCGGACGGTGTTTTGGTGAGGTGGGTGGTGCCGGGGCGGGTCAGTGAAGCAGACTGCCCTGGAGTTCGGCGCGCAGGTCCGGGGTGAGTACCGCACCCGCGCGGTCGACGAGCAGTGCCATCTCGTAGCCGACGAGACCGATGTCGCACTCGGGGTGGGCCAGGACCGCGAGGGACGACCCGTCCGAGATGGACATCAGGAAGAGGAAACCGCGCTCCATCTCGACGACCGTCTGTGCCACGGTGCCGCCCTCGAAGATCCGGGACGCCCCGGCCGTGAGAGAGGTCAACCCGGACGCGACGGCCGCCAGCTGGTCGGCGCGGTCCCGCGGGAAGCCTTCGGACATCGCCAGCAGAAGGCCGTCGGCGGAGACCACCACCGTGTGCGACACCCCGGGGGTGTTGTCCACGAAGTTGGTGATCAACCAGTTCAGGTTCTGTGCCGCCTGGCTCATCGGACTCAACTAACGCTCCTGCTGGTGAGTGGGGCTCGGGTAGCTGCCGGTCTGGCCGTTGCCGGCCTGACGACCCTGAGCGATGCCCCGACGGAGATTGGTCAGCCGGCCGCGTACGTCATCGGGCGCACGGGAGACCTGCGGACCGCTTTGGTGCTGTTGCTGCTGTGCCGTGCCCGGGACGAGGTTCGCCCGGGGCACCCGGCGCGGCAGGCCGGAGGTGGTGATGCCGCCCGCCGCGGGCTGCCGTACGCGCTCCGCCTGCCGGACGAGTTCGTCGTTGGGCGAGGTGCGCCAGGAGCCGGTGGCGGGGGAGCGCTGGGGAGCGGGCGCGGGCGCCTGCTGCTGCGGTGCCGGGGTGGTGTCCGGCTGCCGCTCCTGCTGGTTGCCGTGGAACCAGTTGGTCTCGAGCGTGTCGTACAGCGGGGTACGGCCGTCACCCGGACCGGTGGCCGGCGGCAGTGCCTCGGGCTCCTGGCGGGCCGGACGCTGCGGGGCCGACGGGCGCTGGGCACCGAAGTCACCGCGGCCGCCCTGCTGCGGGCGCTCGAACTGGCCGGTGTGCGCCGGGCCCTGGCCCGGGCGGCCGGGCAGCGCGTGCTGTCCGGTGGAGCCGGCGTCGTACGCCTGCGGAGCCGCGAACTGGCCCGTGCTCTGTGGGTCCTGCGCGGGCGGTGTGCCGAAGACGTCGGAGCGGACGTACCCGCCGCCTGCACCCTGCTGGCCGTACTGGCCGTTGTCCTGCTGGCCGTACTGCCCGTTGTCCTGCGGGGCGGCGGGACGCGGGAACTGGCCGGTCTGCTGCGGGTTGTCGGCGCCGGGGCGGGCGAACTGGCCCGTGCTCTGGGAGCCGCCCGCGCCGTTCAGGTCCTGGCGCGGGAACTGGCCCGTGGCGCCGTTCATGCCGAAATCCGGGCGCGGGAACTCGCCCGTGGCGGCCGGGCCCTGCGCGTCGGTCCGGGCAACCGCCGGTATCTCGGTGGTGGAGCCCGGGCCCTGCTGCTCGTCATGGCCGCGCGGCGCGTCCAGCGAGGCGCGCGACAGCGGGGCCTGGGCGTTGTCGCTCCAGTCCGGGGTGCGCGAGGGCTGGTTGCCGCCGGGCAGCTCCGCCCGCGCACCGCCACGCGGCGGCAGCTGGGGCTGACGGCTCTGGTCGGAGGCGCCCGCGCCACCGCGCGAAGCCGGGCCGCGACCGCCGAAGGCGTCCTGCTGGGCGCCGCCGGGACCCCCGGCCTGCAGGCCCTGCGGGGCCCCCGGGGCCTGGCCGCCGAAGCTGCCCGCACCCGCACCCGCACCGGCCGGGGCCGGCCGGCCCTGCTGCGGGGTGCCCGGACCCTGCGGACCACGCGCGCCACCGGGCGCACCCGGGCGGCCGCCCTGGCCGGCACCGGGCAGCGCGGCCCGGGGACCGTGGGCGGCACCGACCTGGCCGCGCGGGGCCGGACCGGCACCGAGGAGTCCGCCGCCGGTCGGCGCACCGCCGAGGGCACCGCCGCTGCCGCCGGTGTTGCGGCGGGCGGCGGCAGCACCGGCCGCGGCCTGCGCGGCGGCCGGACCGCCGGTCGGCGCAGGCGCGCCGGGCTTGCCCGGAGCGGGCTTCTTGCCGCCCTGGGCGACGTCGACGGGGAGCATGACCAGCGCGGTCGTACCACCGGAGTCGGACGGGCGCAGCTGGATGCGGATGCCGTGGCGCTGGGACAGACGACCGACCACGAACAGACCCATGCGGCGGGAGACCGAGACGTCCACGGTGGGCGGCGAGGCGAGCCGCTCGTTGATCGCCGCGAGGTCCTCGGGGGAGAGGCCGATACCGGTGTCGTGGATCTCGATCAGCACACGGCCGTCGGGCAGCGCGTGACCGGTGACCTTGACCTTGGTCTGCGGGGAGGAGAAGGAGGTGGCGTTCTCGAGCAGCTCGGCGAGGAGGTGCACGAGGTCGTTGACCACACGGCCGGCCACTTCGGTGGTCGGTACGGCGGCCAGCTCGATGCGCTCGTACTGCTCCACCTCGGACGCGGCGGCGCGGAGCACGTCGACCAGCGGGACCGGGCGGGTCCACCGTCGGCCGGGCTCTTCACCCGCGAGAACCAGGAGGTTTTCACCGTTACGGCGCATACGCGTCGCGAGGTGGTCGAGCTTGAACAGCGAGGACAGCTGGTCCGGGTCGGCCTCGCGGGACTCCAGCTCGGAGATCAGCGACAGCTGGCGCTGGATAAGACCCTGGGAGCGACGCGAGAGGTTGGTGAACATCGCGTTGACGTTGCCCCGGAGAAGGGCCTGCTCGGCGGCGAGGCGGACCGCCTCGCGGTGCACGTCGTCGAAGGCCGCGGCCACCTGGCCGATCTCGTCCCGGGAGTGCACACCGACCGACTCCACGGACGTGTCGACGTCCTGCGGGTCGGACTCGGAGAGCTGCTTGACCAGCTCGGGCAGACGGTCCTGGGCGACCTTCGTCGCGGTCTCCTGCAGGCGGCGCAGCGAGCGGATCATGGACCGGGCCACGACGAAGGCGCCGACGAGCGAGATGCCGAGCACGAGCAGGATCAGCGCACCGGAGATGATCGCGTCGCGCTCGGAGGCGCTGCGCAGCTCACGGGCCTTCTGCTCCATGTCCTCGAGCAGCGTGTGCTCGATCTTCTTCATCTGGTCGATCTTGGTGGAGCTGTCGTCCACCCAGTCGCGGTACGAGCGCGGCGGCAGGCCGTCGAGGCCGTCGCGGGACTCGAAGGTCCGCTTGGCGTACAGGTCGGCGGCCTGGATGGTCGGGTTGTTCTCCTCGATCGGCTTGAGGAGTTCGTCCGGGTTCTGACTGCCGTAGATCTTCCGGAAGATCGCGATCTCGGAGTTCTCGCCGTCGTACGCCGCCTGACCGTAGAGCTGGTCGTTCTTGGAGAGGTGCCCCTTGGCCGTGCCGTTGGAGGTCAGGGCCGCGGCGATGACGGCACGCTGCACGGAGGCGTACTCCTTGGCGGTGGAGAAGGCCGCCAAGGCACGGGTGCGCTGGATGATCTCCGGGTTGCTGGACGCCTCCGCCATGGACTGGGAGAGGTCGATCAGCTGGGTGATCAGCCGGTGGTACGACTCGACCGTCTGCGTCGAGTTGTCCTTCGACTGGTAGGCGGACCGGCGGATCTTGGCCAGGTCGCCCAGCTGTTCGGCGAGGCTCACCAGGGTGTCGCGGACACCCTGGAGGTTGCCGTTCTTGCTGGCCTCGTCGATCTGCTCGGAGGCGTTGAGGAAGTTCTCGCGGGCCCGGTCGGTCTTCTCCTGCAGACCCTTGATCGTGAAGTCGTTCGCGCCGCCGTGCGCCAGGGGGCCGGCGGACTGGTCGCGCTCGTCCTGGAGCTGCTGGGCCAGCTCGGTGGCCTGCTTGGTCATCTCCGTCAGCAGCTTCATGTTGTCGAGCTGCTGGATGTCGTCCAGGGACTGGTTGATACGCAGGGCACCCAGCGAGGTCGCCGCGACGACGGGGAGCGCCAGCAGCGACACCAGACGGGTGGAGATGCGCCAGTTGCGCAGGGCCACCCGCGAACCCGGTCCGGTGGGGCCCTTGACGGACTTCACGTCCGACGTGGGGGTTCCGGTCTTCACGGCGCCGGCCGGGGAGGACGTGCCGGGGCGCCCGGAGCGCTCACCGCCGTCTCCGGCCGGGCCCGGGTTCTGGGCGTGCTGGGGCGCGGAGCTGCCATGCATGGGGCCAGTCCCGCCGTGCGGCTCCGGCTCCGCCGAAGCGCTGCCATCCCTCTTGAAACGTCCCTGCACTAGCGTCGCAACCTCTGGACCAGGCACCCCTCCGCGCGAACGGAGGGACACGGTGTCGGCGTTCGGAGAGCGCCCTGAATGCGCCCTCCGGTGGTCTTGAGTGACCGGCGCAGGTTCCCCCCATCTCGCCGCCACTCGGCGCTGCGTTGCGCCCCTGCGCGCCGGCTCGATCCCGCGGCGGTCCGTGGAATTCCAGCACAGTGCCGGATCTCCAACAAGGCCCGTGTCCCGAGCTGTGACCTCTGTGACGGGCTGTGAGGCGTGAGTTACCTACTGTGGAAGATGATTCGGATCAAAACGGACGTACACCTGCGAGTCGCCCCCTGGTGTCACGTGTCCCAGTCGCCATGATCAGGAGCGGAATGATGGGTTCAGGGGGCCAATGTCCGATTCGTTGGGGACAGTTGTAGGCCGGAATTGACCGGTTTGCCCATGGATTCGTGAGCAAACTCACACGGAGATCATGGGGAGTTCATGTCTGCGGCGGGGAATCGGATGTTTAGCCTGACGCTTTACAGGATGGGCAACTCTGCCAACCCCACTCGACACGAGGCCACAGGATTACAACGGTGAAGACGACGATGATGTTCCGCACGATAGCCAACCCGCGGCGCACGACTCTGGCCCACCTGGAGGACGCCGAGGAACTGCAGACGCCCGAGCTGCCGGAGCACTCCGTCGACCTCCCCGCCCAGACGGCCAACCCGAGGCGCACCGTCCTGATGGAGGTCCCGGTGGGCGCGGCGGCCACGGCCGGCGAGTAACCGAGCGGGCACCGCACGCATCGAGCGCGGCCCGGAGATCACGCACCAGCGAGGTCTTCCGGGCCGCGCTCACGTTTTACCTGAACCCTGAACCGGACTCGGACCCGGTGGGCGACGCCCGCCGCCCGCCCTCACCGGAAGGTGAGGCCCGACCGGTTAACCTGGGGCGTCAGTACGCCGGTACTCAGTGAGGGGCGCAAGGATCCCGTGCGCATCGCCAGGTTCTCCATCGACGGGAACGTCGCCTTCGGCGCGGTCGAGGGCGACAAGCAGGACGAACTCGTCCTCGACATCATCAAGGGCATCCCGTTCGCGGACTACGAGCTGTCCGGGACGAAGGTGCCGCTGAGCAAGGTCAGACTGCTCCCGCCGGTCCTCCCGAACAAGGTCGTGGCGTTCGGCCGCAACTACGCCGGGCACGCGCGTGAGCTGGGCAACGAGGTGCCGGAGGCCCCCTTCGCCTTCTTCAAGCCGTCCACCTCGGTGATCGGCCCCGGCGACGAGATCCAGTACCCGCCGTTCTCGCAGGAGCTGCACCACGAGGCCGAGCTGGCCGTCGTCATCGGCCGCATGTGCCGCGAGGTCCCGCGCGAGCGCGTCAAGGACGTGATCTTCGGCTACACCTGCGCCAATGACGTCACCGCCCGCGACGTGCAGAAGCGCGAGAAGCAGTGGGCCCGGGCCAAGGGCTTCGACACCTCCTGCCCGCTCGGCCCCTGGGTGGAGACGGACCTGGACCTCGACCGCGCGAACGACCTGACCGTCCAGCTCACCGTCAACGGCGAACAGCGCCAGCTGGGCCGTACGAGCGAGATGATCCACTCCATCGAGGACCTGGTCGTCAACATCTCCGAGGCCATGACCCTCCTCCCCGGCGACGTCATCCTCACCGGCACCCCCGCAGGGGTCGGCCCCCTGCACGTCGGCGACGAGGTCGCCGTCACCATCGAAGGCATCGGCACTCTCACCAACAAGGTTGTCAAGCGTGGCTAGCGCACCCGGCTCCCCCGTACGCGTCCGTTTCTGCCCCTCGCCCACCGGTAACCCCCACGTGGGCCTGGTCCGCACCGCCCTGTTCAACTGGGCGTTCGCCCGGCACCACCAGGGCACCCTGGTCTTCCGCATCGAGGACACCGACGCGGCCCGCGACTCCGAGGAGTCGTACGACCAGCTGCTCGACGCGATGCGCTGGCTGGGCTTCGACTGGGACGAGGGCCCCGAGGTCGGCGGCCCGCACGCGCCGTACCGCCAGTCGCAGCGCATGGACATCTACCAGGATGTTGCGCAGAAGCTCCTTGACGGCGGCCACGCCTACCACTGCTACTGCTCCCAGGAGGAGCTGGACACCCGCCGCGAGGCCGCCCGCGCCGCCGGCAAGCCGTCCGGCTACGACGGCCACTGCCGTGAGCTGAGCGCCGAGCAGGTCGAGCAGTACAAGGCCCAGGGCCGCACCCCGATCGTCCGCTTCCGGATGCCCGACGAGACGATCACCTTCACGGACCTGGTCCGCGGCGAGCTGACCTTCACCCCGGAGAACGTTCCGGACTACGGCATCGTCCGCGCCAACGGCGCCCCGCTGTACACGCTGGTCAACCCGGTCGACGACGCCCTGATGGAGATCACCCACGTTCTGCGCGGCGAGGACCTGCTCTCCTCCACCCCGCGGCAGATCGCCCTGTACAAGGCGCTGATCGAGCTGGGCATCGCGCAGCAGATCCCGGCCTTCGGCCACCTGCCGTACGTGATGGGCGAGGGCAACAAGAAGCTCTCCAAGCGCGACCCGCAGTCGTCCCTCAACCTCTACCGCGAGCAGGGCTTCCTGCCCGAGGGCCTGCTCAACTACCTGTCCCTGCTCGGCTGGTCGCTCTCGGCCGACCAGGACATCTTCACGATCGCGGAGATGGTCGCAGCCTTCGACATCTCCGACGTGAACCCCAACCCGGCGCGCTTCGACCTGAAGAAGTGCGAGGCGATCAACGGCGACCACATCCGGATGCTGGACGTGAAGGAGTTCACCGAGCGCTGCCGCCCCTGGCTGAAGGCCCCGTTCGCCCCCTGGGCGCCGGAGGACTTCGACGAGGCCAAGTGGGAGGCGATCGCCCCGCACGCCCAGACCCGCCTCAAGGTGCTCTCCGAGATCACCGACAACGTCGACTTCCTGTTCCTGGCGGAGCCGGTCGAGGACGAGGCTTCGTGGACCAAGGCGATGAAGGAGGGCTCCGACGCCCTCCTCCGCACGGCCCGCGAGAAGCTGGAGGCGGCCGACTGGACCTCGGCCGAGTCCCTCAAGGAGGCCGTCATGGCCGCCGGCGAGGCCTACGGCCTCAAGCTCGGCAAGGCCCAGGCCCCGGTCCGCGTGGCCGTCACCGGCCGCACGGTCGGTCTGCCGCTGTTCGAGTCCCTGGAGGTCCTGGGCAAGGAGAAGACGCTGGCCCGCATCGACGCGGCGCTGGCCAAGCTCTCCGCGTAGCGACTCTTCGCAGGGCGGTGCGTACAGCACGGTCGTGACAGGGCGGCGTCCGGTTCGGGCGCCGCCCTCCGTGTGTCCACCGAGCCGTCGCCCAGAGTTCACCTCTGCGGCCAAGTCCCGCTTCCTGAACGGACGTTGGATGTCCACCTGGGCGCATGATGTGCATGCGCATCCTGTGCAGGGGGTGGGGGACGTGACCCGTTCACGCAACGAAGTGATCCGTTCACGAAGACTGGCCACGGTCGTCGTCGCCGGAGCGGTGGCTCTGACCTGTGCCGCGGCGACCTCGCCCGCGCAGGCCGGGCCCGCCTTGCCGCCGCAGGCCGGCAGCGTCACGCTCAGGTCGGAGCAGCCGACCTACGTCGACTACCTGTGGACGGGGGCGTCCGGGTTCCAGTGGCGTGCACGGAACGAAGCCGGCTTCGGCACCTGGGTGGGCTACCCGGGGTCCGTCCCGCCCGCGCACGCGGGCCCGGACGACCTGGCCACCGGCACCGACGTGGTCAGCACCCAGGACGGTGCCAAGGTCACGCAGCAGCACCGCTCCACCGGCGCGACCGCCACCGTCACCGTCCCGGCGGGCCAGATCTACAAGACCACGTCCGGCTGGAGCGTCCTGACCCAGGACACCTCCGGCACCCCGCACGTCCTGCGCGCCGCGGCCGACGGCTCCACCACCGACCTCCCGGTGACCGGGCTCCCCGCGGGCGCCCAGCCCACCGGCTACGTCCCGGGCGGCTCGGTCCGCCGCGCCGCGATCGTCTACACCCTCGACGGCACGACCTCCGTGGGCCTCGTGGACCTCCTGGACGGCACCTTCCGCACCTACGTCACGGGGGTGGCCGCCACCCCGCCGGTCCGCTTCAACGACCGCTGGCTGGTCGCCGACTGGAAGTACCTCCGCGTCGACGCCGCCCCCGACACCAAGCCCGCCGGCCTCACCCGCTGGGACGGCGAGCTGGTGGCCGTCGTCGGTGACCAGCTCCTCACCGGCAACCCGCGCTTCGTCCTGGCCGGTACCAAGCCCGCGCTGACCGCCCACTCGCTGTTCACCGGCGAGAGCCGCACCGTCCTCGCGAACTCCTCCGGGGGGCTCGTGGCGACCCCGGACGGCGGCGCGCTCGCCACCGCGGGGCCCTCCAGCCTCGACTGGAACGTCCACCGCATCACCCCGACCCAGGACGGCGGGACCGCCACCGAGAAGGTGGCCCAGATCCCGGCCGACCGGCTCCGGGTCGAGGGACTGGCCCTCGCCGGCGGCGAGCTGTTCCTCGACGGCAGGCAGGGGACCGGCCACCGGATGTACAGCTTCACGCTGGACGCCCACGGCCGGCCGGTCGGACCGCAGACCCCGCGCAGCCCCGGCCTGGCCGCCCCGACCTGCCTCACGGGCGACACGGCCTGCCCCCAGATGGAGGCCCTCGGCGACGGACACGTCGCCCACCTGTTCACCGACTCCTCCGGCCGCGAGTACGTGATCGAGACCGGCCTCGACACCGGCTCCCTGCTCAGCGTGCCCACAGGCTCCGCGCGCGGCCGCATCGCCGACGGCACCGGCCGCTACGTGCTCTACAACGGCGGCACGCCCGGCGTACAGACGATCCTCGACTTCCCGCGGGGTGCCACGTCCGGCACGCCCGTGCTCAGCCGGAGCCGCACCGCCGCGGCCCTGTGGGGCCAGGTCCTGTGGACGCCCGGCAGCACCAAGGGATCGATCACCGGCCACGACCTGAAGACCGGCAGGACCACGACCACCGTCTCCACCGGCGCCCGGTGCACGCCCAGCGACATCCAGGCCGTCAACACCTGGCTCTACTGGAGCTGCGGCTCCGCCGGTCCGGCCGGGGTCTACGACCGGGCGGCCAGGCGGAACATCCCGGTCCGTGCCGACTCCGCCCCGGCCCGCCTCGCCGACGGCTTCCTGGTGCGCGAGAACCGGACCACGCACGAGCTGCTGCTCACCGACGTCCACACCGGTACCGCGCAGACCCGCACCGTGGCCGTCCTGCCGACGCCGGACCGGAACACCGGCGGCAGCAACGGCCGCTGGGCCGTGGACCGGTTCGGCGGCCAGATCGCCTACCTCACCGGGAACATCGGGCAGGTGGTGATCGTCCCCAGCGGCGTCCCCGCCTCGCCGCTCGCGCAGACGGAGGCGCAGGTCTACTCGCCGTCCGTCATCGGACGGTCGATGCCGTGGTCGCCGGTCTGGCAGCTGAACAAGCCGTCCACCTGGTCCCTGACGCTCGCCACGGCCACGGGCAAGGTCGTCCGCACCCTGACCGGTGCCTCCACGGGCGCGGCCGTACGCCCGGCCTGGGACGGCACGACCGACAGTGGCTCCCGGGCCGGCTCCGGCACCTACACCTGGAAGCTCACCGCCCGCCCCCGCGACGGCCAGGGACGCAACCTGAGCCTGACCGGCACGATGACCCTCGGCTGACGGCGCGCGAAGGGTACCGTCGGTGTCATGACGATCAGAGCCGTCGTGTGGGACGTGGACGACACCCTCTTCGACTACACGACCGCCGATCGCGAGGGCATGCGTGCCCATCTGGCTGCGGAGGGCCTGCTCGCCGGGTACGACACCCCTGAGCAGGCCCTCGGCCGGTGGCGGGAGATCACCGACCGGCAGTGGGCGCGCTTCTCCGCCGGGGAGGTCTCCTTCGAGGGCCAGCGGCGCGATCGCGTACGGCTCTTCCTGGAGCAGGAGCTCTCCGACGCCGAGGCCGACGCCTGGTTCCGGCGTTACATCGGTCACTACGAGGCCGCCTGGAGCCTGTTCCCGGACGTGCTGCCGGCCCTGGACGCCCTCGCCGCCAGCCACCGGCACTCGGTGCTGTCCAACTCCAGCCTCACGGTCCAGGAACACAAGCTGCGCACCCTCGGCCTCCGCGACCGCTTCGAGAGCGTGCTGTGCGCCGCCGAGCTGGGCGTCTCCAAGCCCGAGGCCGCGGCGTTCCTCGCGGCCGTGGCGGCGCTGGGCCTGGCCCCGCACGAGGTGGCGTACGTCGGTGACCACCCCGAGATCGACGGGCGGGGCGCGGCCGAGGCGGGGCTGCTGTCCGTCTGGATCGACCGCGGCGGGGTGTACGCGCAGGGCGCGGACACCGTGGCGGCGCACCGGATCTCGACCCTCGCCGAACTCCCCGCGCTCGTCCGCTCGGATACCCGTTTTGGAGCCCCGTCCACCTTCGGGTAATGTTCTTCCTGCGCCGCCGGGGAGCGGGCCGAAAGGCCGGGACCCGGAGGAGCGAACTAGAACGAGATCCCCGCAGGGGCTTGAGTTCCAGTGGCCTATGGTGTAATTGGCAGCACGACTGATTCTGGTTCAGTTAGTCTTGGTTCGAGTCCAGGTAGGCCAGCTCGCAGAGCTCATCTGCAAAGCCCCCGTTGTGTAGCGGCCTAGCACGCTGCCCTCTCAAGGCAGTAGCGCCGGTTCGAATCCGGTCGGGGGTACTGATCCTGATCCTGTCGGGATCGCTAGGGCCCCCGTTGTGTAGCGGCCTAGCACGCCGCCCTCTCAAGGCGGTAGCGCCGGTTCGAATCCGGTCGGGGGTACGACTGGTCTAAACCATCATTGGTCTATGGTGTAATTGGCAGCACGACTGATTCTGGTTCAGTTAGTCTTGGTTCGAGTCCAGGTAGACCAGCTCGGACCTGCGGAAACGCAGTGTCCACGCCCCCGTTGTGTAGCGGCCTAGCACGCCGCCCTCTCAAGGCGGTAGCGCCGGTTCGAATCCGGTCGGGGGTACGCAGTTCGAAGGCCCTCCACCTCGGTGGAGGGCCTTCGGCGTTACTCGAAGCCGTACCGTCGCGCCGACTCCTCCTCCTGCGCCAGCCGGTGCAGCGCGCGCAGCATCGGCTCGACGAGCACCGCCGAGACCACCACGCTCTCCGCCTTCTCCGCCTCCGACGGCTGCGCCTCCACGAAGTCCAGGTCGTACTTGGCCGCCTCCTGCATCAACTTCGCGTAGAACACGAGCCGTTCGGCATCCCAGTCGTAGCCGAGCCGACGGAACGCGGCGATCGCCACCACCAGACCGCGGTACGACGGGGAGATGGTCGTCAGCAGCTTGGCGTTCGACCAGCCCAGCGTGTCCAGCAGCCCCTCCGCCTCCCCGTGCGCGGCCCGGACGCACTCGTCGTCCTCGTCCGGCTCCGGTACCTGCGGCAGCGCCCACAGGGCCGCGCCCAGCCGGATCGTGCGGCCCAGCGACTCGTCGTCGACATGCCCCAGGACCTCCCGGACCGTCGCCACCGGCAGCCGGCCGACCTGGATCATCGCCCGCACCAGCCGCAGCCGGCGCAGGTGCTCCTCGTCGTACTCCGCGGTCGTCGCGTTGACCTGACGGCCCGGGGGCAACAGCCCCTCGCGCAGGTAGTACTTGATCGTCGCGGTGGACACACCGCTGCGCTTGCTCAGCTCGGCGAGACGCATCCCTTGCATCCCTTCTTGGATAACGGCACTATCCAAGCATGCGCACTCGGATAGTGCCGCTCACCGATGAGGGGGACGTCATGTTCCGAAACCGGGTCGCCCCGGGTCGTACCACCGCGGATGCCCAGGGGGAGGTGGTGGTCCTGCTGATCGGCATGCGGATCAACCGCTTCTGGGCGGTGCACCTGTGGCTGCCGGTGGCGCTGGCGATGCTCCGCATGCTGCGGGAACTGGGGCGGGACCCTGGGCGGGGTCTGCGCGGCAAGGTCCTGCTGACCGCGTCGCCGCGGACCTACTACGTCGTGCAGTACTGGGAGTCCAAGGAGAAGCTGTACGCCTACGCGACGGCGCCGGACGCCTTCCACCACAAGGCCTGGGCGGTGCTCAACCGCAAGGAGCGGGCCGGGAAGCTGCGGGGGCGTGTCGGGATCTGGCACGAGACGTATGTCGTGCCGGAGGGGTCGTACGAGGCGATCTACGGGGACATGCCGGCGTTCGGGCTGGCGGCGGCACATGGGCAGGTACCGCTGGAGAAGCGGGGCCGGTATGCGAAGGATCGGTTCGCCTACCGGTCCGGGAAGGCGCCGGTGGCCGAGAAGACCGGCTGACAGGGGAGGCAGGCCGACCGGGGAGAGCGGCCGACCGGGGAGACGGGGAAGCGAGGAGGGCCTGCCGCGGCGTTGAGGCAGGCCCTTCCTTCGGATGTCAGCCCGAGCGGCGCAGGGCCTCGGAGAGGCGGCCTGCTGCGTCGATGACCGCCTGGGCGTGCATACGGCCCGGGTGGCGGGTCAGGCGCTCGATGGGGCCGGAGACGGAGACCGCGGCCACGACGCGGTTGGAGGGGCCGCGTACGGGCGCGGAGACGGACGCGACGCCCGGCTCGCGCTCACCGATCGACTGGGCCCAGCCGCGGCGCCGTACGCCCGACAGGGCCGTCGCCGTGAAGCGGGCGCCCTGGAGGCCGCGGTGCAGGCGCTCGGGCTCCTCCCAGGCCATCAGGATCTGCGCCGAGGAGCCGGCCTTCATGGTCAGCGTGGAGCCGACCGGGACCGTGTCCCGCAGGCCGGACAGGCGTTCCGCCGCGGCCACACAGATCCGCATGTCACCCTGGCGACGGTAGAGCTGTGCACTCTCGCCGGTGACATCGCGGAGGTGGGTGAGCACGGGGCCCGCCGTGGCGAGCAGGCGGTCCTCGCCGGCCGCCGCCGCGAGTTCCGCGAGGCGCGGGCCGAGGATGAACCTGCCCTGCATGTCGCGTGCCACCATGCGGTGGTGTTCCAGGGCCACGGCCAGGCGGTGGGCCGTGGGTCTTGCCAGTCCAGTCGCACCGACCAGACCCGCAAGGGTGGCCGGACCGGACTCCAGAGCGCTCAGGACGAGGGCCGCCTTGTCCAGAACGCCGACGCCGCTACTGTTGTCCATGCAACGATACTCACGTCTCACTCTGTGAAACGCAAGTTCAATTTTCCGTGGAACGCGCCACCCTGGAACCACACAGCGGCCCGCAGACCAACGGGCCTGGCGGTGGACGCCCGGAATCACGACTTCAGGGGCCCCTAAAAAGGCAGCCGCCGCTTCCTCAAGATCTCTAGTTGGGCCGGTGGACGTTTGCCGGTCGGAGGGAAAGCGATGGGTAGGACACTCGCGGAGAAGGTCTGGGACGACCACGTCGTCCGGCGCGCCGAGGGCGAGCCCGACCTCCTCTTCATCGATCTGCACCTGCTGCACGAGGTGACCAGCCCCCAGGCCTTCGACGGGCTGCGGCAGAACGGTCGCCCGGTGCGCCGGCTGGACCTCACCATCGCGACCGAGGATCACAACACCCCGACCCTCGACATCGACAAGCCCATCGCCGACCCCGTCTCGCGCGCCCAGCTGGAGACGCTGCGCAAGAACTGCGCCGAGTTCGGGGTGCGGCTGCACCCGCTCGGTGACGTCGAGCAGGGCGTCGTGCACGTCGTCGGCCCGCAGCTGGGCCTGACCCAGCCGGGCACCACCGTCGTCTGCGGTGACTCGCACACCTCCACGCACGGTGCCTTCGGCGCGCTGGCGTTCGGTATCGGCACCTCCCAGGTGGAGCACGTGCTGGCCACCCAGACGCTGCCGCTGGCCCGCCCCAAGACCATGGCCATCACCGTCGAGGGCGAGCTGCCCGAGGGCGTCACCGCCAAGGACCTGATCCTGGCGATCATCGCCAGGATCGGTACGGGCGGCGGCCAGGGCTACATCCTGGAGTACCGCGGCTCCGCCATCGAGAAGCTCTCGATGGAGGCCCGGATGACCATCTGCAACATGTCGATCGAGGCCGGTGCCCGCGCGGGCATGATCGCCCCCGACGAGACCACCTTCGCGTACCTCAAGGGCCGCCCGCACGCCCCCGAGGGCGCCGACTGGGACGCCGCCGTCGAGTACTGGAGGACCCTGCGTACCGACGAGGACGCCGTCTTCGACGCCGAGGTCGTCATCAAGGCCGACGAGCTGTCGCCGTTCGTCACCTGGGGCACCAACCCCGGCCAGGGTGCGCCGCTTTCGGCGTCCGTCCCCGACCCGGCTTCGTACGAAGACGCTTCGGAGCGCCTGGCCGCCGAAAAGGCCCTGGAATACATGGGGTTGGAGGCCGGCCAGCCGCTGCGGTCCATCAAGGTGGACACCGTCTTCGTAGGCTCCTGCACCAACGGCCGTATCGAGGACCTGCGTGCCGCCGCGGACCTGCTGCGGGGCCGCAAAGTCGCCGACGGCGTACGGATGCTGGTCGTCCCGGGCTCCGCGCGGGTCGGTCTCCAGGCCGTCTCCGAGGGCCTGGACGTGGTCTTCAAGGAGGCCGGCGCCGAATGGCGGCACGCGGGCTGCTCGATGTGCCTCGGCATGAACCCCGACCAGCTGGCCCCCGGTGAGCGCTCCGCGTCCACCTCCAACCGCAACTTCGAGGGACGGCAGGGCAAGGGCGGCCGTACGCACCTGGTGTCGCCGCAGGTCGCGGCCGCGACCGCCGTCCTCGGCCACCTGGCCTCGCCCGCCGACCTGTCCGACGCCCCCGTGCCCGCTGGAGTCTGAGAATCATGGAAGCCTTCACCACCCACACCGGCCGGGCCGTCCCGCTGCGCCGCAGCAACGTCGACACCGACCAGATCATCCCTGCTCACTGGCTCAAGAAGGTGACCCGGGACGGCTTCGAGGACGGTCTGTTCGAGGCCTGGCGCAAGGACGAGGACTTCGTCCTCAACCGGCCCGAGCGACAGGGCGCCACCGTGCTGGTCGCCGGCCCCGACTTCGGCACCGGTTCCTCCCGTGAGCACGCCGTCTGGGCGCTGCAGAACTACGGCTTCAAGGCCGTGATCTCCTCCCGTTTCGCGGACATCTTCCGCGGCAACTCGCTGAAGAACGGCCTGCTCACCGTGGTTCTCGACCAGAAGGTCGTGGACGCGCTGTGGGAGCTCACCGAGAACGACCCCACTGCTGAGGTCACTGTGGACCTTGAGGCGCGTGAGGTTCGTGCGCAGGGCGTCACCGCCTCCTTCGAGCTGGACGAGAACTCCCGCTGGCGGCTGCTGAACGGCCTGGACGACATCTCCATCACCCTCCAGAACGAGGCTGACATCGCCGCCTACGAGGCCAAGCGGCCCTCGTACAAGCCGCGGACGCTTCCGGTCTGAACCAAGTCCGGGCCAGGTCTGAACCAGGTCTGATCCACGTCAGGTTTCGGCCACCGCAGTACCCCCTCTGTACCCCCGATCGCCACGATTGGGGGTACAGCCATGTCTGCACCCGAACGGCCCCGCGCGTTCCCGCACGTCCGCCCAACTCCCCACGTTACGAAGGCTGTTGCCTGGGTACGCGAGTGCCATGCCCGCAGCCTTGGCAAGTGCCCGGAAGGCCATTTGAGGCGGCAGTTGCACCCTGCGCAGGCGACAACTCGCCCCAGATGGCACAATCTGTGCATGGAACACGACGGCCAACTCGAGCTCTATGCGGCGGTCGCGGACCAACTGAAGGAAGCGCACACAAGAGTGCGTGAACTGCAAGTCCCGGAGGGCGTACGGATGGCGCTGACCCGGAAGCTGCTGGTCATTACGGCCGCGGCCAAGCACGATCTCGCCGGAGCGGCAAGGCGGCTCGAGCGGTTCAACCAGGACCTCGACGAGGGTCGGATCCCCGAAGAGGACCGCTGAACAGCCCGAGACAACCGAGTCGGTTGCGGCACAAGGGTGATAAGCCCGTTTCGTGTTTGATTTGCGGTATATATCTGCCTAACGTGCGAAAAAGCTTGAACACTTTCGTTCTGGCGATGTCTCCGAAGGGGAAGACGTGAACAAGGCGCAGCTCGTAGAAGCGATTGCCGACAAGATGGGCGGCCGCCAGCAGGCCGCCGATGCTGTCGACCATGTCCTGGACGCCATCGTCCGCGCGGTCGTCGCAGGTGAGCGGGTCTCGGTCACCGGCTTCGGGTCCTTCGAAAAGGTGGACCGCCCCGCCCGTTACGCCCGCAACCCGCAGACGGGCGAGCGGGTTCGGGTCAAGAAGACCTCCGTTCCGCGCTTCCGCGCGGGTCAGGGCTTCAAGGACCTGGTCAGCGGCTCGAAGAAGCTGCCGCGGGGCGGCGAGGTCGCCGTCAAGAAGGCGCCCAAGGGCAGCCTGACCGGTGGCGCCGCCGCGACGGTCAAGAAGGCCGCGGCGAAGAAGGTCACCAAGGCGGCGGCGAAGAAGGTCACGGCGAAGAAGGCGGCGCCGGCGAAGAAGGCCGCCGTCAAGAAGGCCGTCGCGAAGAAGGCCCCCGTCAAGAAGACGACGGCCGCGGCGAAGAAGACGACGGCCGCTGCGAAGAAGGCCACCGCCAAGAAGGCGACGGCCAAGAAGGCTCCGGCGAAGAAGGTCACCGCCAAGAAGGCCCCGGCCAAGAAGTCGACGGCCCGCAAGACCACCGCCAAGAAGGCCACCGCCCGCAAGGCGTCGTAAGGCCGCCGGGGCACTCACGCGCCGGGCCGGACTCCTCTGGGGAGCCCGGCCCGCGGCGTTTTCCGGGGCGCCTCAGAGCGTCTGCAGGGTCACCAGCGTGATCCGCAGGCCGTCCCCGGCACCCTCCGTCTCGATCCGCACCCGCTGTCCGGGCCGCAGCAGCAGCAGCCCGCCCGCGTCGAACGCCTCCGGGCCGAAGGGCACCGGAGTGCCGTCGTCGAGCAGCACCTGGCCGCTGCGGCTTGCGGGGTCGTACGTGTATGCGGTCGCCTGCATGACGGCCAGCGTAGTACCTCCGGCGGTTCGGCCGCCTTTCGTCTGCGGGTGGGTGGGGGCTGGTCGCGCAGTTCCCCGCACCCCTGGGGGGCGCCTCAGGACCCCGGGATCAGCAACCCCGCCGTCGCCGTCGCCGTATGGGGCCCCACCCCGAGGGTCAGGGCCGCCCGCAGGTCCTCGCCGGTGTCCACGTCCTGCCGTACCGAATCGACGTCGGTGAGCCCGAGTTCCGTGGCGCCGGAGGCGCGGTGCCGGTTCCGGGAATCCGTGCCGAAAGCCGGGTGCAATTCCCGGCCGGGGGCCGCGGCCAACAGCGTCGTACCCAGTGCCGCCGCGTCCGCGAGAAAGGCGCGCGGGAATTCGGCCGCCGCGTCCAGCACCCGCGACAATTCCGGCGGACGCAGCGCCGGGAGATCGGCGTTCAGGGCCGCGATCGCGGCGCGGGGGCGCAGTTCCCGTACGGCGGCCGTGCCATGCGTGAGAGCGGCGTTGAGGCCGCTTCCCGGGGCGTCCGGGACGATCCGGGCGCCCAGCGCCGCCAGCTCGCGGCCGGCCAGCGGGTCGTCCGTGACGACCGCCACATCCGCGACCGCCGGACACGCCAGCGCCGCGGCCACCGTGTCCTG
The DNA here is from genome assembly GCF_055570785.1 of Streptomyces sp. NPDC031100. Lineage (NCBI taxonomy): Bacteria > Bacillati > Actinomycetota > Actinomycetes > Kitasatosporales > Streptomycetaceae > Streptomyces > Streptomyces sp. NPDC031100. The sequence goes on from NZ_JBVIGN010000004.1 coordinate 662,028, forward strand.
CGCGAACGCGAGGGCCAGCCCCGGCCGTACCCCCTCGCCCGCCGTGTCCGACAGCCTGCTCTTGGCCCGCGCCAGAGGCTTCAGCGGGATGACCAAGGTCCACTGCACCGGCGTACCGCCCTCCCTTGTCGCGCTCATTGTCACCCGTCGCATCCGGCAGGCAGGCACGTGGGGCGTACGGTGTTCTCGACAGACCGGCGGCCTGGGGCGACACTTGTGCGGCCCCCGGGCCCTGAGCCAAGTCCTAGAGGAAGGTGTCCGCGTGTCCCGCCGCAGAATCGGGTTCTGGTACCGCTTCGCAGCGGTCCTCTGCAAACCGCCGCTGGTGGTTCTGATCAAGCGGGACTGGCATGGAATGGAACACATTCCGGCCGACGGCGGATTTATCACCGCGGTGAACCACAATTCCCATGTGGACCCCTTCGCGTACGCGCACTATCAGTACAACACCGGACGGGTTCCGCGTTTCCTGGCGAAGAGCGGACTTTTCAAGAAGGGATTCGTCGGGGCCGCGATGCGCGGCACCGGGCAGATCCCCGTCTACCGCGAGAGCACGGACGCGCTCAGCGCCTTCCGGGCCGCGATCGACGCCGTGGAGCGCGGCGAGTGCGTCGCGTTCTACCCCGAGGGCACGCTCACCCGCGACCCGGACGGCTGGCCGATGACCGCCAAGACCGGCGCCGCCCGCGTGGCACTCCAGACCAAGTGCCCGGTGATCCCCGTCGCCCAGTGGGGCTGCAACGAACTGCTGCCGCCCTACGCCAAGAAGCCCCACCTCTTCCCGCGCAAGACCCACCACGTCCTCGCGGGCCCGCCCGTGGACCTCTCCCGCTTCTACGACAAGGAGATGACCGCCGACCTCCTGAAGGAGGCCACCGAGGTCATCATGGCGGCCATCACCCGCCAGCTGGAGGAGATCCGCGGCGAGAAGGCGCCCGAGACGCCCTACGACCCGCGCCGCGAGCGGATCGAGCAGCGGCGCAAGACCCGCGCCCAGACCGGCACGGACGTCTCGCGGAGCGGCAGGGAAGTCTCACGGACCGGCACGGAAGTCCCGGCGAGCGGCACGGAAGAGGAGAACGGCAAGTGAGCAAGCCTGTCCGGGCAGCCGTCATGGGCACCGGCTCGTGGGGCACCGCCTTCGGCATGGTCCTCGCCGACGCGGGCTGCGAGGTCACCCTGTGGGCCCGCCGCCCCGAGCTGGCCGACGCGGTCAACTCCACCCGGACCAACCCCGACTACCTGCCCGGCGTGGAACTCCCGGAGAACCTGCGCGCCACCGCCGACCCCGCCGAGGCCCTGCGCGACGCGGACTTCACCGTCCTCGCCGTCCCGTCCCAGACACTGCGCGCCAACCTCGCCGAGTGGGTCCCGCTGCTCGCGCCCGGCACCGTGCTCGTCTCCCTGATGAAGGGCGTCGAACTCGGCTCCGCCATGCGGATGAGCGAGGTCATCGAGGACGTCGCCAAGGTCGGCCCCGAGCGCATCGCCGTGGTCACCGGGCCCAACCTGGCCCGCGAGATCGCCGCCCGCATGCCCGCCGCCGCCGTGGTCGCCTGCACCGACGAGCAGGTCGCCCAGCGGCTCCAGGCCGCCTGCCACACGCCGTACTTCCGGCCGTACACGGAGACGGACGTGGTCGGTTGCGAGCTGGGCGGTGCCGTGAAGAACGTCATCGGCCTCGCCGTCGGCATCGCGGACGGCATGGGACTCGGCGACAACGCCAAGGGCTCGCTCATCACGCGCGGCCTGGCGGAGACCGCCCGCCTCGGGGTGGTGCTCGGCGCCGACCCGCTGACCTTCTCCGGACTCGCCGGTCTCGGCGACCTGGTGGCCACCTGCTCCTCACCGCTGTCCCGCAACCACACCTTCGGCACCAACCTCGGCAAGGGCATGACCCTGGAGGAGACCATCGCGGTCACCAAGCAGACCGCCGAGGGCGTCAAGTCCTGCGAGTCGGTGGCGGATCTGGCCCGCCGGCACGGTGTCGAGATGCCGATCACGGAGACGGTCGTGGACATCGTGCACGAGGGCAAGCCGCCGGTGGTCGCCCTCAAGGAGCTGATGTCGCGCAGCGCGAAGTCCGAACGACGCTGAGCGAACCTGCCCTTTTTCGTCCGTTCACCTCCGGACTCGACGCTGTATCCGGGCTCTACCAACGGGTACTCTCAACGCGATATGAGCACCGAGAACCTCCCCCAGAGCCCCGAGCAGCCGTCCCGCAAGCCGCGCGTGGCCGTCGTGTTCGGCGGGCGCAGCTCCGAACACGGGATCTCCGTGGTCACCGCCGGCGCCGTCCTCAAGGCCATCGACCGGACGAAGTACGACGTCCTGCCGATCGGCATCACCGCGGACGGCCGCTGGGCCCTGACGGCCGACGAGCCGGAGCGCATGGCCATCACCGAGCGTCGCACCCCCAGCGTGGAGGACCTGGCCGAGTCGAGCGAGGGCGGCGTGGTGCTCCCCGTCGACCCGGCCAACCGCGAGGTCGTCTACAGCGAGCCCGGCTCCGTGCCCAAGGCCCTCGGCGAGGTCGACGTGGTCTTCCCGGTGCTGCACGGCCCGTACGGCGAGGACGGCACCCTCCAGGGCCTCCTGGAGCTGTCCGGAGTGCCGTACGTGGGCTCGGGCGTGCTCGCCTCGGCCGTCGGCCAGGACAAGGAGTACATGAAGCGGGTGTTCACCTCCTTCGGGCTCAAGGTCGGCCCGTACGTGGTGATCCGCCCGCGCGAGTGGGCGCAGGACGAGTCCGCCGCCCGCAAGAAGATCGTCGACTTCGCCGGCGAGCACGGCTGGCCGCTGTTCGTGAAGCCCGCGCGCGCGGGATCGTCGATCGGCATCACCAAGGTCGACGACCTCTCCGGCCTGGACGAGGCGATCGCCGAGGCCCAGCGGCACGACCCGAAGATCCTGGTCGAGGCCGCCCTGCGGGGCCGCGAGATCGAGTGCGGCGTCCTGGAGTTCGAGGACGGCCCGCGCGCCTCCGTGCCGGCCGAGATCCCGCCGCCGGACGCGCACGCGTACTACGACTTCGAGGCCAAGTACATCGACTCCACGCCCGGCATCGTGCCGGCCCCGCTCACCGACGAGGAGACCGCCGAGGTGCGGCGCCTCGCGGTCGAGGCGTTCGAGGCGGCCTCCTGCGAGGGCCTGGTCCGCGCGGACTTCTTCCTCACCGAGGACGGCGAGTTCGTGATCAACGAGATCAACACCATGCCCGGCTTCACGCCCATCTCGATGTACCCGCAGATGTGGCAGGCCACCGGCATCGGCTACCCGGAGCTGGTGGACCGCCTGGTGCAGGCCGCGCTGCGCCGCTCGACCGGGCTGCGCTGACCCGCACCGGCACCGTCACCTCATGGAGGCGATCCCCTTGGGGATCGCCTTCTTGACTGAGGTCGCGAGACCGGTGAGCACCGGGGTGCCGTCCGGCCCGGACATCCCCTCGGGCAGGCTCACCTGCACGTAGGCGACGCGGTTGGCCGTGGTGAACCGCCAGGTGCCGTCGCCCTGCTTCTCCATCAGCCAGTCGACGCCGTTGACCCCGCCCGCCACGGCGTCCCGGTCCCCGCCCTCGGCGACCTTGGGGTCGACCATCTTCGGCGGCCGTACGACACCGCAGCGCAGTATGATCGCCGGGCTTCCCCAGCCCGCCGTGTAGGCGGACCGGGGCTCGGGGTCGTCACGGCCCCGACCGTCGAGCTTCTCGGGCAGCACCCGGTGCAGATCCCGGCACGCCGTCGCCGTCTTCGCGTCGGGGCTGGGAACCGCCACGGTGGCGTTGTCGTCTGCGTGGGAACAGCCCGCGACCGCGATCAGCAGCGCGGGCGCGAGCAGGCCGAGGGGCCGGTGACGGAAGATGTTCACCGGCCAAGCGTAGACGGGGGCTACAGATGCACGACCGGACAGGTCAGGGTGCGGGTGATGCCGTCCACTTGCTGGACCTTCGCGACCACCATGCGACCGAGGTCGTCGACCGTGTCGGCCTGGGCGCGCACGATGACGTCGTACGGTCCGGTCACGTCCTCGGCCTGGATCACTCCAGGGATCTTGCTGATCGTCTCGGCGACGGTCGACGCCTTGCCGACCTCCGTCTGGATCAGGATGTACGCCTGTACCACGGAACCTCCAGGGCGGCCACGAGGATCATGTGGGGAAAAGGAACGCCACGGTATCGCGTCGCCGCTCCCCGCGGGGAGACCTGCGGGAACCGGGCTTGCGCGCCAGGGTGCAGGCACGACAGAAGTTGACGGTCACCTCGACCGTATCGGGGACACTGATAGCGCGCGACCGGGCACGGCACGGGAGAGAAGGGGAGCAAGGGCAATGAAGGGCACTGTTGGTGAGCTGGGGGAGTTCGGGCTCATCAGGGAGCTCACCTCCCGCCTCACCACCACCCCGGCGGTCCGGATCGGCCCCGGCGACGACGCCGCGGTGGTCGCCGCGCCCGACCGCCGGGTCGTGGCGAGCACCGACATCCTGCTGGAGGGACGGCACTTCCGCCGCGACTGGTCCACGGCCTACGACGTCGGACGCAAGGCGGCGGCGCAGAACCTCGCGGACATCGCCGCGATGGGCGCCGTACCCACCGCGCTACTGCTCGGCCTGGTCGTCCCGGCCGAACTCCCGGTCACCTGGCCGAGCGAGCTGATGGACGGGCTGCGCGACGAGTGCCAGGTCGCGGGCGCCTCGGTGGTCGGCGGGGACGTCGTACGCGGGGACACGATCATGGTGTCGATCACCGCCCTCGGCGATCTGCGCAACCAGGAGCCGGTGACCCGCGCCGGCGCCCAGCCCGGCGACCTCGTGGCCGTCACGGGCTGGCTGGGCTGGTCCGCGGCCGGCTACGCGGTGCTCTCCCGCGGCTTCCGCTCCCCGCGCGCCTTCGTGGAGGCCCACCGCCGCCCCGAGCCGCCGTACCACGCGGGCCCGGCCGCCGCCGCGCTCGGCGCGACCGCGATGTGCGACGTGAGCGACGGGCTGATCGCCGACCTCGGGCACATCGCCGAGGCCAGCAAGGTGCGCATCGACATCCGCTCCGGCGCGATCGACATCCCGACGCAGATGCACGACATCGGGCAGGCCGTCGGCGTGGATCCGCTGCAGTGGGTGCTGACCGGGGGAGAGGACCACGCGATCGTGGCGACCTTCCCGCCGGACGCCAAGCTGCCGGCCCGCTGGAAGGTCATCGGCGAGGTCCTCAACCCCTCGGCGCTGCCCCAGGTGACGGTCGACGGGGCGCCCTGGACCAGCAAGGGCGGCTGGGACCACTTCGGGGACATCGAGTCATGATTCCCCGGGTGCTCACGGTGGCGGGCTCGGACTCCGGCGGCGGGGCGGGCATCCAGGCCGACCTGAAGACGATGCTGGCGCTCGGCGTGCACGGGATGAGCGTGATCACGGCCGTGACCGCGCAGAACTCCCTGGGCGTGCAGGGCGCCTGGGAGCTGCCGGTGGAGGCGGTGCGGGCGCAGTACCGCAGCGTCGTGGACGACATCGGCGTCCAGGCCGTGAAGACCGGGATGCTGGCCTCGGCCGAACTGGTCGAGGCGGTCGCCGAGTTGATCTCCGGCACGGACGCGCCCGCCGTGGTGGACCCGGCGGGCGTCTCCAAGCACGGCGACCCGCTGCTGGCCGCCTCCGCGCTGGACTCGGTCCGCACGAAGCTGCTGCCGGTGGCGACCGTGGCCACGCCCAACCTCGACGAAGTGGCCCAACTCACGGGCGTGCGGGTCGAGTCGGAGGACGATCTGCGACGGGCCGCGGCGGCCGTGCTGGAGTACGGGCCGCGCTGGGTGCTGATCAAGGGCGGGCACCTGGCAGGGGACGCACGGCGGGCGGGCGGGAACCCGGCAGTGGATCTGCTCACGGACGGCTCCGAGGAGCACTGGCTGCGGGCGCCCCGGCTCGACAACCGGCACACGCACGGCACGGGCTGCACGCTCGCCTCGGCGGTCGCGTCGGGGCTGGCGAAGGGGCTGGCCGTGCCGCAGGCCGCCGCGGAGGCCAAGGAGTACGTCACCGGGGCGATCGCGGCCGGGTTCGCGCTGGGCGCGGGGATCGGGCCGGTGGATCACGGGTGGCGCTTGCGCGGGTGAGTGCGGGTACGGCAAAAAGCCGGCCCACCCGGAGGTGGACCGGCTCAGTGCAGCGAACCAGCAGTGGCCGCGCGCTTAGCGGTGCGTCAGCGCGAGACCTTGCCGGCCTTGATGCACGAGGTGCAGGCGTTCACGCGCTTCGGCGTCCCGCCGACCACGGTACGCACACGCTGGATGTTCGGGTTCCAGCGACGGGACGTACGGCGGTGCGAAAACGAGATGTTGTTGCCGAAGCCCGGCCCCTTGCCGCAGACGTCGCAGTTGGCAGCCACGGGTCACTCCAAAGACTTCAGATGCACTTACGGTTAATCCCGGCATGCCGGGATCGAGATCTTAAGACCTGAGATCTTGAGTGGCGTTGCCAGGGGAACAGCCCGATCGAGATCGGGCAACCGGAGCAGCATACAACGGCTGCGCCCGTACAACGAAACTACCATGGCAGCTCAGGGGCCCGCTCCCGGCCCTCTTCCGGAACACACCCCTCCGGGGTCTACGCTGCGTCCACGTCCAGCCAGCCAGGGAGGCGCAGGTGGCGCAGGTGCCGCAGACATTCCTCGATGCTCCTGCGGTGCGCACCTGGTGCGGTCTGGCACTGGGTGCGCTGGGGCGGGCGCGCGAGGAGATCGACGCGATCAACGTCTACCCCGTGGCCGACGGGGACACCGGGACGAATCTGTACCTGACCCTGGAGTCGGCGGCGACCGCCGTGGAGGCCGTGTTCGCGGGGTACGGAACCGGTGCCCAGGACCCCTCTCTCGCGGACGCCGTGCGCGCGATGGCCCACGGGGCGCTGATCGGCGCCCGGGGCAACTCCGGGACGATCCTCGCCCAGCTGCTGCGGGGCATGGCCCAGGTGCTCGCCGGGGGCGAGGCGGGTGAGGCGTCCCCTGTCGACGGCGCCCGGCTGCGGCTGGCCCTGCGGCAGGCCGCCGACTCCGCCCGGGAGGCCGTCGCGCACCCCGTCGAGGGCACGGTGCTGACGGTCGCCTCGGCCGCGGCGGACGCCGCCGAGGCGGCCGAGGGCGACTGCGGGACGGTCGCACGGGCCGCCTACGAGGGCGCCAGGGCGGCCCTGGCGGCGACTCCGGGCCAGCTGGTGGTGCTGGCGCGGGCCGGGGTGGTCGACGCCGGCGGCAGAGGGCTGGTGGCGGTGCTGGGGGCACTGGTGGAGGCGTTCACGGGGGAGGCGGTGCGCGAGGCCCCGGAAGCCGTCGCCGCTTCCGTTGCCGTTTCCGACGCGCACGCGCGCGGGAGGGCCGTTTCCGAGGTCGACCTGTGTGCCGACGGTGCCGAGGACGGCGGTCCCGCCTATGAGGTGATCTATCTCCTGGAGGCCGGCGACGAGGCCGTGGCCCGGCTGCGGGAGCGGCTCGACACCCTCGGGGACTCCCTCGTCGTGGTCGGCGGCGACGGCCTGTGGAACGTGCACGTGCACGTCGACGACGCGGGCGCCGCGGTGGAGGCGGGCGTCGAGGCCGGGCGGCCGTACCGGATACGGATCACGCACTTCGGGCTGGGCGACGTGCACACCGGCGGCGAGCGGCCGCCGCGCGAGCGCGCCCAGCGGGCCGTCGTCGCCGTCGTGCCCGGCGAGGGCCTGGCGGGGCTGTACACCGAGGCCGGCGCGACCGCCGTCCTCGCGCGCCCCGGCGAGCCGCCCGCCAGCGGGGAACTGGTGCAGGCCGTACGGCGCGCCCACGCGCGCGAGGTCGTCCTGCTGCCCAACGACGCCGAACTGCGCCACACGGCCGCCGCCGCGGCCGAACAGGCCCGTACCGAGGGCATCCGGGTGGCCCTGATCCCGACCCGCTCGGCGGTCCAGGGCATCGCCGCGCTCGCCGTGCACGAGCCGGAGCGCCGGTTCGACGAGGACGTCGTCCAGATGACCTCGGCGGCCGGCGCCACCCGGTACGCCGAGGTCGTCGTCGCGGAGCGCCAGTCCTGGACGACGGCCGGCATCTGCCAGGCCGGGGACGTCCTGGGCCTGATCGACGGGGACGTGGCGGTCATCGGCGCCGACGTCGCCGCCACCGCCGAGACCGTCCTGGACCGCATGCTCCAGGCCGGCGGCGAACTGGTCACCCTCGTCGTCGGCGACGAGGCGCCCGACAGCGTCGCCGACCGCCTGGAGGCACGCGTGCGCGAGTCCTACCTCGCGGTGGACACCGTCGTGTACCGGGGCGGCCGGCAGGGAGCGCTGCTGCTCATCGGCGTGGAGTGAGCGGGCGCGACCTCACCGCTCCAGCTGGAGCATCTGGCCCGCCTCCGCCCGCCGCGCCCGGACGGTCTCGTCCGTCTCGTCGGCGCCCTCGTAGGCCGCGAGCACGCCACGCGCGCGTGCCACCGCCTCGGCGGAGCGGCCGAGGTCGGCCTCCAGCCAGCCCGCGGCGAGTTCGGCGCCGGTACGGCTGTGCAGCCCGTCCGGGCCGAGTGTGCCGAACAGCGCGGCCGCGCGGTCCATCTGAGTCAGCGCGGCCTCGAACGCGTCCTGGATCAGCTGATCTTCGTCCTCTTCGTCCTCTTCGCCCTCCTCGGCCGCCGAGCGGGCCAGCAGGTCGCCGAACTGGCGGTGGGTGTTGCCGAGTTCCGCGGTGAGCTGGTCGCGGGCCACCGGGTCCGCGGCGGCCTCCAGCGCGCGCTCGCACTCCCGCACCGCCTGCGCCATCTGCTCCCGCGCGCCCTCCGTTCCGTCCTCTGCGCGCAGCGCCAGCCAGGCGCGGGCGCGCAGCGAGCGGACGAGGAAGTGCGGGTTGCCGAGCGCGCGCCACAGCTCGCCCGCGCGCACGTAGGCCTGGTCGGCCTCCGCCAGCAGCCCGGCGTTGCTCAGGGACTCGGCGGCGAGGTGGGCGAGCGTGGCGTGGTCCTGCTGCTCGGGCCAGTGCCGGGCGATCTCGGCCGCCTGCAGCCGGCGTTCGGCGGCCGCCCGGTGCTCGCCCAGCTCGCCCAGGCAGTCCCCGAGCCACCACTGCGCCTGGACGACGGCCCCGTCGCCGTGCGTCTCGGCGGACAGGTCGGGCAGCGCCGACTCCAGCACCTCGGCGGCCTCCGCGCACCGCCCCTCGCGCAGCAGGAAGCCGCCCAGCTGGTGCCGCGCCCAGGCGCCGAGGGTGGCGCTCTCGCCCGCCTCGTCGGCCCAGTGAGCGGCCTGAAGGGCGTGCTCCGCCGCCTCCCCGGCCGCGCCCCGGCCGCCGACCACCTCGGCGAGCTGGAGATGCAGCTGGGCCCGCCCGGCCGGCTCCACATACGGTCCGCCGTGCTCCAGGGCGGAGCGCAGCGCCCGCTCGGCCTCGGCCGGCTCACCGAGCTGATGGGCCAGCGCCGCGACCTGCACCTCGTACTCCACCGCGAACCACGGCAGCCCGGCGTCCACGTACTCCGCCGCGGCCTGCCGGAACAGCCGGGCCGCCCGTTCGGCCTGCCCGGACTGCTCGGCCAGTGCGGCGAGCATCGCCCGCGCCTCGGCGGTCCGCGCCGCCAGCCGCACGTCGTCACCCGCACGCCCGTCGACGAGCGCCAGCACCTCGAGCACGGCCTGCTCGGCCTGCGCCCGCACGTCCTGGCTCTCCGCGCCCTCGTGCACCCGCTGCATCAGGATCCGCGCCCGGCTCATCACCACCGACGCCGTCTGCCGTACTCCGGTGGCCTCCTCGGCGTACAGCGCGAGCGCCTCGTCGTACAGTCCGGCGACGGTTGTCAGGGCCTCGTCCACCTCGCCCGTCAGTGCGCGTACGTACGCCCCACGCGCGCGTGCCGCCAGCGCCTCCCCGGGGTCGCCCGCCTCCGCGTACAGCGCGGCCGCCCGGTCGAAGAGGGCGATGCCCTCGGGGCCCTCGGCCATCGCCTCGTGGTCGGCGATCTCCGCGCGGTCGCGCGCGTCCAGTTCGGTCCCCTCGGCGGCCCGGGCGACCGCCGCCCACGCCTCCAGGGCGTGCGGCTGCAGGGTGTCGGACAGCCGACGCGCCTCCGTGAGCAGAGCGGCCAGATCCGGTTGCCCGGGAGCGGAGGGTGCCGCGGGCGCGGTCACGGGCGCGGGTGCGGAGCGCACCGTGCGGATGCCCAGCGGCAGCCGGTCCACGAGCGGGCCTTGGGACATGCGCGCGCGGATGCGGTCGCCGACGTACGAGGTGCCGTTGCGCCCGTCGAAGCGCTCGGCCAGTTCCTGGGCCTCCGCGCGCGCGTGGGCGGCCAGTTCCCGCGCCGTCCACGACCGCCCGGCAGGGCCCGGCACCTGCCGTTCGCCCAGCCCCAGCTCGGTCAGCCGGTCCATCAACAGCGTCACCACGGCCATGAAGTCCAGTCGGCTGCGCGGCTGCCCGGTGTCCGTGAAGTACGCCGGCCGCTGGGCGAGCAGCTCCAGACCGCGCGCCTCGTTGCCGGTCAGCGCGCAGAACTCCAGGTGGTCCGCGTAGGCGCCCCGCATGCTCTCCATGGGGCGCACCAGGCGGAAGCCCCGCAGATGGTGGGCGCGGGCCTCGTCCGGGCGACCCAGCCGCAGCAGCGGAGCCAGCGAGGAGGCGAGGACGGTGTGCGGCTCGTGGGCGCAGCTGTACTCGCCCTCCAGCACGGGCCGCCACAGCTCGAGCGCCTCCGCGTCCCGGCCGCGCTTGACCTGCCACATGCCCTGGCCGTGCAGCTCGCAGGCGTGGCAGTCGGCCATCTGGTCCCGGTCGGCGGCCAGCCAGGCGCCGTACGCCCGTTCCGCGCGCTCCAGGTCCCCGATGTGCGCGGCGACACTGAACTCGGCACTGCGCACGGCCCGTTCGGAGTGCCCGGCGAGCCGGTAGCGGTGCTCCATCTCGCCGAGCCACTTCTCGATCGAGGCGAGCGGGATGTGCGGCTGGTCCAGCATGCCCGCCGACACCCACTTGAAGACCCAGTGCAGCGAGTGCGCCTCGTACTCGTCGAAGTCCTCCGGCCGTTCGTCCCACAGGCGCAGCAGCCGCGCGAACGGGACGAACATCTTGTCCTTCTCGGAGCTGTAGTTGTAGACCTTCAGCTGGTGTCCGAGCGCCTCGATCACGGCGAGCGGGATGTTCAGCTTCTCGGCCTCGGCGAGCAGGTGCTCCGCGCGCGCGTTGCGTGCGGGACCCTCCGGCTGCTCGGAGTTCTCCGCCATCGCCCGGCGCAGCGCGTCGAAGTCCGTGATCTCAGCCATCAGTGACCGTTCTCCCCGTGTGTGGCCCATTCCAGGAGGCCGATGAACGCCCGGTTGAGCAGCGCCGAGTCGGCCGGCCTCAGCGGCCGCTGCGCCATCAGCAGCGCCTGCCCGTACAGCGACTCGGTGGCGGTGCCGATGAGTTCCGGGTCCTGCAGCGAACTGATCCTGCGGATCAGCGGGTTGAGGTGGTTGAGCACCAGACGCGCGCGCGGGGCGCTGCCGCGCAGCGAGCCCAGGATGCCCGCCCACAGGTCGTCCGCCTGCTCCTCGGCCTCGGCCCGCGCCTGCTCGTGCCGGGCGGCCCGGTCGTCCAGGTGCAGCGCGGGCACGGACAGCGGGTGGAAGGCGCGCAGGACCACGTCACAGCCCAGCGGGTCGAGCTTCGCGCGCGCGGCCGCCAGGAATCCGGACAGCGCCAGCTCCTCGGCCGTTTCGACCGTGTCCAGGTGGGCGGTCACGGTGTCCGCGTCCAGCTCGGCGACCACGGTCCCCGGCCGTACCGACGGCAGCGCCTCGACCAGTTCGCTGTCGTACGTGTAACCGCCGTTGACCACGCCGACGCCCTGCGCCGAGGCGATCGGCGCCACCTGCCGGTACTCCTCGACCGTCCGCGTGAAGTGCACCACCGGGTGGCGCTGCGCGAACTCCTCCAGGGACAGCTGACCGTCGGTCGTCTCGAACGGCAGCCACGGCAGCATGGTGCGCAGCATGTCGTCGTCGTGCCGGGCCAGGGACTTCACGCCCAGGTGGTGCACGGCGAGGAAGGCGGCCAGCCGCTCCGGATCGCCGGCCGCGAGCCCGGTCAGCCAGGCCCGGATCCGCTCGCCGAGCGCCTCCCGTACGGCCGCGAGGGTCTCGTCCTCGTACAGCGACTCGCGCGAGGCCGTGGGCCGCAGGCTGTCGGTGTCCAGGACGCAGCGCACGAAGAACGCCCAGTCGGGCAGCAGCTGTTCGGCCCGCTCGGTCAGCAGCATGCCCTTCAGGTGCACGCGGTGCGTGGCCCGCTGCGCCGGGCTGACCGCCGACGGCAGCACATAGGCGACCCCACGGATCCCGGCCAGCGGCACGTCCAGGTCGATCGAGTCCAGCGGCCGGAAGCCGAACAGCTCGTGACAGTGCCGGGCCAGCGCCACCCTTCGCGCGGCGGGACTCGGATAGGACCGCTCCCAGGCCGCGGGGAGGTCCGTGACCTCCTCCTCGCCCACCCGGACGTCGTACGGCAGCAGGGAGCCGAAGTCCCGGGCGAGGGTGAGGACCCGCTCGGGCGAGAGCCACTCGGCCGCGCCGGCCCGCGCCACCAGGTGCACGGTGGTGCCCGGCTCGGGCCGCTCGGCGTCCGGCAGCGTGCGCACGGTGTACGAGCCGTCGTCGCGGGCCGTCCACTCCACCGGCGGGGCCTCGGGCGTACGGGCGCTGCGGCTGACCACCCGGATCCGCTCGGCGACCACGAAACAGGCCAGCAGGCCGATGCCGAACTGGCCGAGGAAGTCGGACCGGGCTTCCTGCAGGCCCTCCGCCCGCTTGGAACTGCGGCCGATGGTCGCCAGCAGGCTGTGCACGTCCGACTCGGTGAGCCCGACGCCGCTGTCCTCCACCCGCAGGGCACCGTCCGCGGCATGCAGCCGGACCTGTGCCGGGGCACCGGGCTCCTCGGCCCGCCGGGCGGTGATGGCGTCGACCGCGTTCTGCAGCAGCTCGCGGAGGTAGACCTTGGGGCTGGAGTAGAGGTGATGGGAGAGCAGGTCCACCAGACCACGCAGGTCGACCTGGAACGTATGAGGTGACTGTGATGCCTGGGATGACTGTGAGGTCTGGGAGTCCATCGTCGCAGCGCCGGTGGGGGGAGCATGCGTTCGGCGCGGGGTCGGGCGGTCCCGGATGGGGCGGTGACCGCGGGGGATGGCCGGAGCGCGCCATCCTAGGGCCGGAACGGACCTCCTGACCAGCAGTTTCGCAGATGTTTCCGGCTCGCGGGAGGAACCCGCAGGGCAGCGTGTTACGGCATTGTCAGTGCTGTGGTGTGCAATGGATCTCGTGCCCGCACTGGAAGAACCACTGAAGCAACCACTGAAGTCAGTGCTCGGCCCCGCCACCGCGAAGGTGATGGCCGAGCACCTCGGCCTGCAGACCGTCGGCGACCTCCTGCACCACTACCCGCGCAGATACGAGGAGCGTGGCCAGCTCACCCACCTCGCCGACCTCCCCATGGACGAGCACGTCACGGTGGTCGCCCAGGTCGCCGACGCCCGGCTGCACACCTTCGCCTCCGCCAAGGCCCCGCGCGGCAAGGGGCAGCGGCTGGAGGTCACCATCACGGACGGCAGCGGCCGGCTCCAACTGGTCTTCTTCGGCAACGGCGTTCACAAGCCCCACAAGGAGCTGCTGCCGGGCACACGCGCGATGTTCGCGGGCAAGGTCTCCGTCTTCAACCGCCGCCTCCAACTCGCGCATCCCGCCTATGAATTGCTGCGCGGCGACAGCGAGGAGACCGTCGAGACCTGGGCCGGCGCCCTGATCCCGATCTACCCGGCCACCGCCAAGCTGGAGTCCTGGAAGATCGGCAAGGCCGTCCAGACGGTGCTGCCCAGCGCCCAGGAGGCCCTCGACCCGCTGCCGCCCTCCCTCCGTGAGGGCCGGGGCCTGGTCACGCTCCCCGAGGCCCTGCTCAAGATCCACCGCCCGCACACCAAGGCCGACATCGCCGACGCCCGCGCCCGGCTGAAGTGGGACGAGGCCTTCGTCCTCCAGGTCGCCCTGGCCCGCCGCCGGTACGCCGACAGCCAACTCCCGGCCGTGCCGCGCAGACCGAGGCCGGACGGCATCCTCACGGCCTTCGACGACCGCCTGCCCTTCACCCTCACCGAGGGCCAGCAGAAGGTCTCCAAGGAGATCTTCGACGACCTGGCGACGGAACACCCGATGCACCGGCTGCTCCAGGGAGAGGTCGGATCGGGCAAGGCCCAGCCGCTCGACTCCCTCGTGCTCACCCCCAGCGGGTTCCGCCGGATGGGGGACTTGAAGACCGGGGACGAAGTGGTGGTGCCGGACGGAGAGGTCGCGCTGATCGAGGGGGTCTTCCCTCAGGGCGAGCGCGACGTCTGGCGCTTGGTCCTTTCCGACGGAAGCTCCGTCGAATGCGACGACGAGCACCTCTGGATCGTCGGCACGAGCCGTGAGGGGCACCGAGGCCAGGCGCACAAGGTCATGACGACCCGGGAGATCCGCCTGGACACCTTGGAGGCGAACGGATCTGCGAAGTGGTACATCCCGGCAGCCACCCCCGTCGACCTCGGGGGAGACTCCGCTCTGCCTGGCGATCCGTATCTGTTCGGCCTCCGTCTGGGGGACGGCGCTCCACACGGTGAATTCATCCCCGACGAGTTCAAGAACACGTCGATCAAGAACCGTCTCGCTCTGCTGCAAGGGCTCCTGGACACCGACGGCACCGTCCCAGCGGACGGCACGAGTGTCTCGCTCTGTTCGGCCTCGCGCCGACTGGCGGAGGACGTCGCCTGGCTCGTACGGTCGCTGGGCGGCAGGGCACGAGTCCAGCCGAAGCCAGCCGCCTTCGACGTCTCCGTGGCGCTGCCTGACGAGTACGCCCCGTTCCGGCTGGCCCACAAGGCCGAACGGCTGCGGCCCAGGCCGACACACAACACCTTCCGACGCGGAATCCGCGCGGTCGAATACGTGGGGCCGAAGCCCGTCCAGTGCATCAGCGTCGCGCACCCAAGCCATGCCTACGTGACCGACAACTTCACGGTCACTCACAACACCATGGTGGCCCTCCGCGCCATGCTCGCCGTGGTCGACGCGGGCGGCCAGGCGGCGATGCTCGCGCCCACCGAGGTCCTCGCCCAGCAGCACCACCGGTCGGTCGTCGAGATGATGGGCGAGCTGGCCGAGGGAGGCATGCTGGGCGGTGCCGAGCACGCCACCAAGGTGGTGCTGCTCACCGGGTCCATGGGGGCGGCCGCCCGGCGCCAGGCGCTGCTCGATCTCGTCACCGCAGAGGCCGGGATCGTGATCGGCACGCACGCGTTGATCGAGGACAAGGTGCAGTTCCACGACCTCGGCCTGGTCGTGGTCGACGAACAGCACCGCTTCGGCGTGGAGCAGCGCGACGCCCTGCGCGGCAAGGGCAAGCAGCCGCCGCATCTGCTGGTCATGACGGCGACCCCCATCCCGCGCACGGTCGCGATGACCGTCTTCGGCGACCTGGAGACGTCGGTCCTGGACCAGCTCCCGGCCGGCCGTTCCCCGATCGCCACCCACGTGGTCCCCGCCGCCGACAAACCGCACTTCCTGGCCCGCGCCTGGGAGCGGGTGCGCGAGGAGGTGGGAAACGGCCACCAGGCGTACGTCGTGTGCCCCAGGATCGGTGACGAGGAGGACGATCCGAAGAAGGCGAAGAAGTCTCCCGAGGACGAGGCCGAGAAGCGCCCGCCCCTCGCCGTCCTCGACGTGGCCGACCAGCTCGCCAAGGGCCCCCTCCAAGGCCTCGAGGTCGAGGTCCTCCACGGCCGTATGCACCCCGACGACAAGGACGCGGTCATGCGCCGCTTCGCCGCCGGCGAGACCGACGTCCTGGTCGCCACCACGGTCATCGAGGTCGGCGTCAACGTCCCCAACGCCACCGCCATGGTGATCATGGACGCCGACCGCTTCGGCGTCTCCCAGCTCCACCAGCTCCGCGGCCGCGTCGGCCGAGGCTCGGCCCCCGGCCTCTGCCTCCTGGTCACCGAGATGCCCGAGGCCAGCGCGGCCCGCCAGCGCCTGAACGCCGTCGCCTCCACCCTCGACGGCTTCGAACTCTCCCGCATCGACCTGGAGCAGCGCCGCGAGGGCGACGTCCTCGGCCAGGCCCAGTCCGGCGCCCGCACCAGCCTCCGGGTCCTGGCGGTCATCGAGGACGAGGAGATCATCGCGGAGGCGAGGGAGGAGGCGGCTGCGGTGGTAGCAGCCGACCCCGAGCTGGAGCGCCTCCCGGGCCTGCGCACAGCCCTGGACGCCCTCTTGGACGAGGAAAGGGAGCAGTACCTGGAAAAGGGGTGAGGGAGAGGAAGACTCCCTGAGGGGCGCGGGACAATGTCGATATGCGGCTCCGCCGCGTGGGCCCGACCAGCCACACTGAACCTGAACACACCCACAACCAAGGACCGAAGATGACCCGCGTGATCGCCGGCGCAGCCGGCGGACGTCGCCTCGCCGTCCCGCCTGGGACAGGCACCCGACCGACCTCCGACCGCGCCCGCGAAGGTCTCTTCTCCACCTGGCAGTCACTGTTGGGCGGCCCCCTGGAAGGCGAACGGGTCCTCGACCTCTACGCCGGCTCCGGCGCCGTGGGCCTGGAGGCCCTTTCCCGAGGCGCGAGCCACACCCTCCTGGTCGAGGCGGACGCCCGCGCAGCGAAGACCGTCCGCGAGAACGTGAAAAACCTGGACCTACCCGGCGCCGAGGTAAGAGCAGGCAAAGCAGAACAGATCATCAGAACGGCACCCCCCGCAGAACCGTACGACCTCGTGTTCCTCGACCCTCCGTACGCCGTCACGGACGACGATCTTCGGGAGATTCTGCTCACACTCCGCACGGAGGGCTGGCTCGCCGACGAAGCCCTCGTCACCGTGGAGCGCAGCACCAGAGGCGGCGAATTCCGCTGGCCGGACGGCTTCGAGGCCCTGAGGTCCCGTCGCTACGGCGAGGGAACGTTTTGGTACGGTCGCGCCGCCTCTACGTGCGAAGACGCACGATGACCGGACCGGAGAGCGAGGGATCACAAGTGCGCCGCGCCGTCTGTCCCGGGTCGTTCGACCCGATCACCAACGGACATCTCGACATCATTGCCCGCGCCTCCCGTCTCTACGACGAGGTGTACGTCGCGGTCATGATCAACAAGTCCAAGAAGGGCCTGTTCGAGATCGAGGAGCGGATCGAGCTGATCCGCGAGGTCACCGCCGAGTACGCCAACGTCCGGGTCGAGGCCTTCCACGGCCTCCTCGTCGACTTCTGCAAGCAGCGCGACATCCCTGCCATCGTCAAGGGCCTGCGCGCGGTCAGCGACTTCGACTACGAACTCCAGATGGCCCAGATGAACATCGGGCTCACCGGAGTCGAAACGCTGTTCGTGCCCACCAACCCCACGTACAGCTTCCTCTCCTCCTCCCTGGTCAAGGAGGTCGCGGCCTGGGGCGGCGACGTCTCCCACCTGGTGCCGCCGCAGGTCCTCGAGGCCCTGAACGAACGTCTCCGCAAGGCCTGATGGGACTAGAGTCGTCCCGTCCGTCTCCAACACAGCTGTAGAGAGTGGCGAGCACAGGTGGACGTCCAGAACAAGCTCGACGAGATCGTCTCCACGGTCTCCGGCGCCCGGTCCATGCCCATGTCGGCCTCGTGCGTGGTCAACCGCGCCGAGCTGCTCGCGATGCTCGAAGAGGTGCGCCAGGCCCTGCCCGGCTCCATCGCGCAGGCGCAGGAGCTGATCGGCGACCGTGAGCAGATGGTCGAGCAGGCCCGCCTGGAGGCCGAGCGGATCATCGGCAACGCGCACGCCGAGCGGGGCTCGCTGATCTCCGACACCGAGATCGCCCGCCGCTCCCAGGCCGAGGCCGACCGGATCGTCGCCGAGGCCCGCAAGGAGGCCGAGGAGGTCCGCGCCGAGGCCGACGACTACGTCGACTCCAAGCTCGCCAACTTCGAGGTCGTCCTCACCAAGACCCTCGGCTCGGTCGGCCGCGGCCGCGAGAAGCTGCTCGGCACCGGCCCCGGCCTGGACGAGAACGGCTACGAGGACGAGGACGCCCCCGAGCGCAGCCAGGACCCCGAGACCCTGCGGCACAACGCCGACGCCTACGTCGACGCCAAGCTGGGCGCCTTCGAGGCGGTCCTCGCCAAGACCCTGGAGGCCGTCGGCCGCGGCCGGCAGAAGCTGCACGGCCGGATCGCCACGGACGACCTCGGCGCGCTCGCCGACGACACCACGACCTTCCAGCACACCAGCGACGCCGACTACCTCGCCGACCTCGCGGCCCTCGCCGACACCCCGGCCGAGCGCCCGGCCCAGCCGCAGCAGCCCCAGCCGCCGCAGCCGTCGTACGATCCCCAGCCGGCCTACGGCTACCAGCAGCAGCCCGACCCGTACGGGGGCTTCCCGCAGCAGCCGGACTACGCCCAGCAGGACCCGTACGGCTACCAGCAGGCCGACCCGTACTCTCCCGCCTCCGGCTACGCGCCGGCGGAAGGTGCCCCCTTCCAGGGCTACGACCCCCAGCAGGCGGCCTACGAGCCTCAGCAGCCCCAGCAGCAGCCTCAGCACCAGCAGGGTTACGCTCTCGACGAGACCAGCCTCTTCGACACGAGCATGATCAGCGCGGAGCAGCTGCGGGCGTACGAGCAGGGCCGGGGCCTGTAGCCGGGCTCCGGATTGGGTCCTGGGCGCAAGGTCCAGTATCCTGGCTCTTCGGTCGCGCGTACGTCCGCGATCTACGCTGCCCGGGAACACCGACGGGCGGTGTCCCTCCGAGTTCGAAGATCGAAAGCAGGAATGGCTCCCAACGCCCGCCTCGACCACCGCAACCCCCTCGCGTTCGACACGCACGAGCTGGGTCGGCGTCCTGGCGCGCTGCAGCGCCTGACCCGCGAGATCGACGCCCCCGTGGATCTCGGGATCCAGGGAGTCATCGGAGTGCCGGAAGGCGCCCCGGTGGAGCTCGAACTCCGGCTCGAGTCGGTCATGGAAGGGGTGCTCGTCACAGGCACCGCCCGTGCGCAGGCCGAGGGGGAGTGCGTAAGGTGTCTGGAGCCGGTCGAGCTGGAGCTCGAAGCGGACTTCCAGGAGCTGTTCTCGTACCCTGACGCCGACGACCGGGGCCGTGTGATCGCGGAACCGGGCGACGACGCCGAGGACGACGAGGACAGGTTCTTCCTCGAGGACGGACTTTTCGACCTCGAACCTCTGCTGCGCGATGCGGTGGTGCTCGCACTGCCGATGCAGCCGGTGTGCCAGGACGACTGCCCTGGTCTGTGCTCCGAGTGCGGAGCACGGCTCGCGGACGACCCGGACCACCACCACGACGCCGTCGACATCCGTTGGGCGGCTTTGCAGGGACTCGCCGGTTCACTCGAAGACGGCGAGAAGGACGAGATGAGCGGCGGCGCGCCTCAGTCAGCACGCGCCGACGAGAAGCAGGAGAAGTAGCCGTGGCTGTTCCGAAGCGGAAGATGTCGCGCAGCAACACGCGCCACCGCCGGTCGCAGTGGAAGGCTGCGGTCCCCACCCTGGTTGCGTGCGAGCGCTGCCACGAGCCCAAGCAGCAGCACATCGCGTGCCCGTCTTGCGGCACCTACAACAAGCGCCAGGTCCTCGAAGTCTGAGCGGGCTGGTGAGAGGCACTGTGTCCAGTCCCAAGAAGGCGGAAGACGCCAAGGCGGACGCACCCGCCAAGAAGAAGGCGGACAACACGGCCTCGTCCCACACGCTTCTGGAAGGGCGGCTCGGCTATCAGGTCGAGTCCGCCCTTCTGGTGCGCGCGCTGACCCACCGTTCCTACGCATACGAGAACGGCGGTCTGCCGACGAACGAGCGGCTGGAGTTCCTCGGGGACTCCGTGCTGGGCCTCGTCGTCACGGACACGCTGTACCGCACCCACCCCGACCTGCCCGAGGGCCAACTGGCCAAGCTGCGGGCCGCGGTGGTCAACTCGCGTGCGCTGGCGGAGGTCGGCCGTGGGCTCGACCTGGGCGCCTTCATCCGGCTCGGCCGCGGTGAAGAGGGCACGGGCGGCCGGGACAAGGCGTCCATTCTGGCCGACACCCTGGAAGCGGTGATCGGCGCGGTCTATCTCGACCAGGGCCTCGACTCGGCGTCGGAGCTGGTGCACCGGCTCTTCGACCCGCTGATCGAGAAGTCCTCGAACCTCGGAGCCGGCCTGGACTGGAAGACCAGTCTCCAGGAGCTCACCGCGACCGAGGGGCTCGGCGTGCCCGAGTACCTGGTCACGGAGACCGGTCCCGACCACGAGAAGACCTTCACTGCTGCTGCCCGCGTCGGAGGCGTCTCGTACGGCACCGGCACCGGCCGCAGCAAGAAGGAGGCGGAGCAGCAGGCCGCCGAGTCCGCCTGGCGGTCCATCCGGGCCGCGGCGGACGAGCGCGTCAAGGCGGCCAAGGAACCCGTCAAGGAGACGGCCGACGAGGCCGTCAAGGGCGGCGACCCGTCGTCCGCCTCCGCCTGACGACAGCAGTACCGAGCGCCCGCCCCGCCGTTCACGCCGGGGCGGGCGCTCGCCTTCATCCCACGGTCCGTACGGGGGTCCAGATGCCCGAGTTGCCCGAGGTCGAGGTCGTCCGGCGGGGCCTTGCGCGGTGGGTCGCCCATCGCACCGTCGCCGACGTCGAGGTGCTGCACCCGCGCGCCGTGCGCCGGCACATCGCGGGCGCCGACGACTTCGCGCACCGCCTCAAGGGCCACCACATCGGCACCCCCAGCCGACGCGGCAAGTACCTGTGGCTGCCGCTGGAGGAGACGAACCAGTCCGTCCTCGCCCACCTCGGCATGAGCGGCCAGCTGCTGGTGCAGCCGCACGAGGCGCCGGACGAGAAGCACCTGCGCATCCGCGTCCGCTTCGCCGACTCCCTGGGCACCGAGCTGCGCTTCGTGGACCAGCGCACCTTCGGCGGTCTGTCGCTGCACGACAACACCGCCGAGGGCCTGCCCGACGTCATCGCCCACATCGCCCGCGACCCCCTGGATCCGCTGTTCGACGACGAGGGCTTCCACCAGGCCCTGCGGCGCAAGCGCACCACCATCAAGCGCGCCCTGCTGGACCAGTCGCTGATCAGCGGCGTCGGCAACATCTACGCGGACGAGGCCCTGTGGCGCTCCCGCATCCACTACGAGCGCCCGACGGCGAACTTCACCCGCCCGCTCACGGCTGAACTGCTCCGCCACGTCCGCGACGTGATGAACGCGGCCCTCGCCGTCGGCGGCACCAGCTTCGACAGCCTGTACGTCAACGTCAACGGCGAGTCGGGGTACTTCGACCGGTCCCTGGACGCGTACGGCCGTGAGGGCCTGCCCTGCAAACGGTGCGGCACCCCCATGCGCCGCCGCTCCTGGATGAACCGGTCCAGCTACTTCTGCCCGAAGTGTCAGAGGGCGCCGCGCGTCTCGTCGTAACGCGCTCGGGCCGCGAGGACGTCGTCCATCGAGCCCTCCACGCAGTGGATGAGGGCGAGCAGCCGCTCGGCGACCTGGCGGCCCAGGGGAGTCAGGTCGTAGTCCACGCGGGGCGGGTTGGTCGGCTGGGCCTCGCGGTGCACCAGGCCGTCGCGCTCCAGCGCGTGCAGGGTCTGGGACAGCATCTTCTCGCTCACCCCGTCGACACGGCGGCGCAGCTCGTTGAAGCGCAGCGAACCCTCGTACAGCGCGCCGAGCGTCAGTCCGCCCCAGCGGCCCGTGACGTGCTCCAGCGTGCCGCGGGAGGGGCAGGCCTTGGCGAACACGTCGTACGCGAGGTCGTCCTCGGGGCTGAGCTGCTGAGTGCTGTCCATAGCAGAACCCTACTCCCGTGCAGCGCTAACCGGTAGGTTGCACTAACTTAAGGTTAGTGCTTTCCTTTCTTCATCGCCATTGAGCTGCCCCTCCGAGGAGTTCTTATGACCACCCCTGTTGTGTCCATCGCCTACCACTCCGGCTACGGCCACACCGCCGTGCTCGCCGAGGCCGTCCGTGCCGGTGCCGTCGAGGCCGGTGCCGAGGTGCACCTGATCAAGGTCGACGAGATCACCGACCAGCAGTGGGAGACGCTCGACCGCTCCGACGCGATCGTCTTCGGCTCGCCCACCTACATGGGCACCGCGTCCGGCGCCTTCCACGTCTTCGCCGAGGCGTCCTCCAAGCGCTGGTTCGGGCAGGACTGGAAGGACAAGCTGGCGGCCGGCTTCACCAACTCCGGCTCCAAGAGCGGTGACAAGCTGCACACCCTGCAGTTCTTCCAGATCCTCGCCGCCCAGCACGGCATGCACTGGGTCAACCTCGGCCTGCACCCCGGCTGGAACAACAGCGAGGGTTCCGAGCACGACCTCAACCGCCTCGGCGTCTTCGCCGGCGCGGCCGCCCAGACCAATGTGGACGAGGGCCCCGACGCCGTGCACAAGGCCGACGTCGCCACGGCCGAGCACCTGGGCCGCCGGGTGACGGAGACGGCGCGCCTGTTCGCCCGGGGCCGCGCCGCCGCGTGAGGCGCGCAGCACCGTGAGCCATAGGGCGTAAATCAGGATGTATTCGGTGATGCCGCACGGCAGGTCGGGCACTTCTCGCTCGAATCGCCTGCCTGCGGCGTCGTATCACCCTGCCTGACGGCCGGACGCTCGCAGCGGGCGCAACGTCAAAAGGAGTGACATGCTCACGCGAGAGTCCCTTGTCCGGACCGCCCAGGTGCTGTGCATGGGCACCGCAGCCACGCTCGCCTCCGTCGCGCTGGCGCCCGCCGCCTCGGCCGCGACGCTGCCCGTGGCGTGCACCGAGGCCGCCCTGCGGAGCGCCATCACCACCGCCAACAACAGCCCCACGACCAGCGACACCCTCGTCCTGACACCCGGCTGCCCCTACGGGCTGACCCAGGAGCTGCCGGCCATCACGTCGCCGATCGTCATCAACGGCAACGGCGCCACCATCACCCGTGTGTCAGGAACATTCCGCATCCTCACGGTCGACGGCGGCAACCTGACCGCGCGAGGGGTCGCCCTCACCAACGGCGACGCCACGGGCAGCTCGGTCGAGAACGGCGCCGGCGGAGCCGTCGTCGTCAGGGGCAATGGCTCGCTGAGCCTCACCGGCGTCGCGATCCAGAACAACCGCGCCAACTTCGGCGGTGGCATCAGTGTGTTCAGCGGCTCCACGGCGCAGGTGATCGGGACTGCCTTCACGGGCAACCGGGCCGCCCAGAACGGCGGTGGCATCGCCAACGACGGCACCGTGACCGTCAGCTTCGGCTCGTTCAACCTGAACTCGGCCGGCGGCGTGGGCGGTGCCATCGCCAACATCGGCACGCTGACGGTCAACCTCAGCAACATGGTCAACAACCATGCGTCGAACGGCGGCGGCGGCCTCGCCAACGGCGTACCCGCCGCCAGCGGCGGAACCTCCACGCTGAACGCCAGCAACATCAGCAACAACTCGGCCGACGACGCGCACCCCGGTGGCATCTACAAGAACGGTGGCACCGTGACCCTGCGCGGCACCCGGGTCGCGGCCAATACCCCGAACAACTGCGCCACCAGCCCGGACCCGGTTCCCGGCTGCGTCGGCTGACCGGATTTCTCAGTAACCGAAGTCCTGCGTCCACCAAGGGCCGCCCGGCCCGAAGTGGACGCCGACTCCGAGGGTCTTGAAGTCGCAGTTCAGGATGTTGGCGCGGTGACCGGGGCTGTTCATCCAGGCCTCCATCACCGCCGCCGCGTCGGCCTGGCCGCGGGCTATGTTCTCGCCGCCGAGGTCGGTTATGCCGGCCTTCGCGGCCCGGGCCCACGGGGTGGCCCCGTCCGGGTCGGTGTGGTCGAAGAAGCCCCGTGCGGCCATGTCGTCGCTGAAGGCCTCGGCCAGCTTGGTCAGCGAGGAGTTCGCCGCCAGCGCGCTGCACCCGACCTTCGCCCGCTCCTCGTTGACCAGCTTCAGCACCTCCGCCTCGGCCGCGGCCGCCGCCGACACCGTCACCGGCGCGGAGCTCGCCGTCGGCGCCTTGGTCGCCCTGCGCGTCGGGGTGTGCTCCGGCTTGGCCGCCGTGGCGGCCGGCCTCGGCTTCGCCGGCCGCGCCCTCGTCGGTGCCTTCGTCGGCGTCGTCGTCGGCTTCTTCGTCGGCGTGGCGGAGGCCGAGGCGGACGTGGACGCAGAAGCGGAAGGGGAGGGGGGCGGGGTGCTCGGCGAGGTCGAGTGCCCGGCGCTGCCGCTCGTGGACGCGCCACCGCCCGGGATGTCCACGCTGCCCGAGGTGCCGCCCTGCTCGGTGGTCGTGTTGCTGGGCGAGCCCGCTGCCTGTACCCGGTCGCCGCCCGTGGTGCTCGTGCTGCCGCCGAGCTGGTAGTTCTCCAGTCCGGGCACCACACCCGTGGCCACCGCGACCGTGCCGAGGGCGACGGCGACGGAGACCCCGAGCAGACCCGTGCGCACCGGCTTCGCGACCTTCTTGCCGCGCCGGTGGCCGGGGGAGGAGCCGCCGTCCGGGGTGAAGCCGCTGCCGTCGGAACCGCCCGTACGCGGCTCGCCGTCCATCGCGTACAGGTAGGCCGTGCTCTTCGCGTTGGCCTCGGCGTACGCCTCCGGGTTCAGAAAGGGCGCGATGCCCATCGGGGAGCGGTCGCCGGGGGACGAGTTCTGCGGGTCTTCGCCGTCCGTGACGGAACGGTGCGTGTGTGTGACCCCCGTGGCGCGGCCCGTGGCGGCGCGGCCGGCGGCGGAGCGTCGGTGGCGTCCCATGTCCTTGCCTTCTCCCTCGTCTCGCGGCCGACCCGGCGGACCCGGCGCTCTGGGCGCCTCGGCGGTGAGTGACTCCTCTGGGGTCAAACCGACTCACTCGATCGAGTGAGTTTCATATGAGATTCATTGGGTTCGGACGGTACCGCATGCCGCTGGGAGAGGAAGTGTCCCGAGTGACATCGGCCCGTTAGGTTGCAGCCATGAGTGAGGATGTTCGACTGGTTGCCTGGGTCCGCGGACGCGTCCAAGGTGTGGGTTTCCGCTGGTTCACGCGGGCCAAGGCGCTGGAGATCGGCGGCCTGAGTGGTTTTGCTCTCAATTTGGGCGACGGCCGCGTCCAGGTGGTGGCGGAGGGGGCACGCGCGGGGTGCGAGGGGCTGCTGGACTGGCTCCAGGGCGGCGACACGCCCGGGCGCGTTGACGGTGTCACGGAGATCTGGGACACACCTCGCGGCGGTTACGACGGGTTCGCCATCCGCTGAGTCGATTCTGTAAAGCCCCGCAGGCCGGCCCGCGGCAACCTGCCACGGGCACCTGCCCACAGCAGAAATGGGCTGGTGGTTGCCAAGAAGGGCGCGGCATGGCAGGCTCCAGCGGTACAGCTGATCGTCACGCCCTGAGGGCCCCGCAGGAGACGCAGCGTCGCCGTCGAAACGGCCGCGCGCCCCGGGTTTGCCCGCCAATACAGGGCGTGATCGTGTTGACCGTCAAACTTTTTGGTGAGACGCTGAAAGCCCCGCGCACCTTAGCTGTTTGGCATGTAAGAACGGCAGAGCAACACTTGAGTGTGTCAAGCACCGCGGGTGCAAATCCCTCACGACCCACACCGCATCGGTCGGTCACTCAGTGTGGAGGACCATCCATCATGGCAAAGGCGCTTCTCGGTTACGTCGGCGGCTCCGACCCTCGACTCCTCGCCGAGATGCGACGGCTGCAGCAGCGTGTCCAGGACCTGGAGTCCGAGCTCGTACGGATCCAGGCGGAGAACGACGCGCTGACGGCTGCCGCCTCTCAGGACAGGATCATGGAGAGCATCGACGCACACCAGGCGGAGCCTGCGCTCACCTGATCGCTGCATCAGCTCCACGACAGCAGTCGCAGCGGTTGGGCTGCCCGTAATCAACCGCAATCAACCGCACAGGTGTCAGACGACTGGACCTCAGCCGTCAGATTTGCAAGGGACGCTTCGGCGTCCCTTCTTTCTTTCCCCGCGCATCCTTTCACCCTCTTTAACGTCTGGTGTGCCCTGCATGTTCAACGGCGAAACCGTGGGGTTGCGAGTGTCCGTGGAGTGAGATAGCGGCGGCAGGTAGAGTCCAGCGGCGTGCACCTCAAGGCCCTGACCCTCCGCGGGTTCAAGTCGTTCGCCTCGGCGACCACGCTCCGGTTCGAACCGGGGATCACGTGTGTCGTCGGCCCGAACGGCTCGGGCAAGTCCAACGTCGTGGACGCGCTCAGCTGGGTCATGGGCGAGCAGGGCGCCAAGTCGCTGCGCGGCGGCAAGATGGAGGACGTCATCTTCGCCGGCACCACCGGCCGCCCGCCGCTGGGCCGCGCCGAGGTGTCACTGACCATCGACAACTCCGACGGGGCGCTGCCCATCGAGTACGCCGAGGTCACCATCACGCGGATCATGTTCCGCAACGGCGGCAGCGAGTACCAGATCAACGGCGACACCTGCCGTCTGCTGGACATCCAGGAGCTGCTGTCCGACTCCGGCATCGGCCGCGAGATGCACGTCATCGTCGGCCAGGGCCAGCTCGACTCCGTCCTGCACGCGGATCCGATGGGCCGCCGCGCCTTCATCGAGGAGGCCGCCGGCGTCCTGAAGCACCGCAAGCGCAAGGAGAAGGCGCTGCGGAAGCTGGACGCCATGCAGGCCAACCTCGCGCGCGTGCAGGACCTCACCGACGAACTGCGCCGTCAGCTCAAGCCGCTCGGGCGCCAGGCGGCGGTCGCGCGCCGGGCCGCCGTCATCCAGGCGGATCTGCGCGACGTGCGCCTCAGGCTGCTCGCCGACGACCTTGTACGACTGCGCGAGGCCCTGAAGACCGAGATCGCCGACGAGGCCGCGCTCAAGGAGCGCAAGGAAGCCGCCGAGCAGGAACTGAAGAAGGCGCTCCAGCGGGAGGCCCTGCTGGAGGACGAGGTACGGCAGCTCACGCCGCGCCTCCAGCGCGCCCAGCAGACCTGGTACGAGCTGTCCCAGCTGGCCGAGCGGGTGCGCGGCACGATCTCGCTGGCCGACGCGCGCGTGAAGAGCGCCACCTCCGCACCCCCCGAGGAGCGGCGCGGCCGTGACCCCGAGGACATGGAGCGTGAGGCCGCCCGCATCCGCGAGCAGGAGGCCGAGCTGGAGGCTGCCCTGGAGGCGGCTCAGCGCGCCCTCGACGACACGGTGGCCCACCGCGCCGAGTTGGAGCGGGAACTGGCCATCGAGGAGCGCCGTCTCAAGGACGTCGCCCGCGCCATCGCCGACCGCCGCGAAGGACTGGCCCGCCTCTCCGGGCAGGTCAACGCGGCCCGCTCGCGTGCCGCCTCCGCCCAGGCCGAGATCGACCGGCTGGCCGTCGCCCGCGACGAGGCCCGGGAGCGCGCCGCCTCGGCCCAGGAGGAGTACGAGGCCCTGAAGGCCGAGGTCGACGGGCTCGACGCCGACGACGCCGAAGTCGCCGAGCAGCACGACGCGGCCAAACGCCGGCTCGCCGAGGCCGAGTCCGCACTGAGCGCGGCCCGCGAGGCGGCCACCGCCGCCGAACGCCGGCGCGCCGCGACCCAGGCCCGCCACGAGGCGCTGGCGCTGGGCCTCAGGCGGAAGGACGGCACCGGAATACTGCTGGGGGCACGGGACCGGCTCACCGGAATCCTCGGCCCGGCGGCGGAACTGCTGACGGTCACGCCGGGCTACGAGGTTCCGCTGGCCGCCGCTTTCGGGGCGGCGGCGGACGCGATCGCCGTGACGACCCCGGCATCGGCGGCGGAAGCGATCCGCATGCTGCGCAAGCAGGACGGCGGCCGAGCGGCGCTGCTCCTGGCCGGGGCCCCTGAGGAGCCGACGCCTGGGGACGCGCGCGCCAGTGGCGCGGGGCAGCATCCATGTGCGGCTCCGCCGCGGGGCGCGACCAGCCACGACGAGTCCGTGGACG
Organism: Streptomyces sp. NPDC031100; assembly: GCF_055570785.1. Lineage (NCBI taxonomy): Bacteria > Bacillati > Actinomycetota > Actinomycetes > Kitasatosporales > Streptomycetaceae > Streptomyces > Streptomyces sp. NPDC031100. Next base: position 689,901 of record NZ_JBVIGN010000004.1, read on the forward strand.
ACCGGCAACCCGGCGCCCCCCTCTTCGCCGCAGACCTGGTCCGCGGCCCCCGCGAGCTCATGCCGGCCGTCCGCAGGCTCCTGCACGGCATCGCCGTCGTGGACACCCTCGAGGACGCCGAAGACCTCGTCTACGCGCACCCGGAACTCACCGCCGTAACCGCCGAGGGCGACCTCCTCGGCGCCCACTTCGCGCACGGCGGGTCGGCCGGCGCACCGAGCCTGCTGGAGGTGCAGGCCTCCGTCGACGAGGCCGCCGCCGAGCTGGCCGAGCTGGCGGTCCGCTGCGAGGAGCTGGCCGAGGCACAGCACACGGCGGCCGAGCGCCGCGGGCTGGCCGCCGCGCTCGTCGAGGAGCTGGGGGAGCGGCGCCGGGCCGCCGATCGGGAGAAGTCGGGCGTCGCCCAGCAGCTCGGCCGGCTCGCCGGACAGGCGCGCGGCGCGGCCGGGGAGGCCGAGCGGTCGGCCGCGGCCGCCGCACGCGCGCAGGAGGCGCTGGAGAAGGCCGTACAGGAAGCCGAGGAACTGGCCGAACGGCTGGCCGTCGCCGAGGAGATGCCGGTCGAGGAGGAGCCGGACACCTCGGTGCGGGACCGGCTCGCCGCCGACGGAGCCAACGCACGGCAGACCGAGATGGAGGCCCGCCTCCAGGTCCGTACGCACGAGGAGCGGGTCAAGGGGCTGGCCGGGCGTGCCGACTCGCTGGACCGGGCCGCCCGCGCGGAACGCGAGGCACGCGCGCGTGCCGAACAGCGGCGGGCCCGGCTGCGGCACGAGGCCGCGGTCGCCGAGGCCGTCGCCTCCGGCGCCCGGCAGCTCCTCGCGCACGTCGAGGTGTCCCTGACCCGAGCCGAACAGGAGCGGGTCGCGGCCGAGGCCGCCAAGGCCAAGCGGGAGCAGGAGCTGACCGCCGCGCGCACCGCCGGGCGCGATCTCAAGGCGGAACTGGACAAGTTGAAGGACTCCGTGCACCGGGGCGAGGTGCTCGGTGCCGAGAAGCGGCTGCGGATCGAACAGCTGGAGACCAAGGCGCTGGAGGAACTGGGCGTCGAACCGGCCGGGCTCGTGTCCGAGTACGGCCCGCACCAGCTCGTGCCGCCCTCGCCGCCCGCCGCGGGCGAGGAGCCGCCGGAGACTGCATCCGACAGCGGCTCCGCCGCGGGCGAGCACCCGCGCAACCGGCCCAGGCCCTTCGTGCGGGCCGAGCAGGAGAAGCGGCTCAAGGCCGCCGAGCGGGCGTACCAGCAGCTGGGCAAGGTCAACCCGCTGGCGCTGGAGGAGTTCGCGGCGCTGGAGGAACGGCACAAGTTCCTCAGCGAGCAGCTGGAGGACCTGAAGAAGACCCGCGCCGACCTCCTTCAGGTGGTGAAGGAGGTGGACGAGCGCGTCGAGCAGGTCTTCACCGAGGCCTACCGGGACACGGCCCGGGAGTTCGAGGGCGTCTTCAGCCGGCTGTTCCCCGGCGGTGAGGGACGGCTGATCCTGACCGATCCCGACAACATGCTCACCACCGGCGTCGACGTCGAGGCCCGCCCGCCGGGCAAGAAGGTCAAGCGGCTCTCCCTGCTGTCGGGCGGCGAGCGGTCGCTGACCGCGGTGGCGATGCTGGTGTCGATCTTCAAGGCCCGGCCGAGCCCCTTCTACGTCATGGACGAGGTCGAGGCCGCCCTGGACGACACCAACCTCCAGCGGCTGATCCGGATCATGCAGGAGCTGCAGGAGACCTCGCAGCTGATCGTGATCACGCATCAGAAGCGCACGATGGAGGTCGCCGACGCGCTCTACGGCGTCTCCATGCAGGGCGATGGTGTGTCGAAGGTCATCTCACAGCGCCTTCGCTGACATTCACCCAAGATCAATCCACGTTCACTTATTGAACACAGACCCCCCGGGCGTATCTAAAAACTCACAGCAGCTGAGCTATTGACTTCGAAACTTGAAGGCATAGTCTCTGCAACGTTGCTTTTACCTTCAGGTCTCACTACCTGAGAGGGCTCACCCCCACCCCGGCAGCGTTGCCGTGGCCCGAGGAGTTTTTCGTGACCAGCACACAGCAGGCACCTCAGTCGGAAGCCAGGACGGCCCCACCCGAACATCTGGGGCATGTCATCTTCATCGCGGCGGCGGCCGCCATGGGCGGCTTCCTCTTCGGCTACGACAGCTCCGTCATCAATGGCGCCGTCGAGGCCATCCGGGACCGCTACGACATCGGCTCCGCGGCCCTCGCCCAGGTCATCGCCATCGCCCTGATCGGCTGTGCCGTCGGCGCCGCGACCGCCGGCCGCATAGCCGACCGGATCGGCCGCATCCGGGTCATGCAGATCGCCGCCCTGCTGTTCACGGTCAGTGCCGTCGGCTCGGCGCTGCCCTTCTCGCTGTGGGACTTCGCCTTCTGGCGCATCGTCGGCGGCTTCGCCATCGGCATGGCCTCCGTCATCGGCCCCGCCTACATCGCCGAGGTCGCCCCGCCCGCCTACCGCGGACGCCTCGGCTCCTTCCAGCAGGCCGCGATCGTCGTCGGCATCGCCATCTCCCAGCTGGTCAACTGGGGCCTGCTCAACGCCGTCGCCGGCGACCAGCGCGGCAAGCTGATGGGCCTGGAGGCCTGGCAGCTCATGCTCGGCGTGATGGTCGTGCCGGCCGTCCTGTACGGCCTGCTCTCCTTCGCGATCCCCGAGTCCCCGCGCTTCCTGCTCTCGGTCGGCAAGCGCGACCGTGCCAAGGAGATCCTCGCCGAGGTCGAGGGCAAGGGCACCGACCTGGACGCCCGCGTCGCCGAGATCGAGCACGCGATGAAGAGCGAGCACCAGTCCTCCTTCAAGGACCTGCTCGGCGGCGGCTTCTTCTTCAAGCCGATCGTCTGGATCGGTATCGGCCTGTCGGTCTTCCAGCAGTTCGTCGGCATCAACGTCGCGTTCTACTACTCCTCGACGCTGTGGCAGTCGGTCGGTGTCGACCCGACGGACTCGTTCTTCTACTCCTTCACGACGTCGATCATCAACATCGTCGGCACCGTGATCGCGATGATCTTCGTGGACCGCATCGGCCGCAAGCCGCTCGCGCTCATCGGCTCGGTCGGCATGGCCGTCGGCCTGGCGCTGGAGGCCTGGGCGTTCTCCTCCCACCTGGTGGACGGCAAGCTGCCCGCCACCCAGGGCTGGATCGCCCTGATCGCCGCCCACCTGTTCGTCCTCTTCTTCGCCCTGTCCTGGGGTGTGGTCGTCTGGGTCATGCTCGGCGAGATGTTCCCCAACAAGATCCGCGCCGCCGCCCTGGGCGTGGCCGCCGCAGCGCAGTGGATCGCCAACTGGGCCATCACGGCGAGCTTCCCGTCGCTGGCCGACTGGAACCTGTCCGGCACCTACGTGATCTACACGGTCTTCGCCGCGCTCTCCATCCCGTTCGTCCTGAAGTTCGTCAAGGAGACGAAGGGCAAGGCGCTGGAGGAGATGGGCTGAGGCCCCGCAGTCCCGAGGAGACGGGCCAAGTCCCCGCTGCCCGGCTCCTCGCACCGTCCGCCGCCCCCGGCCCGGCCACTGCCCGGTCCGGGGGCGGCGGTCTGCCGTCCCACCGGATGACCACGCCACCGCCGATCTCCAGGGCCTTGCGGCAGCTCTCCTCGATGATCCGCAACCGGTCCCCGATGCCGTCGTGCTCCAAGCAGGCGCCCAGCGCGCGCACGCACTCCGATCCCCACGCCGTCGTAGTCGACCGAACCACCGGTTGTCGCCGCAGCTCAGCCCCCCACCGCCGGAAGCACCCGCTCCGCGAACAGCCGCAGGCTCCGCCACCCCTCCTCCACCGGCATCCCGCCCGCCAGCGGATGCAGGACGAGACTGTCCAGGCCCTGGGCCACGCACTGCTCCGGCGTGAGGATCCGGTACACGCCCTCCGCGCGCAGCTCCTCCACCGTCGTCGCCGCCGACCTCACCGCCGACGTGATGTCCCCGGACTGCCAGGAGGCATACGTCCGCGCCTCGTGCAGGAAGTGCTCGCCGTAGGTGGACCACGCCCGGTCCGGGTCCTCGGCGATGTGCAGCAGGGGAGTCTCGGCCGCGGGCATCATGACCCAGCCCTCGGTGCCGTACTCCGTGAGCTTCTCCTTGTAGTACGCCTCCAGCTCCGGCAGATGCGCGCTCGGGAAGAACGGCAGGCCGAGGCGGGCGGCCCGGCGGGCGGCGGCCTTCGAGGAACCGCCGACCAGCAGCAGGGGGTGCGGATCGGTGAACGGGCGCGGGGTGAGTCGTACCGTACGGCCCCGGTAGGTGAACTCCTCGCCGGTCCAGGCCTTCAGCAGGGTCTCCAGCAGCTCGTCCTGGAGCCGGCCGCGCCGCTTCCAGTCCACGTCGAACAGGGTGTACTCCTCGGGCCGGTAGCCGATCCCGGCCACCGTCACCAGCCGCCCGCTGCTGAGCAGGTCCAGGACCGCGATCTCCTCGGCCAACCGCAGCGGGTCGTGCAGCGGGCCGATCACCGCCGAGACGGTGACCGCGATGCTCCGGGTCGCCCCGAACACCGCCCCCGCGAAGGCGAACGGCGACGGCAGCCAGTTGTTGTCGGCGCCGTGGTGCTCCTCGGTCTGCACGGTGCTGATCCCGTGCTCGTCCGCGTACGCGGCCATCTCCAGGGCGGCCCGGTAACGGGCGGCAAGCGCGGCGGGGGCGGCTCCGGGAGCGACGAGGTTGAAACGTACGACCGTGACGGGCATGGGAAGTCCCCCTCCGGTGCGGCTCGGTGGAGGGGACGGTAGCTGACGATGCATCAGACAGCCAGAGCTGCGCCTCCTCGGCTTGCTTCGCCGACGGGCCGGTGAACCAGCTGGTCGCACTTCTGGACGGCGTTGATGCCCAGCCCGGAGATCGCGAAGGTCGCGACGGCGGAGGCCGGCAGGATCACCAGGTCCAGCACGCTGTTCGCCTTGATGCCCAGCGCGAGGCCCAGGATGGTGAGCATCGCGTTGGCGCCGGTCACCGCGTCGATCGTCTCCCGGCGACGCGGCCCTGATCAGGGAACGGGTGACCAGGCGGGGGGTCACGCATACTGGAGCCGTTATGGAAACCGTCATCCTTGCTGTAGTCATCGCCGTGGTCGTGCTCGGCGCGCTCGGCGGGCTCATCGTCGGCAGTCGGCGCCGTAAGCCGCTGCCCCCGCCGCCGCCCGCCGCGCCCGACATCACCGCGCCCCCGGCCGAGCCGCATGTCGGCGACGAGGCCGAGACACCGCGCGACGAACCGCGCCGGACGATCGAGGAGGTGGATCTCCCCGGCGGCTCGGCACCGGTCGCCGTGGAGGAGCCCCCCGCCGGCCCAGCTCTCGAAGCTCCCGAGATCGAGATCCCGGAGCCCACCGCAGGACGGCTGGTCCGCCTGCGCGCCCGCCTGTCCCGCTCGCAGAACGCCCTCGGCAAGGGCCTGCTCACGCTGCTCTCCCGCGAGCACCTCGACGAGGAGACCTGGGAGGAGGTCGAGGACATCCTGCTCACCGCCGACGTCGGCGTGCAGCCCACCCAGGAGCTGGTCGAGGGGCTGCGCGAGCGCGTCAAGGTGCTCGGCACCCGCACCCCCGACGAACTGCGCGGCCTGCTGCGCGAGGAGCTGCTCAAGCTGGTCGGCACCGATGTCGACCGCTCGGTGAAGACCGAGCCCGAGGACCGCAAGCCCGGCATCGTGATGGTCGTCGGCGTCAACGGCACCGGCAAGACCACCACGACCGGCAAGCTCGCCCGCGTCCTGGTGGCCGACGGCCGTACCGTCGTCCTCGGTGCCGCGGACACCTTCCGTGCCGCCGCCGCCGACCAGCTGCAGACCTGGGGCGAGCGCGTCGGCGCCTACACCGTGCGCGGGCCGGAGGCCGGCGACCCCGCCTCCGTCGCCTTCGACGCGGTCAAGGAAGGCAAGGAGATGGGGGTCGACGTCGTCCTCATCGACACCGCAGGGCGTCTGCACACCAAGGCCGGCCTCATGGACGAGCTGGGCAAGGTCAAGCGCGTGGTCGAGAAGCACGCGCCGCTGGACGAGGTGCTGCTCGTCCTCGACGCCACCACCGGCCAGAACGGTCTGGTGCAGGCCCGGGTGTTCGCCGAGGTCGTGGACATCACCGGCATCGTGCTGACCAAGCTGGACGGCACGGCGAAGGGCGGCATCGTGGTCGCGGTCCAGCGCGAGCTGGGGGTGCCGGTCAAGCTGGTGGGCCTCGGCGAGGGCGCGGACGACCTGGCGCCGTTCGAGCCGGAGGCGTTCGTGGATGCCCTTATCGGTGACTGACCGCCGGGGCGTGGATTTACTGCCCACTTCGAAGAGGCGCCCGTTCCCAAGGTGCAGTTGGGGACGGGCGCTTCGCCTTGCAGCGTTCGGCTAGGCGCGGGCGCGCGACCGGTGTGCCACGTACGCCAGCGTGCCCAGCAGCAGCCGGGCCGCCGGTGGACGGGTCGCCGAGTCCAGGGCCGGCGGGCGCAGCCAGCGCACCGGGCCGAGGCCGCCCCGGTCGGAGGGCGGGGCGGTGACGTACGTGCCCGGGCCGAGGCCGCGCAGGTCCAGGGCGGACGGGTCGTCCCAGCCCATGCGGTACAGCAGCTGGGGGAGGTCGGCGGCGGCACCGGGCGCGACGAAGAAGTGGGCGCGGCCGTCCGGGGTCGCGGTGACCGGGCCGAGCGGGAGGCCCATGCGCTCCAGGCGGACCAGGGCGTGGCGCCCGGCGGGCTCGGCGACCTCGATGACGTCGAACGCGTGCCCGACGGGCAGCATCACGGACGCGCCCGGGAACTCGGCCCAGGCCTTGGTCACCTCGTCGAGCGTGGCCCCGGCAGACATCTGCGGCGCGAAGTCGAGCGGGTGTGCGCCCGGCGCGCGGCAGTCGGCGTGCCCGCAGGAGCAGGCGCCCGCCGCGGCCCGTGCGCCCGGCACCACGTCCCAGCCCCAGAGCCCGGTGAACTCGGCGACGGCGGTGCACTCCGACGAGCGGCCGCGTCGACGCGTGCCGGAGCGGATCTCGCGGATGCCGCCGATCGTGAAGCCCATGCCCCCTCCAACGGGTCCAGCGCGCCGGTGGTTACGACACGGAGCGAGACGAAAGCGGAACGTGACGTCCACGGCTCCGCCTTCCCCGACGCTCGTCAGATGAAGGCAGCGCCTTGCAGCGCCACAGGTGGTGCATCGGAGTCTGCGCGCCCCTGGGTGCATCACTCCGCCCACTTCTCGCCGTCCTATGTCAAGTGAATCGCGTGGGAGCGACCATGAGTTCATTCGAAGGGGTGGCGAATGGTGGCGTTTCAGGGATCGCCATGGCTGGACCGGTGATCGTAGGATTACTGTGAGTGTGCGAGGCCTGGGGGCACATGCACCCGTGGGTATGCCGGAGGCAAGTCGTCAGCTCGTTCGAAGGGTGAGAACCAGCGGACGAGAGGCCGTATTGACCGGCATTCTGATAGGGCTTGGCGCGTGACGGTCTCCTTCCGGGGCGACCGAAGATCGCAACGGCGACAAGTGGTCTCAGGGATGGGGGCGTTCCAGTGGGCGGCAACGGCGGTAGCAGTACGAACGCTGACAAGCGCCCCAACGAGCTGCTCGGTTCGTGGTTCGTGCGCAGCGGCTGGTCCAAGGGCGAGCTGGCCCGCCAGGTGAACCGCAGGGCGCGCCAGTTGGGTGCCAACCACATCTCCACGGACACCTCGCGGGTGCGCCGCTGGCTGGACGGGGAGAATCCGCGCGAGCCGATCCCGCGGATCCTCTCGGAGCTGTTCTCCGAGCGCTTCGGCTGCGTCGTCTCCATCGAGGACCTCGGTCTGCGCGCCGCCCGCCAGTCACCCTCCGCGTCCGGCGTCGACCTGCCCTGGACGGGCCCGCAGACGGTGGCCCTGCTCAGCGAGTTCTCGCGCAGCGACCTGATGCTGGCGCGGCGCGGCTTCCTCGGGACCTCGCTGGCCCTGTCCGCGGGCCCGTCCCTCATCGAGCCCATGCAGCGCTGGCTCGTGCCGACCCCGTCCTCGCCCCTCCCGACGGAGTCCGAGCCCTTCCTCGACTCCCGCAGGCCCGGCCGGCTGTCCAAGCCCGAGCTGGACCTGCTGGAGTCCACCACCCGGATGTTCCGCCAGTGGGACGCCCAGTGCGGCGGCGGCCTGCGCCGCAAGGCGGTCGTCGGCCAGCTCCACGAGGTCACCGACCTCCTCCAGGAGCCCCAGCCCGAGGCCACCACCCGCAAGCTGTTCAAGGTCGCCGCCGAGCTGGCCGAGCTGGCCGGCTGGATGTCGTACGACGTCGGGCTCCAGCCCACCGCGCAGAAGTACTTCGTCCTCGCGCTGCACGCCGCCAAGGAGGCCGGCGACAAGCCGCTCGGCTCGTACATCCTCTCCAGCATGAGCCGCCAGATGATCCATCTCGGCCGGCCCGACGACGCCCTGGAGCTGATCCACCTCGCCCAGTACGGCAGCCGCGACTGTGCCAGCCCGCGCACCCAGTCCATGCTGTATGCGATGGAGGCCCGCGCGTACGCCAACATGGGGCAGCCCGGCAAGTGCAAGCGGGCGGTCCGGATGGCCGAGAACACCTTCGCCGAGGCCGACGAGTGGGACGAGCCGGACCCCGACTGGATCCGCTTCTTCTCCGAGGCCGAGCTGTACGGGGAGAATTCCCACTCCTTCCGCGACCTCGCCTACGTCGCCGGACGCAGCCCGGCCTACGCCTCGCTGGCCGAGCCGCTGATGCAGCGGGCGGTGGAGCTGTTCGCCAAGGACGGCGAGCACCAGCGGTCGTATGCGCTGAACCTGATCGGTATGGCGACCGTGCACCTGCTCCAGCGCGAGCCCGAGCGCAGCACGGAGTACGCCTCGCGGGCCATGGAGATCGCCAAGAAGGTCCGCTCCGAGCGTGTGAACACTCGTATTCGAAAGACGGTCGACACGGCCGTGCGCGACTTCGGCGACCTCACCGCCGTCGTCGACCTCACCGACCAGCTCGCCGTCGACCTGCCGGAGACCGCCGAGGCGGTCTGAGCACAGCAGGACACCCATGCCCCGGCCGCGGCCGGTCCTCCCGAACTGCCCGACACGGCTCCCCCATGCCAGGTCATCGGAAGGCCCGCCGCGGCCGGTTTCCTGCGCGCGAGGAAGGTTGCGCCACGATAACGATCCGGCGGCCGAACATCTCGCACTTCATCTACGCGTAACACGCAGGGCGCCTTCGTCACCCCGGTGAAACAACGAGGGGCTTCCACCGAAACGGCGCTGCGCCAGTCTCTGGCGCATAACCGCCCACCCCTCACTTGACCGGACCGCTCAGGCACCGCCCGCACGGGGCCGTACCAACCGACGAGGAGACGCCGATGGCACCAGCCATCACGCTTGCCGCGGAGGCACCCAAGCTGTCATCCGCGAACACAGGCTTCATGCTCATCTGTTCCGCCCTGGTGCTGCTCATGACCCCGGGCCTGGCCTTCTTCTACGGAGGCATGGTCCGCGTCAAGAGCACCCTCAACATGCTGATGATGAGCTTCATCAGCATGGGCATCGTCACCATTCTGTGGGTGCTCTACGGCTTCTCCCTCGCCTTCGGCACGAACAACAGCCTCATCGGCTGGAACTCCGACTGGTTCGGCCTCAGCAACATCGGGCTGACGGAGCTGTGGGACGGCTACACCATCCCGATCTTCGTCTTCATGGTCTTCCAGCTGATGTTCGCGATCATCACGCCGGCCCTGATAAGCGGTGCCCTCGCGGACCGCGTCAAGTTCTCGGCCTGGTCGCTGTTCATCGCCCTGTGGGTCACGGTCGTCTACGTCCCGGTCGCCCACTGGGTCTGGGGCGCCGACGGCTGGGCCTACAAGCTCGGCGTGATCGACTTTGCCGGTGGTACGGCGGTCCACATCAACGCGGGTGCCGCGGCGCTCGGCGTGATCCTGGTCATCGGCAAGCGCGTCGGCTTCAAGAAGGACCCGATGCGCCCGCACAGCCTCCCGCTGGTCATGCTCGGTGCCGGTCTGCTGTGGTTCGGCTGGTTCGGCTTCAACGCCGGCTCGTGGCTCGGCAACGACGACGGCGTCGGCGCGCTGATGTTCGTCAACACGCAGGTCGCGACCGCCGCCGCCATGCTGGCCTGGCTCGCCTACGAGAAGATCCGGCACGGCGCGTTCACCACGCTGGGCGCCGCCTCCGGCGCGGTCGCCGGTCTCGTCGCGATCACCCCGTCCGGCGGCGCGGTCTCCCCGCTCGGCGCGATCGCCGTCGGCGCCATCGCCGGTGTCGCCTGCGCCGCGGCCGTCGGCCTGAAGTTCAAGTTCGGCTACGACGACTCGCTCGACGTCGTCGGCGTCCACATGGTCGGCGGCATCATCGGCTCCCTGCTCATCGGCTTCTTCGCCACCGGCAAGGGCCAGTCCACCGCCACGGGCGTCTTCTACGGCGACCACTCCTTCGACCAGCTGTGGAAGCAGTGCGCCGGTGTCGGCGCGGTCCTCGCCTACTCCCTGATCGTCTCCGCGGTCCTCGCCTTCCTGCTCGACAAGACGATCGGGATGCGGGTCACCGAGGACGAGGAGATCTCCGGCATCGACCAGGCGGAGCACGCCGAGACCGCATACGACTTCAGCGGTGCCGGCGGCGGTGTCGTCGGATCCGTCGCCCCCGCCGCGGCCCTGGCCGCCGCGCAGAGCAAGAAGGTGGACGCATGAAGCTCATCACCGCCGTCGTCAAGCCCCACCGGCTCGACGAGATCAAGGAGGCCCTCCAGGCCTTCGGCGTCCACGGACTGACGGTCACCGAGGCGAGCGGTTACGGTCGTCAGCGGGGCCACACCGAGGTCTACCGCGGTGCCGAGTACACCGTCGACCTGGTCCCCAAGATCCGCATCGAGGTGCTGGCCGAGGACGACGACGCCGAGCAGCTGATCGAGGTGATCGTCAAGGCGGCCCGCACCGGCAAGATCGGTGACGGCAAGGTCTGGTCCCTGCCGGTCGAGACGGCCGTACGCGTCCGTACCGGCGAGCGCGGCCCGGACGCGCTCTGATCACGACAGAAGGACAGGAGTCGCTGGGTGACGGGTACGGATGTGCGGAACGAAGCGGATGACTCGGGACCCAGCGGCTATGCGGCGGCCCGGCTGCGCCTCCTCACCGAAGGGGCGCGGTCCGGGCCGCCGCGCCGTACGGCCCTCGCCGAACTGACCGACGACTGGCTCGCCGGGCTGTTCACGGCGGCCGCCGACGGCCTCGACGGACTCAAGGGCGTCTCGCTCGTCGCCGTCGGGGGCTACGGCCGTGGCGAGCTGTCCCCGCGCAGCGACCTCGACCTCCTGCTGCTGCACGACGGAAGCGACCCCGGCGCCATCGCCGCCCTGGCCGACCGCCTCTGGTACCCCGTCTGGGACCTCGGGCTCGCTCTCGACCACTCCGTGCGCACCCCGGTGGAGGCCCGCAAGACGGCCGGAGAGGATTTGAAAGTCCAACTCGGCCTCCTGGACGCCCGCCATCTCGTCGGCGACCTGGGCCTCACCGCCGGACTGCGCACCGCCGTCCTCGCCGACTGGCGCAACCAGGCGCCGCGGCGCCTCCCCGAACTCCAGGAGCTGTGCACCGAGCGCGCCGAGCGCCAGGGCGAGCTGCAGTACCTGCTGGAACCCGACCTCAAGGAGGCCCGCGGCGGCCTCAGGGACGCCACCGCCCTGCGCGCCGTGGCCGCCTCCTGGCTGGCCGACGCCCCGCGCGAGGGCCTCGCGGACGCGCGCCGGCGCCTGCTCGACGTCCGGGACGCCCTGCACCTGGCCACCGGCCGCGCCACCGACCGGCTCGCCCTCCAGGAACAGGACCAGGTCGCGACCGAGCTGGGCCTGCTGGACGCCGACACCCTCCTGCGGCAGGTGTACGAGGCGGCGCGTGTGATCTCGTACGCCAGTGACGTCACCTGGCGCGAGGTGGGGCGCGTGCTGCGTTCGCGCGCCGTCCGTCCTCGCCTGCGCGCCATGCTGGGGGGCGGCAAGCCGGTCGCCGAGCGCTCCCCGCTGGCCGAAGGCGTGGTGGAACAGGACGGCGAGGTGGTGCTCGCCCGCGCAGCCCGCCCCGAACGCGACCCCGTGCTCCCCCTGCGCGCCGCGGCCGCCGCCGCGCAGGCCGGACTCCCGCTCTCCCTGCACGCCGTACGGCGCATGGCCGCCGCCGCGCGCCCCCTGCCCACGCCCTGGCCCGCCGAGGCCCGGGAGCAGCTGGTGACCCTGCTCGGCTCCGGCCGCCCGACCGTCGACGTCTGGGAGGCCCTGGAGGCGGAGGGCCTGATCAGCCGGCTCCTGCCCGACTGGGAGCGGGTCCGCTGCCGCCCCCAGCGCAACGCCGTCCACCTGTGGACCGTGGACCGGCACCTGATCGAGACGGCGGTCCGCGCCTCCGAGCTGACCCGCCGCGTCAGCCGACCCGACCTGCTCCTCGTCTCCGCCCTGCTGCACGACATCGGCAAGGGCTGGCCCGGCGACCACTCCGTGGCCGGCGAGATCATCGCCAAGGACGTGGCCGCCCGGATCGGCTTCGACCGCGCCGACGTGGCCGTACTGTCCACGCTCGTACGCCACCACCTCCTGCTCATCGAAACGGCCACGCGCCGCGACCTGGAGGACCCCGCGACCGTCCGCTCCGTCGCCGAGGCCGTCGGCACCCAGAGCACCCTGGATCTGCTGCACGCCCTCACCGAGGCGGACGCCCTCGCGACCGGCCCGGCCGCCTGGTCGTCCTGGCGCGGTTCCCTCGTCGCCGACCTGGTGCGGCGCGTCTGCGCCGTCCTCGCCGGGGACGCCCCCGACGAACCCGAGCCCGGCGCACCCACGGCCGAGCAGGAACGCCTGGCCATCGAGGCCTTCCGCACCGGCAGCCCGGTCCTCGCCCTGCGCGCGCAGACGGAACCGGTGGCGGAGGAGGAGGCCTCCGGCTCGGACACGCCGGAGCCGCTCGGCGTCGAGCTGCTCATCGCCGTACCGGACCAGCCCGCCGTGCTGCCCGCGGTCGCCGGTGTCCTCGCCGTGCACCGCCTGACCGTCCGCACGGCCGAGCTACGGGCCCTGCACCTGCCCGAGGACGTCGACGACGGCTCGGTCCTCCTGCTGAACTGGCGGGTCGCGGCCGAGTACGGCTCCCTGCCGCAGGCCGCCCGGCTGCGCGCCGACCTGGTCCGCGCCCTCGACGGCTCCCTCGACATCGCGGGCCGTCTCGCCGAGCGGGACGCGGCCTACCCGCGCCGCCGTGGCTGGGTCGCCCCGCCACCGCGGGTGACGGTGGCCCCGGCGGCCTCCCGCCACGCCACGGTGATCGAGGTGCGGACCCAGGACGCCCCCGGGCTGCTGCACCGGATCGGGATGGCCCTGGAGAAGGCCGGAGTGCGGGTGCGCAGCATGCACGTCAGCACGCTGGGGTCGAACGCGGTGGATGCGTTCTATGTCACGACCGGCGCGGGTGCCCCCCTGCCTGCCGAGGACGCGACGTCGCTGGCCGGGGTGCTCGAGGAGACCCTGCGAGGGTGACCCTGCCCCGGTCCGTTCACCGCCGGGATACCCTGGAGGGCGATTCCCGCAGCCATCACCGACCCCGAGGACCGCGAGCGCCGTGTTCGACACTCTCTCCGATCGCCTGTCAGCGACTTTCAAGAACCTGCGCGGCAAGGGACGGCTCTCCGAGGCGGACATCGACGCCACCGCACGCGAGATCCGCATCGCGCTCCTCGAGGCGGACGTGGCCCTGCCCGTCGTGCGCACGTTCATCAAGAACGTCAAGGAGCGCGCGCTCGGTGCCGAGGTCTCCAAGGCGCTGAACCCGGCCCAGCAGGTCCTGAAGATCGTCAACGACGAACTCGTCACCATCCTCGGCGGTGAGACCCGGCGCCTGCGCTTCGCCAAGCAGCCCCCCACCGTGATCATGCTGGCGGGTCTGCAGGGTGCCGGTAAGACCACGCTCGCGGGCAAGCTCGCCGTGTGGCTGAAGGAGCAGGGCCACTCGCCGCTGCTGGTCGCCGCCGACCTCCAGCGTCCGAACGCCGTCAATCAGCTGAGCGTCGTCGCCGACCGCGCCGGTGTCGCCGTCTTCGCCCCGGAGCCGGGCAACGGCGTCGGCGACCCGGTCAAGGTCGCCAAGGACTCCATCGACTTCGCGAAGTCCAAGGTCCACGACATCGTGATCGTGGACACCGCCGGCCGCCTCGGCATCGACCAGGAGATGATGCAGCAGGCCGCGGACATCCGCGACGCCATCTCCCCGGACGAGATCCTGTTCGTCGTCGACGCGATGATCGGTCAGGACGCCGTCAACACCGCCGAGGCCTTCCGCGACGGCGTCGGCTTCGACGGTGTGGTGCTCTCCAAGCTCGACGGTGACGCCCGCGGTGGTGCGGCCCTGTCGATCCGCCAGATCACCGGCAAGCCGATCATGTTCGCGTCGAACGGCGAGAAGCTCGACGACTTCGACGCGTTCCACCCGGACCGGATGGCCTCCCGCATCCTCGACCTGGGTGACCTGCTCACCCTGATCGAGCAGGCGGAGAAGACGTTCAGCCAGGAAGAGGCCGCCAAGATGGCCTCGAAGCTGGCGTCCAAGAAGGGCCAGGACTTCACCCTGGACGACTTCCTGGCCCAGATGGAGCAGGTCCGGAAGATGGGCTCCATCTCCAAGCTGCTCGGCATGCTCCCGGGCATGGGCCAGATCAAGGACCAGATCAACAACCTGGACGAGCGGGAAGTCGACCGCGTCGGTGCGATCATCAAGTCGATGACCCCGGGCGAGCGTCAGGACCCGACGATCATCAACGGCTCCCGCCGCGCCCGTATCGCCAAGGGTTCCGGCGTCGAGGTCAGCGCGGTCAAGAACCTGGTCGAGCGGTTCTTCGAGGCCCGCAAGATGATGTCCCGGATGGCCCAGGGCGGCGGCATGCCCGGCATGCCGGGGATCCCGGGCATGGGTGGCGGCCCCGGCCGGACCAAGAAGCAGCCGAAGAAGGCCAAGGGCAAGCAGCGCTCCGGCAACCCGATGAAGCGCAGGCAGCAGGAGCTGGAGGAGGCACAGCGCCGCGAGGCGGCCGCGCAGGGCGGTGCCTTCGGGCTGCCGCAGCAGGGCGGCAAGGAGTTCGAGCTGCCGGACGAGTTCAAGAAGTTCATGGGCTGAGTCCCGCGCGTACGTCCCTGGGGGCGCTCTCTCGGTGAGGGGGCGCCCTCGCGCGTGTTCTGTGGGGGGCGCCCCAGCGCGTGCCGAGGACCGTTGTGTGCCGTAACGTCCAGATATGAGCAATCCGGCGCCTCCACGCAAGGCTCCTGACCAGCCGTGGCGCGCCGAGGGCACACCCGAGGAGTCGCCCCGGCGGACCGGCGGGGGATTCAGGGGCGGCAAATGGTGGGGCCTGCTCGTCACCGCGGTGATCGTCTTCCTGCTGGCCTACATCGGGCTGAACTACTTCGGCCAGGCCAACCAGCCGACGATCTCGTACACGGAGTTCAGCAGGCAGGTCGCCGACGGCAACGTCGCCAAGATCTACTCCAAGGGCGATGCGATCCAGGGAGAGCTCAAGAGCGCCGGCACCAATCCCGAGGGCGGTGGCAAGTACACCAAGTTCAAGACGGAGCGGCCGGCCTTCGCGGACGACAAGCTGTGGCAGAACCTGAGCAGCCACGGCGTCACGGTGACGGCGCGACCGGTCGTGCAGGAGCGCGGATTCCTGTCCAACCTGCTGATCTCCCTGATCCCGATCGTGCTGCTGGTCGCGGTGTGGATCTTCTTCGCCCGGCGGTTCGGCGCCGGACTGGGCGGTGCGGGCGGCATGTTCGGCCGCAAGGCGCCCCCCAAGCCGGTCGAGCTGCGTCCCGGCACCGGGCGCACGACGTTCGCGGACGTGGCCGGCATCGACGAGGTCAAGGGCGAGCTGGACGACGTCGTCGACTTCCTGAAGCGCCCCGACACCTACCGGAGGATGGGCGCGAAGCTGCCGCGCGGTGTGCTGCTCGCGGGCTCGCCCGGTACCGGCAAGACCCTGCTGGCACGCGCGGTCGCGGGGGAGGCCGGGGTGCCGTTCTTCTCCGCCTCGGCGTCCGAGTTCATCGAGATGATCGTCGGTGTCGGCGCGTCCCGCGTCCGCGAGCTGTTCGCCGAGGCCCGCAAGGTGGCGCCGTCGATCATCTTCATCGACGAGATCGACACCATCGGACGGGTGCGCGGCGCCGGTGCCTCGATGAGCGGTCACGACGAGCGCGAGCAGACGCTGAACCAGATCCTGACGGAGATGGACGGCTTCTCGGGCTCGGAGGGCGTGATCGTCATCGCCGCGACGAACCGCGCCGACATCCTGGACCCGGCGCTGACCCGGCCCGGCCGCTTCGACCGGGTGGTCAGCGTGGCCCCGCCGGACCGGGGCGGCCGCGAGGCGATCCTGCGGATCCACACCCGGGACATCCCGCTCGGCTCCGACGTGGACCTGACCCAGCTGGCGCGCGTCACCCCCGGCATGACGGGTGCGGATCTGGCCAACCTCGCCAACGAGGCCGCCCTGCTCGCGGTCAAGCGCAAGCAGGAGCAGGTGACGCAGGCCGACCTGTCCGAAGCCCTGGAGAAGGTCCAGCTGGGCGCCGAGCGCACCCTCGTGATGCCCGAGGAGGACCGCCGCCGCACCGCGTTCCACGAGAGCGGCCACGCCCTCCTCGGCATGCTGCAGCCCGGCGCCGACCCCGTCCGCAAGATCACCATCGTGCCGCGCGGCCGGGCGCTCGGCGTGACGATGTCCACGCCCGAGGTGGAGCGGTACGCCCACTCGGAGGAGTACCTGCGCGGCCGCATCATCGGCGCCCTGGGCGGCATGGCGGCGGAAGACGTCGTCTACGGAGTCGTCACCACGGGCGCGGAGAACGACCTGGAACAGGTCACCAACATCGCCCGCGGGATGGTCGCCCGCTGGGGCATGAGCGAGCGCGTCGGCCGCCTGTCCGCCCTCCCGAGCGACGCCCAGCAGGCGTACGGACTGTCCGCAGCCCCGCACACCCTCGACGTGATCGACCACGAGATGCGCCGGATCGTCGACGAGTGCTACGAGGAGGCACGCCTCAAACTCCGCGACCACCGCGACCAGTTGGACGCGCTGGCGGAGGCACTCCTGGAGAACGAGACGCTGGAGGAGGCGGACGCGTACCGGATCGCCGGGATCCCGCGCCTCACCAAGGACGTCGAGGCCTAGGTGTACTGACCTGCCTGGAGCATCCCTTGCGGATCAGGGGACGCGCGCGATCAGATAGCGGAACACGTTCGGCATCCACACGGTCCCGTCCTGGCGGCGGTACGGATGCAGCGCCTCCGTCAGCTCCTTGTCCACCTGCTTGCGGTCGGTCGCCGCGATCGCCGCGTCGAACAGGCCCGTCGACTTGAGGCCGCGTACCGCGCTGTCGAGATCGGCGTACCCGAACGGGCAGGCCACCCGCCCCGAGCCGTCCGGCTTCAGCCCGGCCCGCTGGGCGACCTCCTCCAGGTCGTCGCGGCGGGCGGGACGCCAACTGCCCGCGGTGCGCAGGGGATCGGCCAGCTTCGTCGCCACGCGCAGCACCGAGGAGGTCGCGCAGCGCTCCGGCGGACCCCAGCCGGCCAGCACCACGGCCGCCCCGTGCGCGGCCAGCGGGAGCGCGGCCGCCAGCAGCTCGCCGAGCCCCTCGGAGTCGCCCGCCAGGCAGCCGATCGGCTCGAAGACAGTCAGCAGGGCGTACGCGGGTGCCTCGGCGTCGGCCGCGTCCGCAGGCGTGCCCTCCACGAGTTTCGTGGCCCCACGCGCGCGCGTGCCGCGCGGACGGTCCGGCAGCAGGCGCTCGCGCGCGAGCGCGAGCCGCTGCGGACAGGAGTCGACACCGGTGACCGCCGCCCCTCTGGAGGCCGCCATCAGCAAGGCGAGCCCGGAGCCGCAGCGCAGGCCCAGCAGCCTGCTGGCAGGGCCCACTTCAAGTCGCTCGTAAACGGTCTCGTAGAGCGGCACCAGCATCCGCTCCTGGATCTCGGACCAGTCACGCGCGCGTGCGCACGGGTTCACCCGGGGTGATACGGAGCCCGGATGAGACAGGTGTTCCCGCACGAGCGTAGGTGTCATAGGAGTGCCCCATTCCGCCGACAGTTCGCCGCAGTGCCCGATTGCGTGGCCCCCGTGCCGTGCGCTCGCACTCTCCACGTATGCCAGGTAACTCCCGGCTCGCGGTGCCGTCCAGGGGTCGTGTGCCCCGGCTTGGGGCCTGGGACCGACTGTGGCGAGATTTCACATCCCGGCAACCTGGGGGACCGTACGGTGGCCGCTCACGGGGGACGGGCGGTGACCATGGGCGCGGACGCACCCAGTAACGTCACCGGCATCGCCGGCGCTGACAGAGGTGACGGCTTCACGCGAGAGCGACCGAAACGCCTCTTGCGCATTCACCGCCCTCAGCCGCCCCGGCACCTACCCGCCGGGCCGTACGTCAGACTACGCACCGGCTTGGTACGAGCTGTGCGGCTTCTCCGCAGATCAGCGCACCCGCCCTCGTCCGGACGCATCAGCGGCAACTGACGGGTACGTGCAAATTATTTGGGATGGCCCGGAATAGGAACACAGCGGCACCCCCGCTCGTTGTCATTACGTGAGCACGACACAGACACCACCTGTTCTCG
Organism: Streptomyces sp. NPDC031100; assembly: GCF_055570785.1. Classification (NCBI taxonomy): domain Bacteria; kingdom Bacillati; phylum Actinomycetota; class Actinomycetes; order Kitasatosporales; family Streptomycetaceae; genus Streptomyces; species Streptomyces sp. NPDC031100. The sequence continues at coordinate 708,515 of NZ_JBVIGN010000004.1, forward strand.
CCGCAGAGCTGGCGCAGGCGTGGGCCGACATTCAGCGGTACCACCCCGAGCTGCCGGACCTTGCCGCGCCAGAGTCCCTGATCGGGGAGTCGTCGTCCGCGTGCGGTCACGAACTCTCCTTCGAGCGACTGCTCCATGAGGCAGTCCACGGCATCGCCGCCGCCCGCGGAGTCCGCGACACCTCCCGCGCCGGCCGGTACCACAACCGCCGTTTCCTCGCCATCGCCGAGGAGTTGGGTCTGGACCACCCCGAGGAACCGCATCCCAGCAGCGGCTTCTCCCTGGTCACGCTCAACCCCGAGGCCAAGCGGCGCTACCGCCCGACCATCGAGCGGCTCCAGCGCGCGCTGAAGGCGCACACGGCGGCCACCTCCTCCGACACCTCCCGCACCTTCCGCGGCCCGGCCGCCCGGCACGGCTCCTCCGGCGGCGGCGTCCGTGTGAAGGCGGTCTGCGACTGCGGACGCAACGTCCGGGTGGTCCCCTCGGTCCTGGCCCAGGCCCCCATCGTGTGCGGTGGCTGCGGCAAGCCGTTCCGCATCCCGGAGGTCGTGGGAGCGGCTGCGAGCTGAGACTGCGACTGCTCGTGGCAGCCGCAGTCCGCTCGTAGTCCGCGGGCACCCGACGTATCTCACCTCCACGCCGGGTGCCGCTGACCCATGCCCGGACGCGCCCCGGGCCCCCTCGGCCGGAAGCGACCCGCAGGGTGTGGCACAATGGCTAGCTGTACTCGACAGCCGCACAGGACCCCTCTCTCCTCCGGCTGACGCGTCCATCGGGCACTCGGGTACCGCAACCCCACGCGGCTTTCTCGCCGTGCCCAACCACGTCAAATCCAGGAGAATCCACTCCCGTGGCAGTCAAGATCAAGCTGAAGCGTCTGGGCAAGATCCGTTCGCCTCACTACCGCATCGTCGTCGCCGACTCCCGTACCCGCCGTGACGGCCGGGCCATCGAGGAGATCGGCAAGTACCACCCGACCTACAACCCGTCGGTCATCGAGGTGGACGCCGACCGCGTGGCGTACTGGCTGGGTGTCGGCGCGCAGCCGACCGAGCCCGTCCTCGCCATCCTGAAGAAGACCGGCGACTGGCAGAAGTTCAAGGGCGAGCCGGCCCCCGCGCCGCTGCTCGTCGCCGCGCCGAAGGCCGCGCGTCCGTCGTTCGAGGCTCTCGGCGGTGACGACGAGGGCAAGGGTGAGGCGATCACCCAGAAGAAGAAGGCTGAGAAGAAGGACGAGGCCGCGGCTGAGTCCGAGTCGACCGAGGCCTGAGCAGCATGCTCGAAGAGGCGCTTGAGCACCTCGTGAAGGGCATCGTCGACAACCCTGACGATGTGCAGGTCGCCTCGCGCAACCTGCGCCGCGGGCGCGTGCTGGAGGTCCGGGTCCACCCCGACGACCTCGGCAAGGTGATCGGCCGCAACGGCCGTACCGCGCGCGCTCTGCGTACCGTCGTGGGCGCCATCGGCGGCCGCGGTGTCCGCGTCGACCTCGTCGACGTGGACCACGTCCGCTGACGCTTCATCGCAACCGGCTCGGGCCGGGGAGGGCCACTGGGCCGTCCCCGGCCCGCAGTCGTATGACAGGAGATCTGTACACGTGCAGCTGGTAGTCGCACGGATCGGCCGCGCCCATGGCATCAAGGGCGAGGTCACCGTCGAGGTACGTACCGACGAGCCCGAGCTGCGGCTCGCGCCGGGCGCCGTCCTGGCCACCGACCCGGCCTCCGCCGGGCCGCTCACCATCGCCACCGGCCGCGTCCACAGCGGCCGCCTGCTCCTGCGCTTCGAGGGCGTCAGCGACCGCAACGGCGCCGAGGCCCTGCGCAACACCCTGCTGATCGCCGAGATCGACCCCGAGGAACTCCCCGAGGGCGAGGACGAGTACTACGACCACCAGCTCATCGACCTCGACGTGGTGACCGAGGACGGCACGGAGGTCGGCCGGATCACCGAGATCTCGCACCTGCCCTCCCAGGACCTCTTCATCGTGGAGCGCCCGGACGGCAGCGAGGTGCTGATCCCCTTCGTGGAGGAGATCGTCACCGAGATCGACCTGGCTGAGCAGAAGGCGGTCATCGCCCCGCCGCCGGGCCTGATCGACGACCGCGCGGTGATCGACTCGTCCCAGGAAGAGTCCTGATGCGCCTCGACGTCGTCACGATCTTCCCCGAGTACCTGGAGCCCCTGAACGTCTCCCTCGTCGGCAAGGCACGCGCGCGTGGGCAGCTGAACGTCCACGTGCACGATCTGCGCTCCTGGACGTACGACCGGCACCACACGGTCGACGACACGCCGTACGGCGGTGGCCCCGGCATGGTCATGAAGACCGACCCCTGGGGCGACGCCCTGGACACGATCCTCGCCGACGGCTACGAGACCGGCGCCCAGGCCCCCGCGCTGATCGTGCCCACCCCGAGCGGCCGCCCCTTCACCCAGGAACTGGCCGTCGAACTCTCCGAGCGCCCCTGGCTGATCTTCACGCCGGCCCGCTACGAGGGCATCGACCGGCGCGTCATGGACGAGTACGCCACCCGTATGCCGGTGTACGAGGTGTCCATCGGCGACTACGTCCTCGCGGGCGGCGAAGCGGCCGTACTGGTGATCACGGAGGCCGTCGCGCGCCTGCTGCCCGGCGTCCTCGGCAACGCCGAGTCCCACCGGGACGACTCCTTCGCGCCCGGCGCGATGGCCAGCCTCCTGGAAGGCCCCGTCTACACCAAGCCGCCCGTCTGGCGCGACCGGGACATCCCGGAGGTGCTGCTCAGCGGCCACCACGGCAAGATCGCCCGCTGGCGCCGCGACGAGGCCCTGAAGCGTACGACCGTGAATCGCCCCGACCTGATCGAGCGCTGCGACCCCAAGGCGTTCGACAAGAAGGACCGCGAGATGCTCTCCATCCTGGGCTGGGCCCCGGACCCGCAGGGCGAGTCGTACGGCCGATTTTGGCGCAGGACCGAGGCCGTGGAAGAATAGACCGCTGTTGTGCGCCCGTCCGGCGTGCGCCCCTGCCACAGGGGGACACGACGCCCGCCCCGACCCGCACGGCAGACCTCTTGTTCACCTAGTTGCCGTTGATGACCTGTGGCATCAGCGAAGAAAGCAGACGAAATGTCTCACCTGCTCGACTCTGTCGACGCCGCGTCGCTGCGCAGCGACATCCCGGCCTTCCGCCCGGGTGACACCGTCAACGTCCACGTGCGCGTCATCGAGGGCAACCGCTCCCGTGTGCAGCAGTTCAAGGGCGTTGTGATCCGCCGCCAGGGCGCCGGTGTCCGCGAGACCTTCACGGTCCGCAAGGTCTCGTTCTCCGTCGGCGTCGAGCGCACCTTCCCGGTGCACACCCCGATCGTCGAGAAGATCGAGCTGGTCACCAAGGGTGACGTGCGCCGCGCCAAGCTGTACTACCTCCGTGACCTGCGCGGCAAGGCCGCCAAGATCAAGGAGAAGCGCGAGAGCTGATCTCGCGCGGGCGTTCATGGCGGGGCCGGATAGCATCTGGCTCCGATGGACACCGAAGCACAGCCGACGGAACGCGACCGCTCCTCCCACCCCGGTACTCCGGGGACGGAGGGCCGGTCGCGTTTCGCGTTGGTGTCGCGGATCACCGGGTGGCTGCCCGGTGGCCGGATCACCCTCACCCTCTTCGCCTGCCTGGTGTTCTTGCTGCTCCTCAACGCTTTCGTGATGCAGCCGTTCCAGATTCCGAGCGGATCCATGGAACAGGGATTGAGGATCGGGGACCGCGTTCTCGTAAATAAGTTGGCGTACCGTTTCGGTGCCCAGCCGCGCCGCGGCGACGTGGTTGTCTTCGACGGCACCGGGTATTTCGGGGACGCCGACTACATCAAACGCGTTGTAGGGGCGGGGGGAGACCATGTGGTCTGCTGCGACAAGGAGGGGAGGCTCGAGGTGAACGGCCGGCCGGTCGACGAGACGGCGTTCCTCTATCCGGGGGACACCCCGTCCAGCGTTCCCTTCGACGTCGTCGTGCCCGCGGGCCGCCTGTTCGTCCTCGGGGACCACCGCAGCGACTCCAGCGACTCCCGGGACCACCTCGGCTCGCCGGGCGGCGGCATGATCCCCGTCGGCGAGGTCATCGGCCGCGCCGACTGGATCGTCTGGCCGTACGCCCATGTGGAGCACCTGCACCGTCCGGCCGCGTACGCGCGTGTGCCTGCTCCGGAGGGTGCACATGGGTAACCGCGGCAAACCGCGCGGCGTGCCCAGCTCGCCCGCCGACAACCTGCTGCCCACCGGCTCCCGCCGCACCTCCGCGCCGGGCGGTGGCCGCACGCGCGCGGAGCGGCGCAAGCTCCAGCGCAAGGTGAAGCGCAAGCGCAGGCGCTCGGCCGTTCGGGAGATCCCCCTTCTGGTGGGCGTCGCCGTCCTGATAGCGCTGGTCCTGAAGACATTCCTCGTCCAGGCGTTCGTGATCCCCTCGGGCTCGATGGAGCAGACGATCCGGATCGGCGACCGCGTCCTGGTCGACAAGTTCACCCCGTGGTTCGGCTCCAAGCCGCAGCGCGGGGACGTCGTCGTCTTCCACGACCCGGGCGGCTGGCTCAAGGACGAGCAGACGACCAAGAAGCACGACCCCGTCGTCGTCAAGCAGTTCAAGGAAGGCCTCACCTTCATCGGCCTGCTGCCGTCCGACAACGAGAAGGACCTGATCAAGCGGGTGATCGGGGTCGGCGGCGACCATGTCAAGTGCTGTGACGCGCAGGGCCGGGTCACCGTCAACGGCGTGCCGCTGACCGAAGCCGACTACCTCTACCCCGGCAACTCGCCCTCCTCCATGCCCTTCGACATCACCGTGCCCAAGGGCCGTCTGTGGGTGATGGGCGACCACCGGGACGACTCCGCGGACTCCCGCGTCCACCAGAACACGCCCTACGGCGGCACGGTCTCCGAGGACTCGGTGGTCGGCCGCGCCATGGTCATCGGCTGGCCGATCGGCCACTGGACCAGCCTGGACGAACCTAAAACCTTCGCAAGCGTGGCGAACTCCGTGTCGGGGTCGTCCGCGGCCCCTCCGCTGTCGCATAGGGTTGCCTCCGACGATCCGAACGCAATGACCCGACTCCCGACCCCTGCGGAACTCCCGCTCGTTATGGGAGTGGTGGGCCTGCACCGTGGATGGGGCAGGCGGCGGCACAGAGTAAGGAGTTGGCGTGGGGGATGTAGCGGTTGGCGCACGGTCGGGACACGACGGCGAGGAGCACCGCGGGCACCCCGTGGAAGGGAACGTCCCGGATCCGGACGGCGCCGTGCCCCCTGGGAACTCCGACTTCCCGGCGGCCGGCGACGGCACGCCGGAGGGTCAGCAGCCCCGGAACGCGAGCGAGGGCACGGACGAGGCGGCACCGCGGCCGAAGAAGCCGCGCTCCTTCTGGAAGGAGCTGCCGATCCTGGTCGTCATCGCGCTGGTCCTGGCACTGCTGATCAAGACGTTCCTGGTGCAGGCGTTCTCGATCCCGTCCGACTCGATGCAGAACACCCTCCAGCAGGGTGACCGCGTCCTGGTCGACAAGCTCACCCCGTGGTTCGGCTCCGAGCCCGAGCGCGGTGAGGTCGTCGTCTTCCACGACCCGGGCAACTGGCTGAGGGGCGAGCCGACGCCCGAACCGAACGCCGTGCAGAAGGTCCTCAGCTTCATCGGCCTGATGCCGTCGGCGGAGGAGAAGGACCTGATCAAGCGCGTGATCGGGGTCGGCGGAGACACGGTCGAGTGCCACGGGACCGGCCCGCTGAAGGTCAACGGCAACGCGCTGAACGAGCCGTACGTGTACCCCGGCAACACGCCGTGCAGCCAGGACGACCAGGGCGGTCAGTTCAAGGTCAAGGTTCCGCAGGGCTTCATCTGGGTCATGGGCGACCACCGACAGAACTCGCGGGACTCGCGCTACAACCAGGACGAGAAGTTCCACGGCATGGTGCCGGTCCGCGACGTCGTCGGGCGCGCCATCGTCAAGGCCTGGCCGATCAACCGCTGGGGCACCCTGCCGGTCCCGGACACCTTCGACCAGGGCCTCGACCAGAAGCCCTCCGCCGCGGCGTCCCTGACGGTGGCGCCGGAGGGCGTCGCGGTGGCGATGGTCCTGCCGGTGGCGCTGTGGCGGCGCAGGCGGGCGGACCGCGCGGAGTCCAAGAAGCGGTAAGCAGTGGCTCAGGCCGCGAAAGAGGGGCTGCCCCTGCTCGGTACCGCCGGGTAGGGTGCGGGTCCATGGGTGGCGAGAGCACGACGCGTACGGCCCCGCGCAGCGCGGGCACAGGCACGACACAGGCCGGCGGCAGCCGGATCGGACACCGGCTGTCCGGGGTGGCCATGGCGCTGGGCCTGGTGCTGTTCCTCGGCGGTTTCGCGTGGGCAGCGCTGATCTACCGGCCGTACACCGTGCCCACCAGCTCGATGAGCCCGACGATCGGCGTCGGCGACCGGGTGGTGGCCCAGCGCGTCGACGGCAGCGAGGTCCGGCGCGGTGACGTGGTCGTCTTCCGTGACAAGAGCTGGGTCACCAACGCCAACGTGGTCAAGCGGGTCGTCGCGGTCGGCGGCGACACCGTCTCCTGCTGCACCAACGGCAAGCTCACGGTCAACGGCAAACAGATCGACGAGCCGTACCTGCCCCCGGGCAGCCTGGCCGAGATCCAGGACTTCCCGACCGTGACCGTCCCCAAGGGCCGGCTCTTCCTGCTCGGCGACGAACGCCTGGGCTCGCTGGACTCCACCGCCCACCTCACCGACGCCGCCAGGGGCACGGTGTCCAGCGATGCCGTCTCCGCCCGCGTCGACGCCGTCGTCTGGCCCATGAAGGGCATGCTCAAGCGCCCCACCGGCTTCGAGACCCTCGGCGCCCTCTCCCAGCCCGGCCCGCTCAGGACCATCGAGCTGATGATCGTCGCCGGCGCCGTCCTGGTCCTCGGCGGTGGTGCGTACGGCCCCGTCGCCAAGCGGCTCGGCCGCTCCCGCGTCCGTACCGGCCCGGAGCCCGCCGGTGTCCGCTGAGACCGCGCCGACGGGCGAGGACACCTACGAGGGCGGCCTGCGCAAGGTGGCCCGGGTGGTCCTGCTCGACCCCGAGGACCGCATCCTGCTGCTGCACGGACACGAGCCGGGCGACCCGGCCGACGACTGGTGGTTCACCCCGGGCGGCGGTCTGGAGGCCAGCGAGACGCGCGAGGAGGCCGCGCTCAGGGAACTCGCCGAGGAGACCGGCATCACCGAGGTCGAACTCGGTCCGGTGCTGTGGCGCCGGCGGTGCTCCTTCCCGTTCGCAGGCCGCCGCTGGGACCAGGACGAGTGGTACTACCTGGCCCGTACGACCCAGACGGCGACCGAAGCTCAGGGCCTGACGGATCTTGAGCGGCGCAGTGTCGCCGGAGCACGCTGGTGGACGTGCCAGGAACTGACCCGGGCGCATGAGACGGTGTATCCGACCAGACTCGCCGAGCTGCTGCGCACGCTGCTCGACGAAGGTCCCCCCGCCAGGCCCGTGACCCTGGACACGGAAATCGTCTGAGGGCTCGTCGGACTGGCGCACAATGGTGGGATCGCACGGCTGAAGGGGAACATGCCATGAGCGCCGAGGACCTCGAGAAGTACGAGACCGAGATGGAGCTGAAGCTCTACCGGGAGTATCGAGACGTCGTCGGTCTGTTCAAATACGTGATCGAGACCGAGCGGCGCTTCTACCTGACCAACGACTACGAGATGCAGGTGCACTCGGTCCAGGGTGAGGTGTTCTTCGAGGTGTCGATGGCGGACGCCTGGGTCTGGGACATGTATCGGCCGGCTCGTTTCGTGAAGCAGGTCCGCGTCCTCACATTCAAGGATGTGAACATCGAAGAGCTGAACAAGACCGACCTGGAGCTCCCGGGCGGGTGACGGAGTTTTCCACAACCGCTGAGTAATCCACCAAGATCCACTTCTCTGGGCGGGATGCGTGACGGTTGGCGCCGGAGGTGGTGCCGACATGAGCAAGGCACGCAGTGGACTCGGCAGGTACGGCGAGGATCTGGCCGCGCGGCGGCTGGCCCAGGCCGGTATGACGATCCTGGAGCGCAACTGGCGCTGTGGGCGGTCCGGTGAGATCGACATCGTGGCCCGGGACGGGAGCACGCTGGTCGTCTGCGAGGTGAAGACGCGCAGGGGCGGCGCTTTCCAGCACCCGATGGCCGCCGTCACACCCGAGAAGGCCGGGCGGCTGCTGACCCTGGCCGAACGCTGGATCCAGACCCACGGAGGAGCGCCGCCCGGAGGCGTCCGCATCGACTTGGTCGGCGTCCTCCTGCCCCGCCGGGGCGCCCCGTCCGTCGAACACGCGCGGGGGGTGGCCTGAGATGGGATTCGCCCGTACGTGCTCGGTGGCGCTGGTGGGCGTCGAGGGTGTGCTGGTGGAGGTCCAGGCGGACCTGGAACCCGGGGTGGCGGCTTTCACACTGGTCGGGCTGCCGGACAAGAGCCTGACGGAAAGCCGGGACCGGGTGCGGGCGGCCGTCGTGAACTCGGGTGCCGAGTGGCCGCAGAAGAAGCTCACGGTGGGCCTCAGCCCGGCCTCGGTGCCCAAGGCGGGTTCAGGCTTCGACCTGGCCGTCGCCTGCGCGGTGCTCGGTGCCGCCGAGCGGATCGACCCCCGGGTCCTCGCCGACATCGTCATGATCGGGGAACTGGGACTGGACGGCCGGGTGCGGCCGGTGCGGGGCATCCTGCCCGCAGTCCTCGCGGCCGCCGACGCCGGCTACGAACAGGTGGTCGTCCCGGAGTGCGCCGCCGCCGAGGCCTCGCTCGTCCCCGGCGTGTCGGTGCTCGGCATCCGCAGCCTGCGGCAGCTGATCGCCGTGCTCACCGACGAACCCGTACCCGACGAGGATCCGGGCGATCAGGGACGCCCGGATCCCCTCCTGGCCGGTCTCCGGGTGCCGGGCACAGGCGCGGCCACCGGCATGCACAGCATCGGTGCCGCACAGCACGATCAGGACCACGACCTGGCCGACGTCGTGGGCCAGACCTCGGCGCGCACAGCCGTGGAGGTGGCCGCGGCCGGCGGCCACCATCTGTTCCTCGAAGGCCCGCCGGGCGCGGGCAAGACCATGCTCGCCGAGCGCCTGCCCGCCGTGCTGCCCCGGCTCACCCGGGAGGAGTCGCTGGAGGTCACCGCGGTCCACTCGGTGGCCGGCCTGCTGCCTCCGGGCAAGCCGCTCATCGATGTCGCGCCCTACTGCGCCCCGCACCACTCGGCCACGATGCAGTCCCTCGTCGGCGGCGGCCCCGGCGTCGCGCGGCCCGGTGCCGTGTCCCTCGCCCACCGGGGCGTGCTGTTCCTCGACGAGGCGCCCGAATTCCACAGCCAGACCCTGGACGCCCTGCGACAGCCCCTGGAGTCCGGACACGTGGTGATCGCGCGCAGCGCGGGCGTGGTCCGGTTCCCCGCGCGGTTCCTCATGGTCCTGGCGGCCAACCCCTGCCCCTGCGGACGCTTCTCGCAGCGGGACTCCCTCTGCGACTGCCCGCCCTCGGCGATCCGCCGCTACCAGGCCCGGCTGTCGGGCCCGCTGCTGGACCGGGTCGACCTGCGGGTGGAGGTCGACCCGGTGACCCGCACCCAGCTCACCGCACCCGGAGCCCGCGGCGAGTCCACCGCGACCGTCGCCGACCGGGTCCGCGCAGCCAGGGAGCGGGCGGCCGCCCGTCTCGCCGGAACGCCCTGGCGCAGCAACAGCGAGGTGCCCGGGCGTGAGCTGCGCAGCCGCTTCCACGCCGTCGCCGGTGCGATGGACGAGGCCGAACGCAACCTGGAGCGGGGGGTGCTCACGGCCCGCGGGATCGACCGCGTCCTGCGCGTCGCCTGGACGGTGGCGGACCTCGTCGGCCACGACCGCCCGGACGCCACCGACGTCTGTCTCGCCCTGCAACTGCGCACCGGAGTGCCGCGGGGTGTGCCCATGGCCATCGGGAGTCTGACATGACCACCCGAGGTGGCCCGGACGAGGAACTCCTGGGCCGTGTGTTCCTCGCCCGGGTCATCGAGCCCGGGGACGAGGTCGGTGGGCGCTGGGTGCGGGAGTTCGGGGTGGGGGAGGTGGTGCGGCGGTTGCGGGACGGCGGGGAGCCGTTGCCGGGGGTGAGCGGGACGAGGTGGGGCGGCCTCGTGGGGCGCGCCCGGCAGGCGGACCCGGAGCGGGATCTCGAGGTGGCGCGCGCCGCCGGGATGCGGTTCGTGTGTCCGGGCGATGCCGAGTGGCCGGGCCAGCTCGATGATCTCGGGGACGGCCGGCCCACGGGGCTGTGGGTGCGGGGGCGGCCCAGCCTGCGGATGTGGGCGCTCAGGTCCGTTGCCGTCGTGGGGGCGAGAGCCTGCACCGAGTACGGCGCCCATGTCGCGGCCACCCTCGCCTCGGGACTCGCCGAGCGGGGCTGGATCGTCGTGTCGGGCGGGGCCTACGGGATCGACGGGGCCGCCCACCGCGGCGCCCTCGCCGCCGGCGGAGCCACGATCGCCGTCCTGGCCTGCGGCGTCGACCGGCCCTACCCCCGCGGCCACACCGCACTGATCAACAGGATCGCGGAACAGGGCCTGGTGGTCGGGGAGCTGCCGCCCGGTGACCATCCGACGCCGAGCCGGTTCATCCTGCGGAACAGAGTGATCGCGGCGCTGACCAGGGGCACCGTCGTCGTGGAGGCCGCCTGCCGCAGCGGCTCGCTGGTCACCGCGCGGGCCGCAGGGCGCCTCGGGAGGTTCATCATGGGGGTGCCCGGGCCCGTCACCAGCGGTCTCTCGGCCGGTGTGCACGAGCTGCTGCGCGGCGACGCCGTCCTGGTCACCGACGCCGCGGAGGTCGTCGAACTCGTGGGCGACATGGGCGAGCTCGCCCCGCCCCGCCGGGGTCCCGTGCTCCCGCGCGACCTGCTGGAACCGGCCGCCCGGGCCGTCCTCGCCGCCCTGCCCGGAAACCGTACGGCCCGCGCCGAGGAGATCGCGTGCGGCGCGCGCACCACGCCGGACGACGCGATCGCGAGACTGTACGAACTCCGAGCACTTGGTTACGTCGAACGACACGGCGATGGCTGGAAGTTGACACGCCAGGCGATGATCGCGGCCCGGGGCGGCCTCGGGCCATCCTGACCGAGCGTGTTCGGCCGTCCGGGGGAATCCCCTACGCCCTTGGGATTTCCCGGAGTTGACGCCTCGGCCCGATCACACAGAGCGAGCTGCGCCGCGCGGTCGTGCAGACGGCGGAAGGGGTCCGCGCACGGGTGGAGCCTCGCTGTTCGCACACCGCGACTCCTCAGTCACGCTACGCTCACGAAAGTCCGGGCGCAGACCGCGCCAACTCGACATCAGACAGACAGCTCACCCAGGTAGCCCAGTTCACCCCACGACCACCCAGCCCGCCCCACCCCGCTCACTCCCCCCACTTCCTAGCGCAACACGGCACTTCTCGGCACTTCACGGCAGAACGGCACAAGGCGACGAATGCCCCAGCACACCTCCGGGTCCGACCGGGCGGCCATCCCCCCAGCCGCCCGCGACGGTGGCAGCGTGCGGCCGCCCGCTCCCTCGACGCTCGACGAGCTGTGGCGGTCGTACAAGGCGACGGGGGACGACCGGCTGCGGGAGCAGCTGATCCTGCACTACTCGCCGCTCGTCAAATACGTGGCGGGCCGGGTGAGCGTGGGCCTGCCGCCCAATGTGGAGCAGGCCGACTTCGTCTCCTCGGGGGTGTTCGGGCTGATCGACGCGATCGAGAAGTTCGACATCGACCGGGAGATCAAGTTCGAGACGTACGCGATCACCCGGATCCGGGGCGCGATGATCGACGAGCTGCGGGCGCTGGACTGGATCCCCCGGTCGGTCCGGCAGAAGGCGCGGAACGTCGAGCGGGCCTACGCCACCCTGGAGGCGCGGCTGCGGCGCACCCCGACGGAAGGGGAGGTCGCCGCCGAGCTGGGCATGGAGGTCGACGAACTCCATGCCGTGTTCAGCCAGTTGTCGCTGGCCAACGTGGTCGCCCTGGAGGAGCTGCTGCACGTCGGCGGCGAGGGCGGCGACCGGCTCAGCCTCATGGACACGCTGGAGGACACCGCCGCCGACAATCCGGTCGAGGTGGCCGAGGACCGGGAGCTGCGGCGGTTCCTGGCGCGGGCGATCAACACGCTGCCCGAGCGGGAGAAGACCGTCGTCACGCTCTACTACTACGAGGGGCTCACCCTCGCCGAGATCGGCAATGTGCTCGGGGTCACCGAGAGCCGGGTCAGCCAGATCCACACCAAGTCCGTGCTGCAGCTGAGGGCCAAGCTGGCGAGCTTCGGACGCTGAGTCCTCCCTTCCGGGACGGCGTGTCCGTAAAGTGGTTGACGTGCCAAGGATTCGAGCGGCCTCCGTGGCCGAGCACCGGTCGATGCAGCGAGCCGCCCTGCTGGACGCGGCTCGTTCTCTGCTGTCCGAGGGTGGGACGGAGGCGCTGACCTTCCCGGCTCTCGCCGAGCGCACGGGGCTGGCGCGGTCGTCCGTGTACGAGTACTTCCGCTCGCGGGCCGCCGTGGTCGAAGAGCTGTGCGAGGTCGACTTCCCCGTGTGGGCGGCGGAGGTCGCGGCGGCGATGGAGCGGGCGTCCTCGGCCGAGGACAAGGTCGAGGCGTATGTGCGACAGCAGCTGGCGCTGGTCGGGGACCGGCGGCACCGGGCTGTGGTGGCGATCTCGGCGAGTGAGCTGGATGCGGGGGCGCGGGAGAAGATCCGGGCCGCGCACGGGGGGCTGGTCGCGATGGTCGTCGAGGCGTTGGGGGAGATGGGGCACGGGGAGCCTCGGCTGGCGGCGATGCTGCTGCAGGGGGTCGTGGATGCGGCCGTGCGGCGGATCGAGCTGGGTGCGGCGGAGGATCCCGCGGCGATCACGGATGCTGCTGTGGCCATGGCCCTGCGGGGTGTGAAGGGCTGAGGTCGGCTGCTGCTGGGCGGGGTGGGTTAGGCACTGGGGGAGGCACGACTGCCCGCAGCTACCCAGGCACTCCTGGCACCGGTAGCAGTCTCGACGGCCCCCTGTGCAGTAGCCACGGTGGCAGCAAGGACAACGGGTCCAGGTAGGTCTCGCCTCTGAGCAGGCCCCAGTGCACGCATGTCCTGGCGCCGCAGTGTGAACCCGTTGCCTCCACCACCCCCACCGCATCACCTGTCCCCACCCCGTCCCCCTTCGTCACCAACGGCCTAACCGGCTCGTACGTGATCCGCAGGTCCGTCCCTGTCAGTTGCACGGACACCACGCCCCGCCCCGCCACCCGGCCCGCGAAGGTCACCCGGCCGGGCGCCACTGCTCGTACCGGAGCACCGGCTGGTGCGGCCAGGTCCACGCCGCGGTGCCCTGGGCCGTACACCGTCGCCGGCGGCTCCCAGCCCCGTAACACCACCGGCCGAGCGCCCACCGGCCAGGCGCGGGCCAGGGGCGGGACCGGAGCCCCAGGGGGCGGGGGCGGCAAAGCCGGCGGGTCCGCCCAGGCCAGCGGGGCGAGCAGGGCGGCAGCCAGGCCCGTCAACAGGCCCAGACACATCGAGACACATCGGATCGCACGTCGCATGCGAAAACCCTCCCCGACCCCGCCGATCATGGCCGGGAGCTGTGGACAACTCACCGGTTGTGGACAGCGGCGTCACCCGGTGCCCTGACGGTCCCGTACACTTCTTCTGGCGATCCGGGTCACCGGGTCGACTTCGCACGCCCCGGTACGGCAGCCGGAAACGGTTCGTACCAGCGCCCCTCGGTCCTTCGCGGCACGGCGCATCGCGGGCGTCAGGCGCGGCCGCCATCCGGCGGGCGCGGCACAACCGAGAATTTCAAGGAGAAACGGCCATGGCCGTCGTCACGATGCGGGAGCTGCTGGAAAGCGGCGTCCACTTCGGTCACCAGACCCGTCGCTGGAACCCGAAGATGAAGCGCTTCATCTTCACCGAGCGCAACGGCATCTACATCATCGACCTGCTCCAGTCGCTGTCGTACATCGACCGCGCCTACGAGTTCGTCAAGGAGACCGTTGCCCACGGCGGCACGGTCATGTTCGTCGGCACGAAGAAGCAGGCGCAGGAGGCCATCGCCGAGCAGGCCACCCGCGTCGGCATGCCCTACGTCAACCAGCGCTGGCTGGGCGGCATGCTCACCAACTTCTCGACCGTCTACAAGCGTCTGCAGCGCCTGAAGGAGCTGGAGCAGATCGACTTCGAGGACGTCGCGTCCTCCGGTCTGACCAAGAAGGAGCTGCTGGTCCTCTCCCGCGAGAAGGCCAAGCTGGAGAAGACCCTCGGCGGTATCCGCGAGATGCAGAAGGTGCCCAGCGCCGTCTGGATCGTGGACACCAAGAAGGAGCACATCGCCGTTGGTGAGGCCCGGAAGCTCAACATTCCGGTCGTCGCGATCCTCGACACCAACTGCGACCCCGACGAGGTCGACTACAAGATCCCGGGCAACGACGACGCGATCCGCTCCGTCACCCTGCTCACCCGTGTGATCGCCGACGCCGTCGCCGAGGGCCTCATCGCCCGCTCCGGCGTCGCCGCCGAGGGCAAGGGTGAGAAGGCCGCGGGCGAGCCGCTCGCCGAGTGGGAGCGCGACCTGCTCGAGGGTGAGAAGAAGGACGAGGCCCCCGCTGCCGAGGCCCCCGCTGCCGAGGCGCCCGCCGCCGAGGCCGCTCCGGCCGAGGGCGAGAAGGCCGCCGAGGGCGAGCAGGCCTGACGTCAGTGTTGACGGCGGGGGCGGTACTGCATCCCACAGCGCCTCCGGCGCGGTGAAGTCCGCCCCCGCTGTTCACCCGTAGGTCGGCACGGTGTTGGGGATCCGCGGCTACATGTGGATCACAGACCGTGCAGATCTCCGATCTTCCAAGACTTCGAGAAAGACTCACAGACTCATGGCGAACTACACCGCCGCCGACGTCAAGAAGCTCCGTGAGCTCACCGGCGCCGGCATGATGGACTGCAAGAAGGCGCTGGACGAGGCCGAGGGCAACGTCGAGAAGGCCGTCGAGGCGCTCCGCATCAAGGGCCAGAAGGGCGTCGCCAAGCGCGAGGGCCGCTCCGCCGAGAACGGCGCCGTGGTCTCCATCATCGCCGACGACAACTCCTCCGGCGTCCTCGTCGAGCTGAAGTGCGAGACGGACTTCGTCGCCAAGGGCGAGAAGTTCCAGGCCGTCGCCACCGCGATCGCCGAGCACGTCGCCAAGACCTCCCCGGCCGACCTCGAGGCCCTGCTCGCCTCCGAGATCGAGGCCGGCAAGACCGTCCAGGCGTTCGTGGACGAGGCCAACGCCAACCTCGGCGAGAAGATCGTCCTGGACCGCTTCGCGCAGTTCGCCGACGGCTTCGTGCTCGCCTACATGCACCGCACCATGCCCGACCTGCCCCCGCAGATCGGTGTCCTCGTCGAGCTCGACAAGCCGAACGCCGAGGTCGCCAAGGGCATCGCGCAGCACATCGCCGCGTTCGCGCCGAAGTACCTCTCCCAGGAGGACGTCCCGGCCGAGGTCGTCGAGTCCGAGCGCCGCATCGCCGAGGAGACCACCCGCGCCGAGGGCAAGCCCGAGGCCGCGATCGCCAAGATCGTCGAGGGTCGTCTCAACGGCTTCTTCAAGGACGCCACGCTGCTCGGCCAGCCGTACGCGCTCGACAACAAGAAGTCGGTCCAGAAGGTGCTGGACGAGGCCGGTGTCACCCTGAAGCGCTTCGCGCGCATCAAGGTCGGCATCTGAGTCCGTACCGCGATCGACGCACGACCCGAGGAGAATTCTCGATAGGGTCGACAGCAGTCGTCCGCGCACACCGCCACACCCAGGCACGTGGCGGACGGCAGCAGATCTGACGAGGAGGCCATTGCCGCGCATGGGAGCGAAAAGCGACCCCATCGGCAGTGGCCTTCTTCGTATGTGCAACACGTGAAAGAGGCGGGATCTCCATGACCACCAAGGCCCAGAAGAGCGACGACGGCAAAGTACGCGGCCGGTTTCTGCTGAAGCTGTCCGGAGAGGCATTCTCCGGCGGCGGGGGCCTGGGCGTCGACCCGGACGTGGTGCACAAGATCGCCCGCGAGATCGCCGCCGTCGTCCGGGACGGCGCCGAGATCGCGGTCGTCATCGGCGGCGGCAACTTCTTCCGGGGCGCCGAGCTCCAGCAGCGCGGCATGGACCGGGCCCGCTCCGACTACATGGGCATGCTCGGCACCGTGATGAACTGCCTCGCCCTCCAGGACTTCCTGGAGAAGGAGGGCATCGACAGCCGGGTCCAGACCGCCATCACCATGGGCCAGGTCGCCGAGCCGTACATTCCGCTGCGCGCCGTGCGCCACCTGGAGAAGGGCCGCGTGGTCATCTTCGGCGCCGGTATGGGCATGCCGTACTTCTCCACCGACACCACCGCCGCCCAGCGCGCCCTGGAGATCGACGCCGAGGCGCTGCTCATGGGCAAGAACGGCGTGGACGGGGTCTACGACTCCGACCCCAAGACCAACCCCGACGCCGTCAAGTTCGACGCCCTCGGCTACGGCGAGGTCATCACCCGCGACCTGAAGGTCGCCGACGCCACCGCGATCACGCTGTGCCGCGACAACAAGCTGCCGATCCTCGTGTTCGAGCTGCTGGCCGAGGGCAATATCGCGCGGGCCGTCAAGGGTGAGAAGATCGGCACGCTGGTGGGTGACCAGGGCAGCCGGGACTGACCGGCACACCCCCCGTCACCCGGGGTACGACACCTGTCCGGGGGACGGACGGGACGCACCCTGGCCGGGGGATGGACAATGTCCTGCCGGTCGGGAACCGTGCAGGAAGAAGACGCGACGCAGCCGGCCGCCGCCCCGACGAGGAACCGCAGCCGGGCCTTACTCAAGACACGCAGGAGCAAGTGGTGATCGAAGAGACCCTCCTCGAGGCCGAGGAGAAGATGGAGAAGGCCGTCGTGGTCGCCAAGGAGGACTTCGCCGCGATCCGCACCGGCCGTGCGCACCCGGCGATGTTCAACAAGATCGTGGCCGACTACTACGGCGCGCTGACGCCGATCAACCAGCTGGCCTCGTTCTCCGTGCCGGAGCCGCGCATGGCGGTCGTGACCCCGTTCGACAAGAGCGCCCTGCGCAACATCGAGCAGGCGATCCGCGACTCCGACCTGGGCGTCAACCCCAGCAACGACGGCAACATCATCCGTGTGGTGTTCCCGGAGCTCACCGAGGAGCGTCGCCGCGACTACATCAAGGTCGCCAAGGCCAAGGCCGAGGACTCCCGGGTTTCCATCCGCTCCGTGCGCCGCAAGGCCAAGGACGCCCTCGACAAGGCGATCAAGGACGGCGACATCGGCGAGGACGAGGGCCGCCGTGCGGAGAAGGAGCTGGACGACACCACCCACAAGTACGTGGCCCAGGTGGACGAGCTCCTGAAGCACAAGGAAGCGGAGCTGCTCGAAGTCTGATGAGCGACTCTTCCTGGGGGGCGCCGCCACAGGCGGGGCAGGCCGGGTACTGGGGGCCCACCGAGGGTGGGCCTGTCCAGGGGGCTGCCCCGGCGGGTCCCGCGTACGATGCGCCTGAGGCGCAGCAGACTCGCCCCATGCCCATCGTGCCCGACGTACCCGCGTATGGCGGAGACCAGGACGACGACCGGGGGGCCGCTCGGCTGGGCGGCCCTTTGTTCCGAGACGAGACGCAGTACGCAGCGCAGCACTCGCCGCATCCGACGCCGAATCCGACGCTGAACCCCACACAGAGTCCGACGCAGAATCCGGAGCCCATGTCCGACGCCCCGCAGCCGGCGCCAGCGCCGCAGAAGAAGAGCGCGGGCCGTGACCTGAGCGCGGCCATAGGGGTCGGTGTCGGGCTCGGTGTGCTGATCATCGCGTCCCTGTTCATCCGCAAAGCCGTGTTCGTCGGCGTGGTCGCGGTTGCCGTGGTCGTGGGCCTGTGGGAGCTGACCAGAAGGCTGCAGGAACGCAAGGGCATCAAGGCGCCGCTCGTGCCGCTCGCGGTGGGTGGCGCGGCGATGGTGGTCGCCGGGTATGTGCGGGGTGCCGAGGGCGCGTGGGTCGCCATGGCCCTGACGGCGCTGGCCGTCCTGGTCTGGCGCATGACCGAGCCGCCGGAGGGCTATCTGAAGGACGTCACGGCGGGCGTCTTCGCGGCGTTCTACGTGCCCTTCCTGGCCACGTTCGTCGCCATGATGCTGACGGCGAAGGACGGCCCCTGGCGCGTCCTGACCTTCCTCCTCCTCACGGTCGTCAGCGACACCGGCGCGTACGCCGTCGGCTGGCGCTTCGGCAAGCACAAGCTCGCCCCGCGCATCAGCCCCGGCAAGACCCGCGAGGGCCTGCTGGGCGCCGTGCTGTTCGCGATGGTCGCGGGCGCGCTGTGCATGCACTTCCTGATCAACCACGGCACCTGGTGGCAGGGCCTGCTGCTGGGCCTCGCGGTCGCGGCCAGCGCCACCCTGGGCGACCTCGGCGAATCCATGATCAAGCGCGACCTGGGCATCAAGGACATGGGCACCTTGCTCCCCGGGCACGGCGGCATCATGGACCGGCTGGACTCCCTGCTGCCGACCGCTCCCGTGGTCTGGCTGCTCATGGTGGTGTTCGTCGGCTCGGCGTGAGCTGCGTGCGTTACGGCTTCCGGGCCCCGTCCTCAGCGCAGGGCGGGGCCCGTTGTCGTACCCGGCAACGGATGCTTCATTCGGCCTGGACGTCGTCGGCGTCCCAGTCCGGCAGGGGCCGGCCGTCCGCGGTGGTGATCTCCAGGACCGTGCAGCCCATTTGGCGTACGGCGGCGAAGAGACGGTCGCGGGCCGCTCTGCGGTCCCCCGGCGGGAAGGAGACGCGGATCTGGTGCGGGCGGGAGCGGTCGTAGGTGAGGTGCCAGTCCGCGTCGCCGGTCGCGAAGTGCTCCTGACCCTGCTCGCCGTCCTCGGACTGCCACGAGCCCCGGTCCACGGTCGGGGCCAGCACGTCCCGCAGGATCCGCAGCCGCTCGGCATACGGCCGTGAGCCCTCGGACAGCCGCAGACACCGTTGCAGACGAGGCCGGAAGGCGTTGAACCAGGGCGCTAGGCCCGGCTCCATGTCAGCCAGAACCGCGGAGCGCACCCGCCCCGCCACCCAGCCCTCGACCAACGCGACCGCGCCCGGCCCGAACTCCTCCCGCCCGGAGCCCCGGCCCACGACCACCACCGGCCACTCCTCGGGATCCCCGTCGGTACGCCAGCACAGCCGGTCGGCGCCCATCGTGGCGCCCCAGACCAGCAGGCCGTCGTACCGCTCCAGGCCGTTGTCAGGACTCGTCCCGAACGGCGTGCGCAGATACAAGTAGTCGCAGAATTCGCCCCAGCCGTACGTCCCGGCCAACAGCTTGTAGTCCGCGGGCAGCCGCACCCCGAGCTGCGCCTCTGCTGCGGCCCAGTCCCCGTGCGCGTCGACCGGCGGCTCCGGAGGCGGGGCCAGCCGGGTGAGCGCCTCCAGACCCGTCACGGCAGCTCGACCCGGCGCAGCGCCCTCTCAGCGGGCTCACCGGTACGGCGGGCGTACGCGAGCCGCTCACGCACCTCGCGCCGGGTGCGCGGCCGGTAGCCGGGGCCGCCGCAGCAGCTCTTGTGGAAACCGACGCCCGCGTTCAGCAGCACGGTGAGCGTCCGCCAGGCGGCCCGGTCCCGCCTCCGCGGCGTGGCGAGGGCCGAGCCCGCGTACATCAGCGCACCCGCACAGCGCGGACAGGTCCGCTCCCGCCACGGGTCGTAGCACTGCTTGTACGACACGCGGCAGGACAGACAGACGTACGAGGTCTTGGCGGCAGGCATGCGGCCAGCCTAGGGAGACCCGGGATCCCGGCCAAGCGGTTTCCGGCACCCGGCAGCGACGACGGCCGGGGCCGCCCTGTCGATCGTCGGCTGAGGTCGGTGCCACAACCGTGCCAGATTCTGGAGCCTCAGCGGATCTCGAAACACCAGGTCAGTGGCGTGACGCGGCTGTTCCCGTGTGGATCTGTGCCGACGGCCACAGCGAGCGGGATTCACGTAGGCTCATACTGAGCTATGACAAAGCCTGCGGCACCGAAGCGTCATTTGCCTACCAGCCCCTTCAAGGCCCCGGTCACACCGGCTCCCAAGCACTTCGCCATGGGCGACCAGGTCACACATGACATGTACGGCCTCGGCCGAGTGGTCGGCATCGAGGAAGGAATCGCGGCGCTCGTGGATTTCGGCTCGGCGCAGATGCGGATCTTGAGCCCGTACGCCAAGATGACCAAGCTGTAGGACCTCTGTGCCTCTCACGGCACGCCAGGCCCCATCAGGGACCTGCAACGAAAGGCAGACCTCTCATCGACCCGACGTCGCTGTTCTCCGCCCTGGAAGGGCAACCCCGCCGTTCCGCTGCAGTATCGCCGCCTCCGACCATAAATCCCTTCCAGGCCCCGGATTTCGGAGAAGACGAGACCTTCTGGTCCGAGGATGCACAGGAGCCCTCCCCGGGCCGCGGGGCGGCGCGGCCCAAGGCTGCCTAGCGGAGTGCGCAACGTGCGCCCGGCCACGCCCACGGGAGAGGGGGTGCGCGGCCGGTGCTGACAGGTCGTCCTCTGGCCATCGACGAAGCCCGACCGTCGGTTAGGCCCGGACGAGTCTCCGAGCCACCCCCAGACAGGCCGGGGATGCAACCATTCCCTTCAGAGCTGGAACCCCCGGAAACCGACCGCGCGCTTGAGACCATAGACGCAAGCACTGACAACGGACCTGCCGGCGATCGACCGTTGAGCGGTGAGTGTCCCACCGCGTGACGACGCAGACGCCGAGCGGCGGACGCCCAAGAAGCTTCAAGTCCCGCACCAATGAACCAGATCTGAAGGCCCGCACGTGCCGTGCGGGCCTTCTGATTGCTGCTCTCCGGGCCGCGTGGCGGCGCGGATCGCATGGCTCAGCGAGGTGCGTAGGCCACGCGCTCGAAGGGCCACTCGCGGGCCGGCCAGTCGCTGACGACACGGTAGAGCTCGGCGTCGAGGGAAGCATGGTCCGCGCGGACCCAGGAGCGGACGTCGGTAACACCGGGCTCCTGGCATGAGCCGTATACCGTGAGCCGTATACGTAGACACAGCCGATGACGTCGTCCCCGGGTCCGACAGGACGGTGTAGGTGAAGCCGACGCGCCGGTCGAAGTCCTTGTGATGCTTGACGTCTGCCCTGGACGATCTTCCGGCGGTTGTGTTCGCCGGACTTGCGGACCGCCACCTCCTGGCACAGCCGCGGCCGAGCCGGCGCCGGCGCCCGGCTACGGGCGCTGGATCGTCCCGTCCGCCGAGATGTGGGCGGCGTGCGCGCCGAAGTCCTCCTCCGACACGCTGGAGACGAGGTCGATCGCCTCGCCGCCCGGCTCCGGCGTGCCGGGCTCCACGATCTGGGTCGGGCGCAGGCGCCCGGACACGTAGGTGCCGTCGGAGCGGAGGGTCAGTTGCAGCACGCCGCTGGTGGAGAGTGTGCCGCCGAGGCCGAGCACCTTGTACCCGGAGAAGTTCCCCAGGCTGTAGGCGATCAGTCGGCCCTTGTAGAACTCCATTCCCCGCATCACGTGCGGGCCGCTGCCCACGACGAGGTCGGCGCCGGCGTCGATCACCGCACGGCTGAAGCGGTAGCTGTCGCCACGGTCCTCACCGAGGAAGTACTCGGTGCCGGGCTCTACATGGGTGCGGTCCGAGCCCTCCGCGCCGGCGTGCATCATGACGATCACGACGTCCGCCATCGTTGCGGCGCGGGCGGTGAGGCGCTTTGCGGCGGGGATGTTCGTGAGGTCGTTCGCCCCTCGGTCGGGAGCGAACCCGATCAGTGCGACCCGGATGCCATGTGGCCGCTGGATGGTGATCTGACCCAGGCGGCCGGTGAACGGCAGGTTCACGGAGCGCAGGGCGGCGAACGTCTCGCGCCGCCCCTCCGCCCCGAAGTCGTCGACATGATTGTTCGCCATGTTCAGGACCGTGAACCCGGCCTTCTTGAACCAGCGGCCGTAGGACGGCGGGGCGTGGAACGCGAAGCAGTTCGGGCTGTCGTTGTCATCGCACTTGCTGGAACCGCCGGTGGTGAGTGTGCCCTCCAGGTTCCCAAGCACCACATCGCCGGCGAGCAGGTCGTCGACAGGGTCGAAGAACGAGGCGCCGCCATCCGGCGGCAGGTCGTCCGGCAGCGAGCCCATCACGATGTCTCCCACGGCGGCGATCCGCACGTTGCCGGCAGGGCGCGGCGCCGCCGGCGCACCGGACGCCGCGGTCCCGGACGTCCGCTGGGGGGCTTGCGCGGAGCCGATGGAGGCTGCGTCCTCGGAGCCGGCGCGGAATACGAACGCCGCAACGACCACCACGCCGGTCCCGACCAGACCGAGGGCGCACAGGAGGTGACGGCGCACCGGCTTCTGCCGCTCGCGCCGCTGCTGGGGGCGCTGTCCGACGGACCTGATCATTGGCTCATGCTACGAAGCGGACACCGTTACTTCACGGAGGGTCATCGGCTGGCGTGTTCCCGACGGCGTTCCCGTTCTTGCTCGACGCCGTCCGCGCCGCCTCGCAGCACCGGCCACGAGCCGGGCGGGCCTGCGTAGTGTCCAGCAAGGCGTAGACCGTTGCCCGGGAGGGCACCGGCACGGTGCCTCTGCGCTCCAACTCGTGGACCAGCCTGCGCGGACCCCGGCTCGGGATGCCGACGCCGTAACTCACACACCACCGCCTCCCATACCGGGCAGCGACTTGAGTGACCGGAACCCCCGCGGCAACCTCCATCGCCGCGTGATACCGCTGCTCGACCACGCTCAGCTCCACCAGCACGGGCCGAGGCAAGCGGTGTCAACTGCGACACTGTTAAGGCCATGCCTAAGCCCGGAGAACTGGCAGTAGTTGGGCAGCAATAAGCCCCCTACCAGCGCGTTCGGCGCGGATGGGGGGCCTGGTGTGGGTCACTGGGCCGTCTCTGGGCCGTCAGACTCGCGCGGGGCCGGGAGAAGCACCCCATCCACGGCCTTTCTCGCCATCCTCCCCGGCCTCGGCGATCAAGCCAGCCGCCGCGAGAGCGGGCCTCCGCTCCTGGATGTTGAAGTTGCCGCGCCAGACAAGTCCGCTCGCGGTGTTCGTGAACAGGAGGCGGGCCGACACTATGGAGGAGGCGCCGTTCGCGAGTGCCGGCCGAGTGCGGCGTGCGGGGGGAGCTGGGGAGAGTGGTTGGTTGATGGGGGCGGGACTCGACCATTGAGCCTTCCCCGACCTCGTTGGGTTGCCGATGTCACGCTCTCGCCAGGTGCGAGCCCCCGGTGAACTCCGGCGCGCTTCCGTACTTCTGGCACGCGCCGCTTGGACATATCTGCCACGGGAAGAACGTGGGCAAGCAACCAGGAGGACGAAGTGGCCTACTCCAGGGACAAGCTCATTGACATGGCCATCGAGGGCGCCGTCCGACGCCTTGGTGCCATAGCCGTCGAGGAGGCATATAGGTTGGCGACGGCCGCAAAGAAGTGGGTGCAGGACCACCCCGACGAGGTCAAGAGGATCATGAAGCGTGCCAGGGACGTGTGGACTGCCCTGGCATTGCTTGTCCGGGAGATCATTCTTGTGATCACTGGCGCTAGTCCTGATGAGCAACGCTGGAGCGGCGTCTCCGAACCCACATAAGGCGGCGCGAGGCTAGGAGATGAGGCCGATGCAGCCTGTGCAGGTACAGCAGCGAGGTACAGCAACCACAGCCACACGGGCCCTCTGGCCTGTAGGTGCCGGTCTGTCCGTCCGCGATCATGACGGCGGTTGTCAGCAGCAGGCAGACACGGACGATGGTCTGGGCTCTGGCAAGAGGGGGGTTGGCAGCCGTGATGGCTCCTTGCTTGTCCTGCAGTCGACCACGGGCTTGGTGTTCAGATCTGCTCGGTGGGGCGGACGAGCAGTTCGGCGACATTTACGTGTCGGGGGCGGGTGACGATGTAGCCGACGGTGTCGGCGATGTCCTGGCTCTGCAGCCGATCGATCTCGCCGATGGCGGTGGCGAGTTGCTGCTGGACGACGGCCGTGTTGTGCGTGCGCAGTTCGGTGTCGACGCTACCCGGCTCGACGACGGACACGCGCACGTGCTGGCGTGCCAGTTCCTGACGCAGGGCCTCGCTGAAGGCGCCGACGCCGAACTTGGTGGCGCAGTACACGGCGGACATGGCGAAGGCGCCGCGGCCGGCGAGTGAGCCGATGTTGACGATGTCGGCGATATGACGCGGCTCCTCGGCGGCTGCCTTGATCAGGTGGGGAATCGCCGCGTGGGTGCTGTACATCAGCCCCATGAGATTGATGTCGATCATGCGGCGCCAGTCGTCCAGGTCCGCGCTGGGGGCGGGCCCGAGCAGCATGAGGCCGGCGTTGTTGACCAGCGTGTCCAGGCGGCCCAGGCCCTCGACGGTCCGCTCGACCGCTTCGGCGGCGGCCTGGGCATCAGTGATGTCGGCGGGCACGACCAGGGCCGTTCCACCGGCGGCGGTGATCTCCCCGGCGAGATCGGTGAGGCGGTCCTCGCGTCGGCCGACCAGGGCCACGGAAGCGCCCTCGCGGGCAAGCTCCAGTGCGGTGGCGTGGCCGATACCGCTGGAGGCTCCGGTGACCAGGGCGACGGTTCCTTCAAGACGACGAGTCATGGGTTCAAACCTTTCGATGAGCGGCCACGTTTGCTGCGGGCCGCACGGGTAGGGGAGGACGGCCCTATGGGCAGGGCCGTACGAGGGTGGAGGCCACTCAAGGCCGGGCCAAGGGCACAATGGGGAAGTGAGCAGCTCTGGGCAGAAGACCACCAACGCCGCACGTCAAGAGATCAAGAGCGAGGGAGAACTACCGCCCCGCGAACGCCTGGTCCGGGCTGCGTCGCGGCTGTTCTATTACGAGGGCGTCCGCGCGATCGGCGTGGAGCGGTTGATCGCCGAGGCCGGGGTGACCAAGGCGACCTTCTACCGCCACTTCGCCTCCAAGGACGACCTGGTCGTGGCCTATCTGCTGACCAAGGACGCCTACTACCGGCAGGTGGCCGAACCGTTGGCCGCCGAGCACCCGCCCGCGGCGGCGATCGACCTGATCTTCGAGGCGATCTCCGAGCATGCCCGCGAGCGCGGATTTCGCGGATCGCCGTTCCTGAACGCGGCCGCCGAGTACCCGGACGCCGACCATCCGGTCCGCGGCCTGGTGACGTCCCACCGGGACTGGATCCGCACCCTTTTCCAGGATCTGCTCACCCGGCTCGGTCACGCCGACCCGAAGTCGGCCGCCGGTGCACTGCTGATGCTGTACGACGGCGCGATGGCAGCCGGCTACCTGGATGACTGGTCGGCCGCGCACAAGACCCTGCTGGACGCGGTCCGGCTGATCCGGTCGGGGAGCTGACCCCGTCGGGAAGGGCGCGAGACGGCGGCCTCTGCGGGGCTCCGGCCAGGCCGGGGCACGGATTGCTTTCATGGAACCCTGTGATCTTTCGTCGGTGTGCGCCGGGAACCCACTGGCACTCCTGTACCTGGAGGCGGTCCCGCACGGAAGGCCGAGAGACAGCATCCCACTAGGTAGGAAGACCGGTCGTTCTCCCTGTCGAAGATAGCCCTCTTGGTGCCCCGGCGCCAGCGGTCGGATCGCTTGTGGGATCCCTCACGCTCGCCGCACCTCGCTCCTGGAGGAGGGCGATCAGTGACGACCTGCGACGACCGTTGACGACAGGTGCCGGAAGCGACAACCTCAGGTCATCCACTTGGATCTGCGACACTGGTACAGCCATGCCTAAGCCCGGAGAACTCACTTTCGTCGCCCCGCGCGGAGCCAAGAAGCCGCCGCGGCACCTTGCCGATCTCACGCCCGCCCAGCGCAAGGACGCGGTGGCCGAGATCGGGGAGAAGCCGTTTCGTGCCAAGCAGCTCTCGCAGCACTACTTCGCGCGGTACGCGCACGACCCCGAGCAGTGGACGGACATCCCGGCCGGTTCGCGGGACAAGCTGCGCGAGGCGCTGTTCCCGGAGCTGATGACCGTCGTGCGGCATCAGTCGACCGACGAGGGGACGACCCGCAAGACGCTGTGGCGGCTGTTCGACGGCACGCTCGTGGAGTCGGTGCTGATGCGGTACCCGGACCGGGTGACCATGTGCATCAGCTCGCAGGCGGGATGCGGGATGAACTGTCCGTTCTGTGCGACTGGCCAGGCGGGGCTGGACCGGAATCTGTCCACCGCCGAGATCGTCCATCAGATCGTCGACGGGATGCGGGCGCTGCGGGACGGGGAGGTGCCCGGTGGGCCGGCGCGGCTGTCCAACATCGTCTTCATGGGGATGGGGGAGCCGCTCGCCAACTACAACCGGGTCGTGGGAGCCATCCGCGCGCTCACCGATCCCGCGCCGGACGGACTCGGGCTCTCCCAGCGCGGCATCACGGTGTCGACGGTCGGGCTCGTGCCCGCCATCCACCGGCTCGCCGACGAGGGCCTCAAGTGCCGGCTCGCGATCTCCCTGCACGCGCCGGACGACGAGCTGCGCGACACCCTCGTCCCCGTGAACACGCGGTGGAAGGTGCGCGAGGTGCTGGACGCCGGGTTCGAGTACGTCGAGAAGTCCGGGCGTCGGCTGTCGATCGAGTACGCGCTCATCCGCGACATCAACGACCAGGCCTGGCGCGGTGACCGGCTCGGGCGGCTGCTCAAGGGCAAGCCCGTGCACGTCAACCTCATTCCGCTGAACCCGACGCCGGGGTCGAAGTGGACCGCCTCGCGGCCGGAGGACGAGAAGGCGTTCGTGGAGGCCATTGCGGCCCACGGGGTGCCCGTGACCATCCGGGATACGCGGGGGCAGGAGATCGACGGAGCCTGTGGTCAGCTCGCGGCCACCGAGCGGTAATCTGGCCACCTCAACCACATCTTCATATTCCGACAGGGGAGCGCCACAGCGCTGAGAGTGCGGCAATCGGGCCGCAGACCCTCTGAACCTTGCCCAGGTCATTCTGGGTAGGAAGTTCGGTCATCACTCAAGCTGTCGTGCCCTGCCCGGATTCCTCTCACAAGGACCGGGCGGGGCCGCGTTCTTCCTGGCCAACCCCCAGGAGGACACTCACGTGCACACCAAGACCCTCGTGGCCGCGGCGGTCGGCCTCGGCCTGCTCACCTTGTCCGCGTGCGGATCGACGGACACCAAGGGCGCCGCGGACTCCAAGACCGTGACCCTCGTCAGCCACGACTCGTGGGCGCTCTCCAAGAGCGTGCAGAAGGACTTCGAGAAGCAGTCCGGGTACAAGCTCAAGGTCCTCGAGGACGGCGACGCCGGGCAGGCCGTCAACAAGGCGATCCTGACCAAGGACAACCCGCAGGGCGACGTCTTCTTCGGCGTCGACAACACCCTGCTGTCCCGGGCCCTCGACAACGGGCTGTTCCAGTCGTACCAGGCGAAGGGCCTCGACACGGTCGGCGCCGCCTACCAGCTCGACCAGGGCAAGCACCGGGTCACGCCCGTCGACTACGGCGACATCTGCGTCAACTACGACAAGGCCTACTTCAGCGAGCACAAGCTGACCCCGCCGCAGACCTTCGCCGACCTCGCCAAGCCCGAGTACAAGAACCTCCTCGTCACCGAGAACGCCGCCACCGCCTCGCCCGGCCTCGGCTTCCTGCTGGGCAGCGCCGCGCAGTTCGGCGATGGGGGCACCTCCCGCTCGAGCGAAGCCGAAAGTGGGGGAGGCTGGCAGGGCTACTGGAAGAAGCTCAAGGCCAACGGCGTCAAGGTCGTCGACGGCTGGGAGCAGGCCTACCGCCAGGAGTTCTCCGGCTCGTCCGAGGGCAAGAAGGCGGGCGGCGACCGGCCGCTCGTGGTGTCGTACGCCTCCTCCCCGCCCGCCGAGGTGATCTACGCCAAGAAGCGGCCCAGCACCGCCCCGACCGGCGTCGCGACCGGCACCTGCTTCCGGCAGATCGAGTTCGCCGGGCTGCTGAGCAACGCGAAGAACACCAAGGGTGCCAAGGCGTTCATCGACTTCCTGCTCTCCAAGGAGTTCCAGCAGGACATGCCGCTGAACATGTTTGTGTACCCGGTGGTGCAGGGCGCCGCGGTGCCGGCCGACTTCACCAAGTACGGGCCGGCCGCCAAGGACCCCGAGACCATGGCACCCGGCAAGATCGCCGCCAACCGCGACCAGTGGGTCAAGGCGTGGACGTCGCTCGTACTGAAGTAGCCGAGGGGACGGCGCGAGGGAGCGCGGCGCGGCTGGGGCTCATGGCCCTGCCCGTCGCGTTCTTCGCCGTCTTCTTCGCCTGGCCCGTGGCCGCGATCGTCGTGCGCGGGCTGAAGGCGGACGGCGCCTGGCAGTTCGGGCGGATGGCGGACGTCGTCACCCAGCCGGACATCCGGCACGTGCTGTGGTTCACCACGTGGCAGGCGCTCGCCTCCACCGTGCTCACCCTGCTGCCGGCCCTGCCGGCCGCCTACGTCTTCGCGCGCCTGGACTTCCCGGGCAAGCAGCTGCTGCGGGCCGTCGTCACGGTTCCGTTCGTGCTGCCGACCGTGGTCGTCGGTACGGCGTTCCTCGCGCTCGTCGGGCGTGGCGGGCTCCTCGACGAGCTGTGGGGCGTACGACTGGACACCACGGTGTGGGCGATCCTGCTGGCGCACGTCTTCTTCAACTACGCGGTCGTCGTCCGCACGGTCGGCGGGCTGTGGGCCCAGCTCGACCCCCGGCAGGAGCAGGCTGCCCGGATGCTCGGCGCGTCCCCGCTGCGGGCCTGGCGGAAGGTGACGCTGCCCGCCCTCGTCCCCGCGGTGGCCGCCGCCGCGGTGATGGTGTTCCTGTTCACCTTCACCTCCTTCGGCGTGGTCCAGATCCTCGGCGGCCCCACCTTCTCCACCCTCGAAGTGGAGATCTACCGGCAGACCTCCGAGGTCTTCGACCTGTCCACGGCCGCCGTGCTCACCCTCGTCCAGTTCGTCGCCGTGGGCGCGATCCTCGCCGTGCACGCCTGGACGGTACGGCGGCGGGAGACCGCCCTGCGCCTCGTCGACCCGAAGGTGACCGCCCGCCGGCCGCGCGGGGCCGGGCAGTGGGCCCTGCTCGCCGGGGTCCTCCTCACCATCGCCCTGCTGCTGGTCCTGCCGCTCGCCGTGCTCGTACGGCGCTCCCTCGACGCACCCGGCTTCGGCTACTACCGCGCCCTGACCGACGCCGACGGCGGCACCTTCCTCGTGGCGCCGCTGCACGCCGTGTGGACCTCCCTCGAGTACGCCGTCGCCGCCACCGCCATCGCCGTACTGATCGGCGGACTCGCGGCCGCCGCGCTGGCCCGCAGGGACGCGGGACGGCTGATGCGCGGCTTCGACGCGCTGCTCATGCTGCCGCTCGGCGTCTCCGCCGTGACCGTCGGCTTCGGCTTCCTGATCGCGCTGGACCAACCCCCGCTGGATCTGAGGCAGTCCTGGATCCTCGTCCCGCTCGCGCAGGCGCTGGTGGGCGCCCCCTTCGTCGTACGGACCATGCTGCCCGTGCTGCGGGCGGTGGACGGACGGCTCAGGGAGGCGGCGGCCGTGCTCGGGGCCTCGCCCTGGCGGGTGTGGCGGGAGGTCGATCTGCCGCTGGTGCGGCGGGCGCTGCTGATCGCGGCCGGGTTCGCCTTCGCCGTGTCCCTCGGGGAGTTCGGGGCGACGGTGTTCATCGCCCGGCCCGACAACCCGACGCTCCCGGTCGCCGTGGCCCGGCTGCTGAGCCGGCCCGGGGACCTCAACTACGGGCAGGCGATGGCCCTGTCCACGATTCTGATGGCGGTGTGCGCGGCCGCGCTGCTGGTCCTGGAGCGCCTGCGCACCGACCGGACGGGGGAGTTCTGATGCTGCTGAGCCTTGCGACCGCGACCGTGCGCTTCGGCGGGCGGCCCGTGCTCGACGCGGTCGACCTCGATGTGGCCGAGCACGAGGTGGTGTGTGTCCTCGGACCCAGCGGCAGTGGAAAGTCGACGCTGCTCAGGGCGGTGGCCGGGCTGCAACCGCTGGACTCGGGGCGGGTGTTGCTCGACGGCCGGGACCAGGCGGGCGTGCCCGCGCACCGGCGCGGCGTCGGACTGATGTTCCAGGACCACCAGCTCTTTCCGCAGCGGGACGTCGGCGGCAACGTGGCCTTCGGGCTGCGGATGCACGGTGTGCCGAAGGGCGGACGGGACGCCGAGGTCGGGCAGTTGCTGGAGCTGGTCGGACTGCCAGGGGCGGCCCGGCGGGCCGTGGCCGGGCTGTCCGGCGGTGAACAGCAGCGTGTGGCCCTCGCCCGGGCCCTCGCGCCGCGGCCCCGGCTGCTGATGCTGGACGAGCCCCTCGGCCAGCTCGACCGCTCGCTGCGGGAACGGCTGGTGGTCGAACTGAGGGATCTCTTCGGCCGGTTGGGTACGACCGTGCTCGCCGTCACCCACGACCAGGGCGAGGCCTTCGCGCTGGCCGACCGGGTGGTGGTGATGCGGGACGGGCGCATCGCCCAGTCCGGGACGCCGCTGGAGGTCTGGCAGCGGCCCGCGGACGCGTTCGTGGCCCGCTTCCTGGGCTTCGACAACGTGGTCCCGGCGACCGTGGCGGGTGCGGCGGCGGACACCCCGTGGGGCAAGCTGCCCGTGCCCGACGGCGCACCCCAGGGCACCCGGCAGCTGCTGGTCCGGCCCGCCGGAGTACGGCTGGTGGCCGCCGACGAGGGCCTGCCCTGCACGGTGACCGCCCGCACCTTCCGGGGCACCCACGTGGCCGTCCACCTCCAGCCCCGGGACGGCGGCCCGCGCCTGGAGGCCGCCTGTGCGCTGCGGGACGCGCCGGAGACGGGCACCGAGGTGGGGGTCGAGTTCGACGTGGCCGAAATCGTCGTTCTCGCGTGATCACCGCGCCTTAGGGTGAGGCTATGACTTTGCTCGCACATGACCGTTACTGCGACGAAATCGCCCACCAGGTCGCCCAGTTGAGGGCCGTCCTGACCTCCGGCACCGATCTGTCCGCCACCGTGCCGACCTGCCCGGACTGGACCCTGGAACAGCTCGTACGCCATATGGGGCGTGCCCTGCGCTGGGTGGACGCCCTGGTGCGCAGCCGGGCCGAGGAGAACATCCCGCACGAGCAGGTGCCGCTCGGCGCGGGACCGGAGGAGCGGGGCGACGCGGCTGCCCTGGACGCGTGGCTCGCTAAGAGCGGCGAGCTGGTGGTCGGTGCGCTGCGCGAGGCCGGGCCGGACACCAAGGTGTGGAGCTGGCAGGGGACCGCGACCTCCGGCTTCTGGGCCCGCCGTATGACCCACGAGATCACCATCCACCGCGCCGACGCGACGCTCACCGCCCAGGTGCCCTACGAGGTGGCGCCCGAGATCGCCGCCGATGCACTCGACGAGTGGCTGGACATCGCCCTGTTCCTCCAGCAGTTCCGCGGCCACGAAGAGGCCTACCGCCTGGACGGGCCCACGCGCACCATCCACCTCCACGCCACGGACGCCGACCCCGCCCTGAACGCCGAGTGGCTGGTGGAGTTCGGCGCGGACGGCATCCGCTGGCGGCGCGGCCACGAGAAGGCCACGGTCGCCCTGCGCGGCCCGCTCGTCCCGGTCCTGCTCGCCTTCTACCGGCGGCTGCCGCTGGACGCCCCCGGCCTGGAGGTGCTGGGCGACCGCGAGGTGCTGGAGTTCTGGCTCCAGCGGGCGAGCTTCGGCTGAACACGACCGCGGGGGGGGCGCCGGGGGGGGGGGGGGGGGGGGGGGGGGGGGGGGGGGGGGGGGGGGGGGGTTGTTGGTGTTTTTTCCCCC
>NZ_JBVIGN010000004.1:740292-851744 GCF_055570785.1 Streptomyces sp. NPDC031100
ACGGCCCGTCCCCCGGGGATACGGGGACGGGCCGCGGCGGTGTACGGAGTGAGAGGCGTCAGCTGCCGCTGTTCGTCCCACGGCGGCGCATGCCGAGGTAGACCGCGCCACCGCCGACGACGACCAGGGCGCCCGCGACACCGGCGATCAGACCGGTGTTGGAGTTCGCACCGGTCTCGGCGAGGTTCGAGTCACCGGCCGCCGGGGAGGGCGCGTTGCTCGGGGTGCTCGCCGGGGCGGAGCTGCTCTCGGAGTCCGACGGGGTCGGGGTCGCGGACTCGGCCGGCGTGGACTTGGACGGGGACGGCGTGGCCGGCGGCGTCGGAGTCTGGGACTCCTCCTTCTTGCAGGCCGTGGACGGGGTCACCAGGTCGGGCTTGATGTCCTTGTCGACCTGGTCGCCGGCCTTGACGTGGATGCGGTAGGTGACGGTCGGCTTCCAGTTCTCCTGGAAGGTCACCGTCGTGCCCTCGGCGGAGCCCTTGATCTCCTGCGGCTTGCCCACCTGCTTTTCGATGCCGGCGGGGTTCTTCGAGAACACGGTGATGGTGGCCGGGGTGCCGGAGCCGTCCTTGTCGGTGACGACGATGGTGCCCTTGTTGCCGTCGCACTGGGCTTCGGCGGAGAACTCACTGATGTCGCAGGCGAGTGCGTGGCCGGCGACACCGAGGGCCAGCGCGGCGGAGGCGGAGGCAACACCCAGGATGCGCACGGAACGGCGTGCGCTACGGCGGGTTATGGACAACGTTTGTCCTTTACAGAGTGCAGTGCTGCGGGGGGTTGAGGGGGAGACGGGACGAGGATGAGGTGACGCCCCAGCACCCCCAGGAGGCTCACAGGTTTATAAGCGCTCCATAAGAGTGTCAATGCGTGGGCCTGCCAACGCCGTTGGCTTTGCCTGCTTATTAACCACCGAGACGTTTCAATGCCTCGGGAGCCTGCTCGATCCGGTCAACGAGGGTGATACAGGACTCCGTTGACCGCCCCGCGAATTCGTGAAGGTGGCCCGGAGAATTTTCCCAGGAGATTTCTTCGTACGGCCCTCAGCGGGCGGGCGGCAGCGCGGCCAGGTGGGCGATCACCAGGGCGAGCGGGGCGTACACGGCGAGCAGGGCGGCCGAGCGGACGGCGGCGGCACGGCGCAGCACCGTGGCGGGAGCGCCGAGGCGCAGCAGGGCGGCGGTGGTCTCGGACCGGCACTGACGGGCCTCGACGGCCGCCGTCAGCAGGGTCGCCACCGTGCAGCAGGCGACGACGAGCACGCCGAGGGTGGTCAGGGGGCCGAAGGTGGGGGCGGGACCGCCGTACAGGGTGGTCAGGGCGTAGGCGGCGGACGCCACCGCGCAGACCACGCCGAGGGGGCGGCCGATCCGGGTGGACTCCGCCATGAGCACCCGGCCGGCCAGCAGCCTGAGGGCGCCCGGACGGACGGCCTGCAGGAGGAGCCCGCACAGGTGGGTGAGGCCGGGGGAGGCGAGGACGAGCCCGACGGCGGTGAGGATCCAGCCGATCAGCACGGTGAGGGCCTCGACGGGCAGGGCGGTGAGGGAACGGCCGGGGGCGGAGCCGCCCGCGTACGCCTGTACGGCGAGGCCCGCGGCGACGACGGCGATGCCCCAGGGGAGGCCGGCAGGCGCTTCGCGAGGAGGCGGCAGGGTGGTGGGGGAGTCGGCCCGGTCCGCGTCCGGGGCGGCGGGCTCGGGGTCGGCTGCGCTCCCTGGCGCCGACGGATTGCCGTTCGCGCCCACTTGTGCCGCTCCAGCGGCACGACTTCCTGCGGGCTGACGGGACGGTTGCACGCCGTCTTCGGCCGCGGCGCCCGCCGGGTGCGGATCGCGGCTCACGGCACGCCACCGCGCACCGAACCTGCCGTACGCCCCGAAGGTCTCCCCGGCCGCCGCGAGGCCGTACGCCCCGAAGCGGCCGTACGCGCGGCCGGCCCGGGCCCGCGGGCGCCGGTCCCGGGGGCGCAGCGCCACGGCCACCGTCGCGGAGGCGGACCCCGGGACCAGGGCCAGCAGGGTCAGGGCCGCCGGCACCGGGAGGGGCTGGTCCGCGGCCAGGAACTGGGCCGCCGCGCCGTAGAAGGGCATGCCCGTCAGGTCGCCGCGCAGGTGCAGGAAGACCAGCAGTGCCAGCAGCGAACCCAGGGCGCAGGACAGGGCCGTCGTCACGGCGCAGATCGCCATCAGGCGGGCCGGGCCCAGGCCGACGGCCGACAGGCCCGGGCGGGGTCGGGTGCCGGGATCCGTGCGGGCCACCGCGAGCGCGAAGTACACCGTGGCGGCGAGCGGGACCACGCACCAGGCCAGGCGCAGCGCGGCCGCACCCGGTTTCTCGGGGTGGCCCAGCGCGTAGCCCAGGGCGCCGAGCAGGAGGAAGCCGGTGCCGCCCGAGGCGGCGGCCACCAGCAGGCGGCGCAGCTGGACGGCGGGCCGGGCCGTGCGGGTCAGGCGGAGAGCGAGCACGCGGCCCGGCCTTCCGTCTCCGGGATCTCCGGCAGGTGCACGGTCCGCACGCGCCGCCCGTCCAGCAGGGAGACCGTGCGGTCGGCGAGGGCCGCGGTCTGGGGGTCGTACGTGGCCAGCACGACGGTGATGCCGTGCGAGCGGGCCGCGGAGGTGAGGGTGCGCAGCACCTGGGTGCGGTCGGGGCGGTGCAGCGGGGCCGTCGGCTCGTCCGCGAAGACGACGGTGGGCGCGGTGGCGAGCGTGCGGGCGATGCAGACGCGCTGGCGTTCGGCCTGCTGCAGCTGGTGCGGGCGCTTGCGGGCCTGGTCGCCGACGTCCAGCCGCTCCAGCCACTCCAGTGCGGCCACCTTGGCCCGGCGGCGGCCGGTGCCGCGCAGCATCAGGGGGAGCGCGGCGTTCTCCCAGCTGTTCAGCTCCGGTACGAGCATGGGGGCCGGGTCGATCCAGCCGAACCGGTCGCGGCGCAGCTGCTCTCGGGCCGGCGGCCCCAGCGTGTGCAGGGGCACACTGTTGAACCAGACCTCGCCGCGCGTGGGCAGGACCAGACCGGACAGGCACCGCAGCAGCGTGGTCTTGCCGCTGCCGCGCGGGCCGTTGACGGAGAGGATCTCGCCCACCCGCACTTCGAGCGAGACCCCGGCCAGGCCGGGCGAGCCGTCGTGGTGCCTGAAGTGCAGGGAGCGTGCCCACAGCAGGTCGTTGTCCGGCGGGGCCTCCATGGGCGTACACCTCGTTCTGATCCGTTTTCCCGTGCCTGTTCCCTCGTCCGGGGGAACGAAGGCTGGGCCGATCGGTCACACGAACGCTAGGCAGCCGTCACCGGGAGGCCGGACAGCACACGGCCCCGGGCCGCCGTTCCCACTCGAACGGACGGCACCGGGGCCGGGTTGATCAGCCGGTCGGATGATCGAGTCGCTGCTGACGGATCAGAGCTTCGTCCACGCCTCCGTGAGGGTGGCCCGCAGGATCTGCTCGATCTCGTCGAACGTCTCCTGGTTGGAGATCAGCGGCGGGGCGAGCTGGATGACCGGGTCGCCGCGGTCGTCGGCACGGCAGTACAGGCCGTTCTCGAACAGCGCCTTGGAGAGGAAGCCGTACAGGACGCGCTCGGTCTCCTCCTCGTTGAAGGACGCCTTGGTGTTCTTGTCCTTCACCAGCTCGATGCCGTAGAAGAAGCCGTTGCCGCGGACGTCGCCGACGATCGGCAGGTCGTGCAGCTTCTGCAGGGTCTGCAGGAAGGCGCCCTCGTTGTCCAGCACGTGCTGGTTGAGGTTCTCGCGCTCGAACAGGTCGAGGTTGGCGAGACCCACCGCGGCCGACACCGGGTGACCACCGAAGGTGTAGCCGTGCAGGAAGGTGTTGTCGCCCTTGTAGAACGGCTCGGCGAGGCGGTCGGAGACGATGCAGGCGCCGATCGGGGAGTAGCCCGAGGTCATGCCCTTGGCGCAGGTGATCATGTCCGGGACGTAGCCGAACTTGTCGCAGGCGAACGTCGTGCCGAGGCGGCCGAAGGCGCAGATGACCTCGTCGGAGACGAGCAGCACGTCGTACTGGTCGCAGATCTCGCGCACGCGCTGGAAGTAGCCGGGCGGCGGCGGGAAGCAGCCACCGGCGTTCTGCACCGGCTCCAGGAAGACCGCGGCGACGGTGTCGGGGCCCTCGAAGAGGATCTGCTGCTCGATCTGGTCGGCGGCCCAGCGGCCGAAGGCCTCGGGGTCGTCGCCGAAGATCGGGGCGCGGTAGATGTTGGTGTTCGGCACCTTGTGCGCGCCCGGCACCAGCGGCTCGAAGGGGGCCTTCAGGGCCGACACACCGGTGATGGACAGGGCGCCCTGCGGGGTGCCGTGGTAGGCGACCGCGCGGGAGATGACCTTGTGCTTGGTGGGCTTGCCGACCAGCTTGAAGTACTGCTTGGCCAGCTTCCAGGCGGTCTCGACCGCCTCGCCGCCACCGGTGGTGAAGAAGACCTTGTTCAGGTCGCCCGGGGCCTCGTTGGCGAGGCGCTCGGCCAGCTCGACGGCCTTCGGGTGGGCGTACGACCACACCGGGAAGAAGGCGAGCTCCTGGGCCTGCTTGAGGGCGGTCTCGGCGAGTTCCGTGCGGCCGTGACCGGCCTGGACCACGAACAGGCCGGCGAGACCGTCGAGGTAGCGCCTGCCCTTGTCGTCGTAGATGTAGGTGCCCTCGCCCCGGACGATGGTCGGGACGGGGGAGTTCTCGTACGAGGACATGCGGGTGAAGTGCATCCACAGGTGGTCGTACGCGGTGCGGCTGAGGTCCTTCTGGGTCACGGTTATCGGGTTCCCCACATATAGGTCTGCTTCTTCAGCTTCAGGTAGACGAAGCTCTCGGTGGAGCGCACCCCGGGCAGGGCCCGGATGCGTTTGTTGATGACGTCCAGCAGGTGGTCGTCGTCCTCGCAGACGATCTCGGCGAGGATGTCGAACGAGCCCGCGGTCATCACCACGTACTCGACTTCCGACATGGCCGTCAGCGCCTCCGCGATGGACTCGACATCGCCCTCGACGTTGACCCCGACCATCGCCTGCCGGCGGAAGCCCACGGTGAGCGGGTCCGTGACGGCGACGATCTGCATCACGCCCTGGTCCAGCAGCTTCTGGACGCGCTGGCGCACGGCCGCTTCGGAGAGGCCGACGGCCTTGCCGATCGCGGCGTACGGCCTGCGGCCGTCCTCCTGGAGCTGCTGAATGATGGCGAGGGAGACGGCGTCCAACTGGGGACTTCCGCCGTTCCTGGACTCGCGGGACGAGTCCCTCTGGTCTGCGCTTCGACTGGCCACGACCTCACTGTGCACGACGTCTCGACAGTTTCGCAAGGCCCCAGCGATGAAATTCGTTGTTTTCAAGACCGAGACTTGCGGATTTCGCAGAACTGGTGCCAGTGGGGGTGTTGAAAACGTGGACGCGACGACTAGGGTTGGGGTGTCTCAGCGATTGGACAGCCGGAGAGGCCGGCCACGCTGTACAGCTCGAACCCTCGAACCAGATCAGGAGGCCGGCAGTGAGCACCGAGCTGCGTCGTCTGCGCAACTACATCGACGGTGAGTTCCGGGACGCCGCCGACGGACGGACCACCGAGGTGGTCAACCCCGCGACGGGCGAGGCGTACGCCACCGCTCCGCTGTCCGGACAGGCGGACGTCGACGCCGCGATGGCGGCCGCCGCCGCGGCCTTCCCGGCCTGGCGCGACACGACCCCGTCCGAGCGGCAGAAGTACCTCCTGAAGATCGCGGACGCGTTCGAGGAGCGCGCCGAGGAGCTGATCGCGGCCGAGGTGGAGAACACGGGCAAGCCCACCGGGCTGACCCGCTCCGAGGAGATCCCGCCGATGATCGACCAGATCCGCTTCTTCGCGGGCGCGGCCCGCCTGCTGGAGGGGCGCAGCGCCGGCGAGTACATGGACGGGATGACCTCGATCATCCGCCGTGAGCCGGTCGGCGTCTGCGCCCAGGTGGCGCCCTGGAACTACCCGATGATGATGGCCGTGTGGAAGTTCGCCCCGGCGATCGCGGCGGGCAACACGGTCGTCCTGAAGCCGTCGGACACGACCCCCGCCTCCACGGTCCTGATCGCCGACATCATCGGCTCGGTCCTGCCCAAGGGCGTCTTCAACGTCATCTGCGGCGACCGTGAGACGGGTCGGCTGATGGTCGAGCACTCGGTGCCGGCGATGGCGTCGATCACCGGCTCGGTCCGCGCGGGTATGTCCGTCGCCGAGTCCGCCGCCAAGGACGTCAAGCGGGTCCACCTTGAGCTGGGCGGCAAGGCGCCGGTCGTCGTCTTCGAGGACACCGACATCGCCAAGGCCGTCGAGGACATCTCCGTGGCGGGCTTCTTCAACGCCGGTCAGGACTGTACGGCCGCCTGTCGTGTCCTGGTCCACGAGTCGATCCACGACGAGTTCGTGGCCGCGCTGGCGAAGGCGGCCCAGGACACCAAGACCGGCCAGCCGGACGACGAGGACGTCCTCTTCGGCCCGCTGAACAACCCCAACCAGCTCAAGCAGGTCGAGGGCTTCATCGAGCGGCTGCCCGCGCACGCGCGCGTGGAGGCCGGCGGCAAGCGCGTCGGCGACAAGGGCTACTTCTTCGCGCCGACCGTGGTCTCCGGCGTCAAGCAGGACGACGAGATCATCCAGAAGGAGGTCTTCGGCCCGGTCATCACCGTCCAGTCCTTCCGTGACGAGGACGAGGCCGTCGCGTGGGCCAACGGCGTCGAGTACGCCCTCGCCTCCTCGGTGTGGACCAAGGACCACGGCCGCGCGATGCGCATGTCCAAGAAGCTCGACTTCGGCTGTGTGTGGATCAACACCCACATCCCGCTGGTCGCCGAGATGCCCCACGGCGGCTTCAAGAAGTCCGGCTACGGCAAGGACCTGTCGGCGTACGGGTTCGAGGACTACACGCGGATCAAGCACGTGATGACGTCGCTGGACTCGTAGGAGTCCAAGAGCCTCAGGGCTTGTCTGCGCGGCCCCGGACGGGTTCACCTCCCCGTCCGGGGCCGCGTGTTGTGTCGTACGGCTTTGTCGTACGGCTGTGTATACGGCGCTGATCGACAAGGTGTCGGGTACCGTCCGGTGGGCTCGACGCAGCGTCGATTGTCCGTGCGCGGGGCGGCACGGCATCCTGCCGTGGTGCCCCAGACATCCTCGCTTCCGCGTCCCGTCTCCCGCCGTTCCCTGCTGCGCGCCCTCGGTGGCACCGCCGCGCTCGGCGGACTGGCCGGCTGCGGGGTGCCCGCCGCCTACGTCGAGCCCGGCGACCGTGCCGTGACCGACGAGTCCGCCGCCGACAAGAAGCTGACCTGGGCGAACTGGCCGCTGTACATCGACACCGATGACGACAACCCGAACAAGCGGCCCACCCTCGAGGCCTTCGAGAAGCGCACGGGCATCTCCGTCGACTACGTCGAGGAGATCAACGACAACGACGAGTTCTTCGGCAAGATCAGCCCCGCGCTGATGAACCACCAGTCGACCGGCCGCGACCTGATCGTCATCAGCGACTGGATGTGCGCGCGGTTCGTGCGGCTCGGCTGGGTCCAGAAGATGGACCGCGCTGAGCAGCCGAACGTGGCGCAGTACCTGGACCCTCTCCTGCGCTCCCCGGCCTTCGACCCGGGCCGCCGCTACACGGTGCCGTACCAGTCGGGCATCACCGGGATCGCGTACAACCGCAAGAAGCTCGGCCGCGAGATAGGCCGGGTGTCCGACCTGTGGGCGAAGGACCTCAAGGGCCGCGTGACCCTGCTCTCCGGCCTGGACGAGGCGTTCGCCCTGCTGATGCAGGGCAACGGCGTCGACATCACGAAGTGGACCGCGGACGACTTCCACCAGGTCTGCGACCAGGTCGAGCGCGAGGTCCACCGGGGCCAGATCCGCCGCTTCACCGGCAACGACTACACCAAGGACCTGGTCAGCGGCGATGTTCTCGCCTGCCAGGCGTACTCCGGCGACGTCATCCAGCTGCAGGCGGACAACCCCGACATCCGCTTCGTCGTCCCCGAGGAGGGCGCCGAGCTGTGGTCGGACTCCCTGATGATCCCCAACCGGGCCCGCCACAAGGCCAACGCCGAGCGCCTGATCGACTACTACTACGACCCCGAGGTCGCGGCGAAGCTCGCCACCTGGGTCAACTACGTCTGCCCGGTCCCGGCGGCCAAGGAGGTCCTGGCCGCGTCCAAGGACGAGGAGACGGCCGCCCTGGCCGGCAATCCCCTGATCTTCCCCGACGACACGATGCGCGAACGGCTGAGGATCGCCCGGGACATCACGTCCACGGAGCGGGTGGAGTTCGCGAAGCGGTGGAACAGGATCGTGGGGCTGTAGAGGCCTACTTGAGGCCGCTGAGCATGACGCCGCGGATGTAGTACTTCTGCAGCAGCAGGAAGAGGAGCAGGACCGGCAGGATGCTCAGGACGAGGCCGGCCATGACGATGGGCATCGTGCGGGTCGGGTCGACGTAGTCCTGCAGGAGCTGGATGCCGACGGGCAGGGTCATCACGTCCGGGTCGGCGGTCGAGACGAGCAGCGCCCAGATGTACTCGTTCCAGGCGTCGACGAAGGTCAGCAGGCTGAGCGTGACCATGACCGGCTTGGTCTGCGGCACGACGATCCGCCACCACACGGTGAACTCGCCGGCCCCGTCGATGCGCGCCGCCTCGAGGACCTCGTCCGGGATCGAGACCATGAACTGGCGCATCAGGAAGATCCCGAAGCCGTTGACTAGGAACGGCATCGCGAGCGCCACGATGCTGACGGTCAGGCCCGCGCCGCCGCGCCCGAACAGGTCGTTGCCGCCCGCCAGCGGCCAGTGCACCAGGATCAGGAAGCGCGGGACGAAGAAGAGGAACGGAGGGAACATCATCGTCGACAGCACCAGGCGGAAGACGAAGTCCCGGCCGGGGAAGCGGAGTTTGGCGAGCGCGTAGCCGGCCAGTGACGACGTGAGCAGCACCGATCCGGTGATCACGCCGGTGGCGATGACGCTGTTGCGGAAGAGCAGCGGCAGATCCAGCTGGTCGATCGCCGCCCGGTAGTTGGACAGGTCGAACGCCTCGGGCAGGAACCGGTACGGCAGCGTGCCGGCCTCGCCGGGCCCCTTGAAGGACGTCATCACCATGTCGAGGAACGGCACCACCGTCAGCACGGCGCCGGTGACGACCAGCAGATACGACAGCCACGGGAATCGGCGGCGGGTCATGCGTCCTCCCCTTTGCGCCGGAAGGTCCACAACTGCACCAGGGTGACCACGAGGACCACCACGAACAGTACGAAGGCGGCGGCGCTCGCCGTGCCCCAGTCGCCGTAACTGAAGGCCTGCCGGTACATCTCCAGCGCGGCCACATTGGTCGCGTCACCCGGCCCGCCCTTGGTCATCACGATGATCAGCGCGAACGACTGCAGGCCGGTGAGGAACTGGGTGATGCACACGAACAGCAGGGACGGCCGCAGCAGCGGCAGCGTGATCCTCCGGAAGACGGTGACGGGCCCGGCGCCGTCGAGCGCGGCGGCCTCGTAGTAGGAGTGGGGAATGGACTTCAGGCCCGCGGTCAGGACGAGGATCGCCGAGCCGACCGACGCCCAGGCCTGGACGACCACGACCGCGGGCAGCGCGGTGTCCGGGTCCTGGAGGAATGCCACCGAGCCGAGACCGAGGGCGTTGAGGACGCCGTTGACGAGGCCGCCCGGCTCGTACATGTACTTCCATACGTTGCCGACGGCGACGACGGTCGTGACGATCGGCAGGAAGTACAGGGTGCGCCACAGCCCCTGGAACCGCAGCTTGTCGATGCAGGTGGCGACGAGCACGGAGCCGGCGAGCGCGAGGGCCACGGTGCCCAGGGCGAACAGCAGCGTGTTGGTGAGGATCGGCGCCAGGAACGTCGATCCGTCCGCGAAGAGGCCGGTGAAGTTGTCCAGGCCGACCGGATCGATGTCGCCGAGCCTGAACCCGGCCCAGCGGGACATCGACAGCAGCAGCGCGAAGCCGAGCGGCAGGAACAGGAAGACCGAGTAGAACAGCAGCGTCGGTGCCAGGAAGAGGTAGGCGACGACGGTCTGGCGACGCCGGGTCCGGTCGCGGCCGTCGACGGCAGGCCTGGCGGGGAGCGGGCTGTGCGCCGCCCGATCGGTCGGCTCCGGAGTCAGCGTGTTCACCATGAGCGCGCCACCTCCTGATCGACCTGACGGCGGATGGTGCGCAGTGCCTCGTCGACCGACTGCTGACCGGTCCACAGCGCCTCGATGTTCTTGCGCAGCAGCGACTTGGCCTGCTGGGCGCCCGGCACGTTCGGCTCCGGTACGGCGTACGCCAGGGCATCCAGGAACGGGCGCAGGTTGGGATCGCCGCCCTTGCCCACAAGCGTCCGCATGTCGTCGGCGCGGCCGGTCAGGGAGCCGACCGACACCTGCAGGGAGCTCATCCGGGTCGCTGTCGCGCCCTTCACGCTCACCTTCTCGGTGTTCAGCCAGCGCAGGAACTCCCAGGCCTCGCGCGGGTGCCTGCTCGCGGTGTTGACCCCCAGCATGAAGCCCGTGGAGAGCGTGGCGCGCCTGTCGTCCGCCTCGGGGACGGGCACGGGTGCGACGCCGACATCGCGGTAGTCCTTGCCCATCAGGGGTTTCAGGCTCCCGGTCCACCAGCCGGCGCTGACCACCATGGCCACCTGCCCGGACGGGAACG
The DNA here is from genome assembly GCF_055570785.1 of Streptomyces sp. NPDC031100. NCBI lineage: Bacteria > Bacillati > Actinomycetota > Actinomycetes > Kitasatosporales > Streptomycetaceae > Streptomyces > Streptomyces sp. NPDC031100. Next base: position 750,970 of record NZ_JBVIGN010000004.1, read on the forward strand.
CCTTGTAGACGTTGACGCCGGGGGCGCTCGCGCCTCTGGCGACGAGACGGTGCTCCAGATCGAACACGGCCCGGCCGGCCGGCGAGTCGATGGCGGTGCTCCTGCCGTCCGCGGAGACGAACCGTCCGCCGGCGGCGTTGAGCAGGGCGAGGGTCTGGCCGACGGTGGTGGAGTCGTCGTAGGCCGACAGCCCGAAGCCCTGGACCAGTGTGTTGCCGTACGGGTCCCGCTTGGCGGTGCGGTAGGCCGTCTCCTCCAGCTCCCGCCAGGTGCGCGGAGGGCCGTCGATGCCGGCCTCGTGCAGCAGCCGTTTGTTGTAGTAGAGGGCGTACGTCTGCACCTCGGTGGGGTAGCCGTAGACCGTGCCGCCCACCGACGCGGCGCCGACCGCGGCCTCGCCGTAGCCGCGCCTGATCTCCTCGGCGTGCTCCGGCGGAGCGGGCCGCAGGACGCCGGCCCGGACGAGCTGGCCGTTCCACAGGCAGTACGGGTGGAGGATGTCGGCGCCTTGGCCCGCGGCCTGCCGGACCATGAACGTGGTCAGCAGGTCCGTGAACTCGACAGCCTTCGTTTGCACCTTGACCCGGTCGTGCGTGGCGTTCCACGCGTCGACCGGGCCCTGCAGGGCCTCCTTGAGCTCCCCGCTCGCGTAGTGGGAGAGCAGGGTGAGGACGATCGGATCCCCGGGCCGCCCGGTGCCCTGGTGCGGCCCGGCGCATCCGGAGGCGAGCAGCGCCGAGGGGAGCGCGAGGGCGAAGTGACGGCGGCTCAGGCCGCCGCCGGTGCGTCGTGACGGCGTCATCCGGCAGCGGCCTCCCGGCGCATCACGCCGAACAGCCGGGTCGTGGTGAAACCGGCCTTGCGGTACAGGTGGCCCGCCGGGGACTGCTCGCCGGTCCACAGGAACCACGCGGAGTGCGCACCGCGGGCCCGCATCCGCTCCAGTACCAGGTGGAGCAGGACCTTGCCGAGTCCGGTGCCGCGCATCTCCTCCAGCACACCGAACGGGCCGAACCGCTCGTCCACCGACTCGTACGCGCCGTGCATCGCCCAGCCGACCAGCCGGCCCGAAGGGTCTCGGGCGACGACGATCCGGTCGAGCGGCGTGCCCGCGGCCAGACACTCCCGGATCGCGCGCGCCCAGTCCGGGTTGAAGCAGTTCCCGGCGAGCGCGACCAGGTCCACCAGGTCGTCGTCGGACGGGGTGGCGAACCGGTAGCCCTGTGCCGTCAACTCGTCCAAGCGGTACGCGGCATCCTCCGGGAAGCGATAGCCGACCAGAGCGCGGTCCATCGCCGCTGCCTCGTACAGCGTGCGAAAGCCCAGGGACTCGAGGAGTCCTGCCGCTTCCGGGTACGCCTCGGCGTCCAGGCCGGGCAGGACGTAGTTCGGGGTGTATGCGGAGAAGTCCACCCGGGTGCGGCCGTGGCCGTGCAGCCAGTCGAGGGCCTCGGTCAGCAGCCGACGGCCGAGGCCGCGCCCGCGGGCGGCCGGGTCGACGAAGAAGAACGGGATCCAGCCCTGCTCCGGCTCCAGGTCGGTGCCGTACATCGGGGTCAGACGGCGCACCGCGTAGGCGGCGCCGACGACACGGTTGCCGTCGACGGCGACCCGAAGCCCCTCCGGATCGAAGTTGGCGTCGAGCAGCACCAGGGAGCGGAAGCGGTCCGGGGTGATGGGGTCGGCCGGCGCACTCCGGCGCCACGCCTGCACCACCTGCGGTCCGTCGCCCGCGCGAAAGCCACGGATCCCGGCCCGGGATGTCGTCGTGCGATCGGTCTGATCGGTCATCGACGGGGTTGTCCTTCGTCTCAGGGTTAGAGCAGCACGTCGTCGCCGGCCCTGGCAGGCCGATTGGCCTCCGCGTCCATGGCGCGCCGCCGGCCGTCGGCGTCGATCACCGTCAAGTCGGCGGCAACGCCCGCTACTTGGGGCACGCGCGCGGCGTTGAGCCGCCGGGCCAGTTCGCCGCACGTGAGGCCGTACCGGACGGGTATCGGGACGCGCCCGACGAAACTGGCCCGCTCCGGGTCGAGCAGCGGGCCCTCGCTGACGAGTCCACCGAGGGGATTCGGCCGGTCGGCGACCACGAACCGTACGTCCGTACGGGCCGCCGAGACCATCAGGTCGAACATCGTCCACACGTAGGTGTAGAACCGCGCCCCGATGTCCTGCAGGTCGTACACCAAGGGCGTCGACGCCGCTGTCGAGCAGCAGTTCGTCGAGGCGCTCGCCGCTGCACCGGTAGGTGTCGTCCCGGTCGTCACGGCGACGCCGTCGTCCGTGCTCATCCTGCGCCCCCGTCTGCCGGTGACATCTCCAAGCGGTGGGCGGAAATTTACTTGGATGTCCGGGAATTTTGCGCGAGGAACGCCGGAAGACCTCTGAGGGCGGTCAAGCTCACCCCACCGCATTCATCGGCCCAGCAGCAGTCCTGTCCCCGACACGTCGGCGCGGATGCCGTCCTTGTCCACCGTCACGCGCTGCAGGCGCAGGGCGCCCGCAGGTGGTTTCGGGAGCTGGAAGGCGAAGGAGAAGCGGTCGGCGATCTGGGGGCGGGTGAGCTTGGTCAGTGCGGTGAGCAGGGACAGGTCGAGGCCGAGTCGCTCGAGGAGCCTCGGGTGGGCGAGGGCTGCGTCCACGAGGTTGATGCGGGTCAGGTCGTGCAGGAAGCGCGGCGCGCCGGTGAGTTGATGGAGTCTGTCCTCGTCGTGGAGCGCGGCCCGCACCGCGCTGTCGGGGACGCCCAGACGGTGCACGATCTCCGGCACGGCCAGCATGGCCTTGATCTTCTCCGCCTCCCGGGTGAACCGGCGCGCTGAGGCGCGGGTCAGATGGAGGCCCTCGGCAGGCCCGGTGCCGGGCCGGTACGTGGCGAGGTCGCCGATGTCGAGCCGCATGCCGTCCACGGAGGTGGCGATGCCGCGCTCCCCGTCGCGCCGGATGCGGGCGTCGGCCCGTACCCGCAGGTCGTGACCCGCGAGGTGCAGCGCGCCGTGGGCCCGGACGCGGCCGGGGCCATGGGCGGTGAAAGCCACTTGCGAGGCGCCGAGTTCGCGGTTCATGTCGGCGAAGGACAGCAGGACCCGACCGTGCACCTGCTGAACGAGCGCTCCGCGCACCGTGGTGGGCCCGTCGCCGTCGATGCGTATGTCGTCCGCGGTGGCGGTGACCTGGGTCAAGGTGACCCGGTGGGCCGGGATGTCGGGGACGGTGACCCGGACCGAGTCCAGGCGCCGCGTGGCCAGCTGCGTGAGGAAGGGAAAGCCGCCGATCCGTACCTCGGGAGCGGCGGCGAGATGCAGCTCGTCCTTGAGCCGTTCGGAGGCCTTGTGTTCGGCGTAGAGCAGCGCCCAGCGGTCGGCGAGGGTGACGAGGCAGGCCAGCGTGAGTGCCCAGGCGAGGACTTTGACCACGGTGGGCAGGCCGGTGGCGCGGTTACGACGGCGGCTGCCCCGCCTGTGGTTGGGCGGGGCCCAGGGCTCGTCGGTGTCATCGTCCCGCGGGGCCGGCGTGCTGTCCTCGGTGAGGAATTCGTCCAGCGGATGGTCTGCCAGCGAGGCCAGTTCGTCGTACGGATTACGGCGGGGCGGAACCCCTGCGGTGGAAGGCCCGTCCGACTGGGCAGGGTGATGCGTCTGTATGTGGGGGGTACGCATCGGTAGATTTGATCATATAGTCACACCCATTTCGCAAGTCCGACCTGAAGTTAGGCGAGAAATCGGTCACTTCACGGCCGGTACTCAGCCCCGCAGGACCTGCCGCTCTGGCCGACGCGGCGTCCGAACTCGTTTTGAACGCGTTCAAATGTTGGCGTACGCTCCTGTCATGAGCGACAGAGCCGCCCTGCTCAAGGGCATTCGCGCCTGGCTGGTCTTCTTCGTCGTGTGCCTCGTGCTGAGCGGTACCACCGCCTTCCCGCTGGTCCACGAACTCCGCTGGACCGAGGGTGCGTTGCGGGCGCTGTCCGTGCCCGAGCACCTGCCCGGACTCATGGCGTGGATCACGCGGGTGCGGGAAGGACTCGACACCGTCGACGCCAAGTACCCCTTCGTGCTGTACGGCACCGACTGGCTGGCCTTCGCGCATCTCGTCATCGCGGTCGCCTTCTACGGGCCCTACCGGGACCCGGTCCGCAACATCTGGGTGGTCGAGTTCGGGATGATCGCCTGCGCCGGGATCATCCCGCTCGCGCTCGCCTGCGGACCGGTCCGGGGCATCCCCTTCGGGTGGAGCCTTGTCGACATGTCGTTCGGTGTGTTCGGCATCGTCCCGCTGTATGTCGTACGCAAGAGGATCAAGCGGCTGGAGGCGCTGGGTGGTCCCGTTTCGTGAAACCCGCCTGCGACCGCCATGGGGCCCGGATCTCCGGGCCCCATGGCGGTCGTGCATGCGCGAACGTCGTCACGGCTTTCCCCCGTCGGGCCGGTCCTGCGCGATCGGCCCGCGCCGCTGTCAGTACTTGGAGGGGATGAAACAGAAGTCGGCGTGGCTGACCGTGGGGAGGCCGCCAGGGACGAGCGGGGAGACGAGGTCTGAGTCCAGGTCGATGCCGTTGGGGAAGCCGTTGGCGGCGTTGTAGATGTAGCGGTTGGCGTTGGGGCCGCCCTTGACCGTGACCTGGCTGACGGCGATGGTGTTCGGTTGGGTGATGTTGAACGCGACCGCAGTGGCCTGGTTGCTGAAGGTGATGGTGATGTGGCCACTTCCGTCGCCAGGGATGCTGATGTCGAACGCCTGAACGTTGCCGTCCGCGGGATCCACACTGAGTGCCGGCGTGTTGTCCGGGCAGATCTTGGCCGGATTGTCGTCCACGGGGAGGGGCGGCACCGCCGCGGCCGATGCGGGGCTGGCGGCGATGCCGAGGGCCACGGCCGTGGCCACGCCGGCACAGGCGAGCCGCGCTCCCCATCTCGGCCTTCGCGACTGTGTCTTCGATCGGGTAGTCACTCGCATGACGAGCATTCCTCCTGGTTGCTTGGGTCCCAGACCTCGGGCGCCTGATCTCGCCCTCGCGGACTCTCGTGCCTATTCCGTCGAGAGTTCGAGTGCTGGACGTCTGTCCGTGTTTGGGTGCCCTCAACATTTCCACGGTGCGGCGGCGGCGCGCTTTACGACTCCATTTCCTAGACCATTCGAGGCCTATAAAACGACCGGAAAGGTCAAGCCGGTCCGATAAAATGACTGAGGTTCCCCCGGGTGCTTCCCGGCATGCTGCCGGCGGGTGACACGGTGGTCGGTCCCGGCCGGGGAACTATCTTGGGAATGTGTGTATTCAGTATCGTTTGCGGCGCTTTCGTCAACCGCTCGCTCACTGACCGCCCCTGTCGCACTTCCACCCCGGGATGTTCCATGCGTCTGAGGACAAACACGACAAGGCTTGTCGCCACGGCCTCCACCGTGGTCTTTCTCGCTGCCGTTCCGCTCGCGGCCGCACACGGCTCGCCGTCGCGCGGCGAAAAGACCCTGACCGCTGCCCCTCTGACGACCTGGCAGACCAATGGCATCGTCTGGTCGGTCGCGTACGCACGCGGTGTCGTGTACGTCGGCGGCACCTTCGACCGCGTCCGCCCGCCGGGCGCGAAAACCGGTCAGAAGGAAGTCGCGCGGAAGAATTTCGCCGCGTTCGACGCCGTGACCGGCAAACTGCTGCCCTGCGCCCACTCCTTCTCGGAGGCCGAAGGGACCGTACGGGCCCTGAAGGCGTCGCGTGACGGAAAGGTCCTGTACGTCGGCGGATCGTTCGGCAAGGTCGACAAGACCGGCGTGGCCAGCGCGGTCGCGCTCAACACGGCCGACTGCTCGCTGCGCAGGGACTTCCACCCTGCGGTGTCGGCGACGGTCCGCGCCATCGACACGACCGACACCACGGTGTACCTGGGCGGCGACTTCACACTCGTCGACAGCAAGGAAAGGAAGCGCATCGCCGCGTTCACCCCCAGCGGCTCACTGCTGCCGTTCACAGCGGACATCGATGAGCCGGTCCACGCCATCATGGCAGTTCCGAAACGCGGCAAGGTCATCGTCGGGGGTGAATTCCACCGGGTCAACGGCGAGAAGCAGCAGGCCCTGGTGGCCTTGGATCCCTCGACCGGTTCGACCGTGACCTCGTATCCGGACTGGCTTCCGGAAAGATCGTCGGTGAAGTCGCTGGCAAGGGACGACACCAACTTCTATCTGGCCGCGGAGGGCAGGGGAACGGGTATCTTCGACGGTCGCATCGCCGGTAGTCTGTCCGACGGCAAGATGGTATGGAAAGACATGTGCCAGGGCGCCACTCAGGCCGTCGTCGTGCACAAGGGTGTTCTCTACAGCGCATCCCACGCCCACTTCTGCGGCGTTACGCCGGGCGGATTCCCCGATGGACGCCGTCGGCATTTCCTGGCCCAATCGGTCAACGACCGGCGCATTCTGCACTGGTTCCCCGACACGGACGACGGGATCGGTGAGGGAATCGGCCCCCGCGCGCTGGTGATGGCCAAGGGGATCCTCTGGGCGGGCGGCGAATTCACCACGGTCAACGACAAACCCCAGCAGAGCTTGACGCGCTTCGCGGCCGGCCCGAAGGACAGCGCCCCCATGGGGACGCCCCGGCTGACGGCCCAGAGCCCGAGCGCCGGCAAGATCACGCTCACCTGGCAGGCCACCTGGGACCGGGACAACGCGCAGCTGACGTACCAGATCTACCGCGACGGCGTCCGCGTGGCCTCGCCGAAGAAGCGGTCCACCGACTGGGACCTGCCGGGGATGACGTACACGGATTCAGTCACCCCTGGCTCCCGCCACCGCTACACGATCGCCGTCACCGACGGGAAGAACACCACGCATCGATCGCTGCCGGTGGCCGTGACCGCGGTCGCCCGGTAGGGAGGCGACGGGAGAGCGGTCAAAAAACCGTTATCCGGCCACCGCCGGGCGCGTCTCCTCACTGTGATCCAGGGCATTGCACGCAGGGCGGCCCGCGCTGAGCAGGTGCGGGCATGAGGACGGACGTGGGCGGCAGGGAGTGGTCCGCCACCGTCGCCGCCGCGCAGGCCGGCGACCGGCGGGCGCTGGAGGAACTGCTCCAGGGCTGGCTGCCGATGCTCTACAACGTCGTCGGCCGCGCCCTGAACGGCCACGCCGATGTCGACGACGTCGTCCAGGAGACCACGCTCCGCGCCGTCGACAACCTCGGCACGCTCCGCGCCCCGGACAGCTTCCGGTCCTGGCTGATGGCCATCGTCATGCGCCAGATACCCGACCGGGCGCGCCGCGGGAAGGACCGGCGGCCGGCCGAGGTTCGCCGCAAGAGACCGGTGACTTCTCCGAACTCTCAGTCCCGCGGCTCCAGTTGGAGGGCAGCGGCGCGAGGTCGCCCAGGCCGTGCGCTGGTTGAACCCCGACGACCGGCAGCTGCTGTCGCTGTGGTGGCTGGAGGTGGCCGGCGAACTGACCCGGCGGGAACTGGCCGTGGCCGTCGGCATCAGCAGGCAGCACGCCGCCGTCCGCGCCCAGCGGATGAAGGGACGCCTGGAGACCTCCCGAGGCATCGTGCGGGCCCTCGCCGGGTCCTGCCCCGAACTGCGCGCCCTGACCGCCCGCTGGCACGGCCGGCACTCGGTGTGGCGCAAACGGCTGGCCCGGCACATCCGGGGCGGCTGCCGCTCCTGCGGTGACGCCCGCGAGCCCGTCGTACCGGCCGAGCGGCTCATCGCCGGAATCGCCCTCGTGCCCGTGCCCGCCGGGTTCACCCTGTCGCCGGCGTTCGGCGGCAAGACGGCCGCAGCGGCCACCACCGCCGGCTGGTCCGCGAAGGTGCTGGGCGTTCCGACCAAGCCCGCCGTGGCCGTGACGGCGGGCGCGACGCTCGTCGCCGGCGGCGCCTACGTCGTCGGACGCACCCCCGACGCACCGCCCGCATGCACGGCACCGACGCCCAGGCGGCCCGCACGACCGCCCCGCTCTCCCCATCCCCTTCCCCCCTCTTCCCGTCCACCTGGCAGGCGGTGCACGAGGACGTCACCACCGGCCCCGCGCAGGGCGCCCTCCGCCACGGCCTGGTCCGCGACGACGGCAGGGACTCGGCCCCCGTCCCGCAGTACGTCACCCACACCACCCCCGCCGACCCGGCCACGGTGGCTCAGCGCTCGCGCGTGTAGCGCTCCTGTGCGGCCATGACCTCGTCCCCGTGTGCGAAGGCCCACGCACCGAAGGCGTCGATGGGGGCGAGCAGCGTCCGTCCCAGGTCCGTCAACTCGTACTCCACCCGGGGCGGCGCACCGCCGTACGCCCGCCGCTGAACCAACCCGTTGAACTCCAGCCGCCGCAGCGTCTCGGTCAGCACCTTCTGACGGATCCCGCCGATGCTCTCGCGCAGCGCGCCCGGGCGCCGGGGGCCGTCCTTGAGGGCCCACAGCACCACGGAGTTCCAGGTGTTGGCGAGCAGGTCGAAGGCTAGCCGGGCGCGGCAGTCGGCGAGGAAGGCCTGGTCGTCGGTCACATACCGAATGGTGCCCGAGCCGCTTCCTACTGTCGTGGCCGTAGGCGAATCCAACCGGCCTGAACGGGGTGGCAGTTGTGCGTATCGGAATACTCGGCACGGGTGGCATGGGGAACGCGCTCGGGACTCGATGGGAGCGGGCCGGACATGACGTGCTCGCCGGCAGCCGGTCACAGGGAGATGTGCGGGCTGCGGCGGAGCACGGGACCGACGCGGTGCTGCTGGCCCTGCCGTACCCGGCGGTCGTGGAGGTGGTCGCCGGGCTCGCGGGCGTGCTGCACGGGCGGGTGCTGATCGACTGCACCAATCCGGTGGGCCCCGACTTCGGCCTCCGCACGGCCGGTGGCCCCGCGGCCGCCGAGCGGATCGCCGCCGCGGCCCCCGGCGCCCATGTGGTCAAGGCCTTCAACCTCTGCCACGAGAGCGTCTGGCGGCTGACCCCGCCGGTCTTCGCCGGCCGCCCCCTCGCCGTCCCGCTGTGCGGGGACGACGAGGACGCGCTCACGGTCGTACGACGGCTCGTGCACGACCTCGGCTGCGAACCGCAGCACGCCGGCGGACTGGACCGCGCCGGCCTCCTGGAGGCCACGGCCGCACTGCTGATCCGGCTGTGGGTGGGAGAGGGAGCGGACGCCCAGGCGATCGCTCCGCCGTTGGAGTTCGCGGGCGCATAGAAAAGAAAGGACCTAGCCGCCGTTGCGCAGGGCGTGGAGGGCGTCGACCCGGTTCGTGGTGATCGAGTCGACGCCCAGGTCGAGGAGGCGGCGCATGGAGCGGCGGGTGTCCGGGGTCCAGACGGACAGCAGGTACCCGTCGTGGTGGACGCGGACCGCCAGCTCGTGGTCGACCAGGGAGAAGCGGTAGTTGAGCCAGCGGGGGCGCACCGCGGACAGCAGCGCCGGCCGGGGCGGCGCCAGGGTCGTCCAGGTCAGGGCGATCTCGGCGGACGGATCGGCGGCGCGTACGGCGAGCATGGCCTCGGCGTGCGCGCAGTAGTACACACGGTCCCGGGCCCCGTACTGCCGCACCACGTCCATGACCTGCTGCACGGTCCTCAGGCCGACCCGGCCGCACAGGTCCAGCATCACCCGGCTGTCGTCGGTCGCGGCCAGCGCCTCCGCCAGCGTCGGCACCCCGCCCGCCGTGAGCCCGCGCACCTCGTCCGCCGACAGGGAGTGCAGCGGCCGGTCGTGCTCCCACAGCCGCTCCAGCGTCGCGTCGTGCAGCAGCACGGGGACACCGTCGCGGGTGAGGCGTACGTCGACCTCGACCGCGTCCGCGCCCAGGTCGAGCGCGGAACGCAGGGAGTCGAGGGTGTTCTCGCGGAAGCGGTAGGGGGCGCCGCGGTGGGCCACGGCGGTCACGGTCTGCATGGCCCCCATTGTGACCACGGCCCAGGGATCAGGGGGCGAGCCAGGTCGCGGTGTAGGTGTCGATCTCCGCCGCGATCCGCGCCTTGCCCGCCGTGTCCAGGAAGGACGCCTCGACGGCGTTCTTGGCCAGGGCGGCCAGGCCCCGCTCGTCCAGGTCGAGGAGGCGGGCGGCCACCGCGTACTCGGTGTTGAGGTCGGTGCCGAACATCGGCGGGTCGTCGGAGTTGATCGTCACCAGCACGCCGGCCTTGGTGAACTCCTTGATCGGGTGCTCGTCCAGGGTGCGGACCGCGCGGGTGGCGATGTTGGAGGTCGGGCAGACCTCCAGCGCGATGCGGTGCTCGGCGAGATGGGCGAGCAGCCTGGGGTCCTGCGCGGAGCTGGTGCCGTGCCCGATCCGCTCGGCGCGCAGCTCGTTCAGCGCGTCCCACACCGTCTCCGGGCCGGTCGTCTCCCCGGCGTGCGGGACGGAGCGCAGGCCCGCGGCGATGGCCTGGTCGAAGTACGGCTTGAACTGCGGCCGGGGCACGCCGATCTCGGGCCCGCCGAGCCCGAACGACACCAGGCCCTCCGGGCGGACCCGGTCGTCGGTGGCGAGGCGGGTGGTCTCCTCGGCGGCCTGGAGTCCGGCCTCGCCGGGGATGTCGAAGCACCAGCGCAGTACGGTCCCGAACTCGGCCTCGGCCGCCTTGCGGGCGTCCTCGATCGCGTCCATGAAGGCGCGCTCGTCGATACCGCGACGGGTGGACGAGAAGGGCGTGATCGTCAGCTCGGCGTACCGCACCTGCTGCCGGGCCAGGTCGCGGGCCACCTCGTAGGTCAGCAGCCGGACGTCCTCCGGGGTGCGGATCAGGTCCACGACGGACAGGTACACGTCGATGAAGTGCGCGAAGTCCGTGAACGTGAAGTAGTCGACCAGCGCCTCGGGGTCGGTGGGGACCTTGGAGTCGGGGTGGCGGGCGGCCAGTTCCGAGACGATGCGCGGGGAGGCGGAGCCGACGTGGTGGACGTGCAGTTCGGCCTTGGGCAGTCCGGCGATGAAGGCGTGCAGATCGCGCTCGGGCGCGCCTTCGGCGGTTATGGAGCTGCGGTCGGTCAAGGGTTCCTCCCCGGGAACGGCGCCCGGAGGACGAGGTCCGTGGTCCGGGCGCGGGTGATCGGCTGATCGGTGACTCGGGCTCATCGTAGGCCCCCGCCTCAGACGGCCCGCGCCTCGCCGTAGCATGACAGGACATCGATCACAGGGGGGTCCCGAGCCATGTCCGACGAGGTGCCACAGCCGCTGCCGCCGGAGCACGACACCGGGGACCGGCCCGCGTCACCTCGGCTCTCCCTGGACAAGGGGAGCGGGGAGAACAAGGGGACAGGGGAGCGGGCCGCGTCCGAGCCGTCGGACGACGGGGCTGTCGAGCACCGACCGGTGGAGCAGGCGCCGCAGGACGAGCCGGGGCAGGGAACCGCGCAGCCCGAGAGCGCCGACCCGTGGGCATCACCCGCGAGCCGACAGGGCCCCGGTGACACGGTCTTCTCCGGCGCGTCCGCAGCCCCGGCACCGCACCCTTCCGTCCACGACCAGCAGACGGTCACGTCCCTCCCCACCACGGACGAGCCCGCCGATGCGGTGCCCCCGGCGTGGGCCAAGCCTGCCGACGCGGTGCCCCCGGCGTGGGCCAAGCCCGCCGAACCCTTCGCCCCACCGACCTCCGGCCCCGCGGGGGACACCCCGGCGAACCCGTTCGCGCCTCCGACCTCGTCGCCCCACGCCGCTGCACCGTCGACCGGCGCTCCGGTCAACCCGTTCGCGCCACCGACCTCCGCGCCTCAGGCCTCCATACCCCCGAACTCCGAGCTGTCGACCGGCGCTCCGGTCAACCCGTTCGCGCCCCCGACCTCCGTGCCTCCGGCTTCCACACCGTCGGCCGGCGCCCCCGCGAACCCGTTCGCGCCCCCGGCCCCCGTGCCCCCGGCGAACCCGTTCGCCCCGCCCGCCGCCGGGTCCCCGGCCGGAGCTCCCGCGTCTGCGTACGCTGCCCCGGCCTCCACCGCCCCCGTCAGCCCCTACGCCCCGCCCATGGCACCCCCGGCCCACCCCCAGGAAACGGTCCCGGTCCCCCCGCCGCCCATATCCCCCGACGGCCCCGGACAGGCGCCGTACGGCTACCCGGCCGCGTCGGCCGCGTACGCCTACCCGGCCCAGCAGCCGCAGCCGGGCTACGGCGGGCCCGGCATCCCCGCCTATCCCGCGACCGGCGGTTACGGCTGGCCGGGTGGTCTGCAGCCGCAGCCGAACAACGGCATGGGCACGGCCTCGCTGGTGCTGGGCATCCTCGCGACGGTCGGCTTCTGCGCCTGGCCGCTGGCTCTGGTGATGGGCATCCTGGCCGTGATCCTCGGTGCCCTGGGCCGGGGCAAGGCCCGCCGAGGCGAGGCCACCAACCCGGGCGTGGCCCTGGCGGGGATCATCTGCGGCGCCGCGGGCGTCGTGCTGGTGCTCGGACTGTTCGCCTTCGCCATCGCGTTCTACAAGGGCTGACCCGCACCCCGCGAGACCCCCGCAGCCGCCAACCTCTCCCGCGCCTCCATCAGCGCGAAGCCCAGCAGGTTGGGTCCTCTCCAGCGCTCGGGGTCCGAGGCGGCCTCGTCGCTCGCGGCGAGGCCTATGCCCCAGACGCGGTCCACGGGGCTCGCTTCCACCAGGATCCGGTCACCGGTGCCCAGCAGGAACTCCCGGAGGGCGTCGTCGGCCGCGAACTTGTGCACGCTGCCCTCGACCACGATCCGGAAGCGCTCACGCTCCCAGGCCGCCTCGTCGAAGTCGCGGACCAGCCGCCCCGCCTTCTTCGCCTCGGCGGGATGCTCCGCCGCCAGCACCCGGCGCTCCGCCTGCGCGTCCCCGAACAGCCGGGCCTTGCCGGCCATCATCCAGTGCTCGGCCGTCGCGTATGCCACACCGTCGACCACGAAAGGTGACGGCCACCACTGGCTCAGACAGCTCGCGCCGATCCGGCCGTCTGCCCGCGGCCGGTGCCCCCAGAAATGCAGATACTTGATGCGGGACCCAGCCCGAACTTCCCTGATCAGGGCTTCCAGCCCGTCGATCTTCCCCATGCACGCGAGTCTGGCACGCACCACTGACATTCCGTCCGCCCTTTTCCGCGCCGACTCGACACCTGGTCGACAGATTCCGTCGCGTAACCAAAAGGCAACAACGGAATCACTTGTTGGAGTCCTAGTGCTCTGTCAGGATCGGCACTCAAATCGAGCTGGAGCTACGCCACCCACCCCGGGACGGGGCGAACGGCGGAGGAGAGCGACATGCACAACCCGGGCACCGCCACCCCGGAACGATTTCCCGCACAGGAGCACTTCGCGGACGGCGCGCAATTCATCGCGGGCCGCCTGACGAAGGGCACCTCGGGCCGTACGCACGCCGTGGTCGACCCGGCCACCGGCGAGGAGGTGTACACCTATGAGCTGGCCGGCACCGACGACGTCGACGCGGCCGTAGCCGCCGCGCGCGCGGCCTTCCCGGGCTGGTCCGCCACCACCCCGGGTGAGCGCTCCGACGCCCTGCACCGCTTCGCCGCCGTGCTCGCCGACCGCGCCGAGGACTTCGCGCACGCCGAGTCCCTGCAGTGCGGCAAGCCGCTCAAGCTGACCCGCGAGTTCGACGTACCTGGGACGATCGACAACACGGCCTTCTTCGCGGGCGCGGCCCGGCATCTGCAGGGGCAGTCCGCCGGTGAGTACTCGGGCGACCACACGTCGTACGTCCGGCGGGAGCCCATCGGTGTCGTCGGGTCCATCGCCCCCTGGAACTACCCCCTCCAGATGGCCGCCTGGAAGATCCTCCCGGCGATCGCCGCGGGCAACACCATCGTGCTCAAGCCCGCCGAGCTGACCCCACTGACCTCCCTGATGTTCGCCCAGGCCGCCACGGACGCGGGCATCCCGGACGGTGTCATCAACATCGTCACGGGGGCGGGGAAGGAGGCAGGCGAGCACCTGGTCGGGCACCCGGACGTGGCCATGACCTCCTTCACCGGGTCCACCGCCGTCGGCAAGCGGGTCGCCGAGATCGCCACCGCCACCGTCAAGCGGCTCCACCTGGAGCTGGGCGGCAAGGCGCCCTTCGTCGTCTTCGACGACGCCGACCTGGACGCGGCCGTCAACGGCGCGGTCGCCGGTGCGCTCATCAACACCGGGCAGGACTGCACGGCCGCCACGCGCGCGTGCGTGCAGCGACCGCTGTACGAGGCCTTCGTGGAGCGGACGGCCGCGCTGATGGAGACCGTGCGGCTCGGGGATCCGTTCGCCGCGGGCACCGACCTCGGCCCGCTCATCTCGCACGTCCAGCGCGACCGGGTCGCCGGCTTCGTGGACCGGGCGCGTGCCTACGCGCGCGTGGTGACCGGCGGCGAGGCTCCCCAGGGCGACCTCGCGGACGGCGCCTACTATCGGCCGACGCTGATCGCCGACGCGGCGCAGGACAGCGAGATCGTCCAGTCCGAGATCTTCGGTCCGGTGCTGGTCGTACTGCCGTTCGATGGTGATGATGAGGGCATTCGGCTGGCCAACGACACCCCGTACGGCCTCGCCGCCTCCGCCTGGAGCAGCAATGTCTACCGGGCGGGCCGCGCCACTCGCGAGATCAAGGCGGGCTGCGTCTGGATCAACGACCACATCCCGATCATCAGCGAGATGCCGCACGGCGGGTACAAGGCCTCCGGCTTCGGCAAGGACATGTCGGCGTACTCGTTCGAGGAGTACACGCAGGTCAAGCACGTAATGTTCGACAACACCGCGGTGGCCAGGAAGGACTGGCACCGCACCATCTTCGGGGACCGCTAGAGACCGACCAGGCCAGTGACCAGGCCGACCCCTCCCGAAAGGGCACCACGCGCATGGAGCAGTACGAGCCCGACCGCCTGACCCCGGCCCAAGCGGCCGCCATGCGGCGCAGCCTGCGCAACGGCCGTGCGGCGCTGACCCGCCGGTCATTGCTGCGCGCCTCCGCGAGCGGGGCGCTCGCGGTCGGCGGACTCGGGGCGCTGAGCGCCTGCGGGATCCCCGCGGCGGGCAAGACGCATGGCGGCACGTCCGCCCAGGACCACTCGGCCGCGGAGAAGGTCGTGAACTTCTCCAACTGGACGGAGTACATCGACGTCGACGACAGCAAGAAGCACCACCCGACGCTCGACGCCTTCCAGAAGCGGACCGGCATCGCGGTCAAGTACACCGAGGACATCAACGACAACAACGAGTTCTTCGGCAAGATCAAGCCGCAGCTCGCCGCGGGCCAGGACACCGGCCGCGACATCATCGTCCTCACCGACTGGCTGGCCGCCCGGCTGATCCGCCTCGGGTGGGTCCAGAAACTGGACCCGTCCAACCTGCCGCACGCCTACAGCAACCTGTCGCCCCAGTTCCGCAACCCGGACTGGGACCCGGGGCGCGCGTACTCGTACCCCTGGCAGGGCATCTCGACCGTCATCGCCTACAACAAGAAGGCGCTCGACGGCATCGAGGTGAAGTCGGTCTCCGACCTGCTCGACAACCCCAAGCTGAAGGGGCGCGTCGGCTTCCTGTCGGAGATGCGCGACAGCATCGGCATGACCCTGCTCGACATGGGCAAGGACCCGGCGAACTTCACCGACGACGACTTCGACGCGGTGATCGCCCGGCTCCAGAAGGCCGTCGACAAGGGCCAGATCCGCCGCTTCACCGGCAACGACTACACGTCCGACCTCACCAAGGGCGACTTCGCGGCCTGCATCGCCTGGGCCGGAGACGTGGTCCAGCTCAAGGCGGACAGCCCGGACGTGGACTTCATCATCCCCGACAGCGGCTACATGACGTCGACCGACAACATGTGCATCCCCAACAGGGCGCGCCACAAGACGAACGCCGAGCGGCTGATCGACTTCTACTACGAGCCGGAACAGGCCGCCGCGCTCGCCGCCTACATCAACTACGTGACTCCGGTCGACGGTGTGAAGCCCTACCTTGCGAAGATCGACAAGGAAGCGGCGGACAACCCGCTGATCGTTCCCGACAAGACCATGCAGGCGAAGTCCCACGCCTTCCGCTCCCTGAGCCAGAAGGAAGAGACGGCCTACGAAGAGAAGTTCGCGAAGCTCACAGGGGCGTGACGAAGATGACGACGACAGACAGCAGCGGCGACGTCCGCCTCACCGGTATCGGCAAGACCTACGGCTCCTTCACCGCCGTACACCCGCTGGACCTGACCGTGCCGCAGGGTTCCTTCTTCGCCCTGCTCGGCGCCTCCGGCTGCGGCAAGACGACCACCCTGCGCATGATCGCGGGCCTGGAGGAGCCGACGAGTGGCACCGTGTACCTCGGTGACCAGGAGGTCACCCACCTGCCGCCGTACAAACGACCGGTCAACACGGTCTTCCAGTCCTACGCCCTCTTCCCGCACCTCGACATCTTCGAGAACGTCGCCTTCGGCCTGCGCCGGCGCGGCATCAAGAGCGTGAAGAAGCAGGTCGAGGAGATGCTGGAGCTTGTCCAGCTCGGCGAGCAGGCGCGCAAGAAGCCGCACCAGCTCTCCGGCGGCCAGCAGCAGCGTGTCGCCGTGGCCCGTGCGCTGATCAACCACCCCAAGGTGCTCCTGCTGGACGAGCCGCTCGGCGCCCTCGACCTCAAGCTGCGCCGCCAGATGCAGCTGGAGCTCAAGCGCATCCAGACCGAGGTCGGCATCACCTTCATCCACGTCACGCACGACCAGGAGGAGGCCATGACCATGGCCGACACGGTCGCCGTGATGAACGCGGGCCGCGTCGAGCAGCTCGGTTCGCCCGCCGACCTGTACGAGAACCCGCAGACCACCTTCGTCGCGAACTTCCTCGGCACGTCCAACCTCATCGAGGCCGAGGTCGACTCCAAGAGCGGTGACGACATCGTGCTGAAGGCGGGCGGCGGCAAGCTGGTGCTGCCCGAGTCGCGCTGTTCCGCCCGGACGGCGACCGGCGGCAAGGTGCTGGTCGGCATCCGCCCGGAGAAGATCTCCCTCACCCACGCGGACGACGCGGGCGAGATCCCCGAGGGCCGCAACCGCATCACCGGCAAGATCGCCGACGCCAGCTTCATCGGCGTCTCCACGCAGTACGTGATCGACACCCCGGTCTGCGACGAGTTCGCGGTCTACGTCCAGAACGTCGAGCGCGACGGACGGCTCGTCCCCGGTGCCGACGTCGTCCTGCACTGGAGCCGGGCCCACACCTTCGGCCTCGACGCGGCCCAGGACATCGACGCCGGCGTGGAGACCGTCGAGGAAGAGGCCGCTTAGACATGTCGACGCTCACCGAGGCGCCGCCGCCTCTCGCCCCCACCGCACCGGAGAAGAAGCCCGCGCGCAAGCGGGGCCGGTTCACGCCGTACTGGCTGCTGCTGCCCGGCATGCTGTGGCTGATCATCTTCTTCGCGCTGCCGATGATCTACCAGGCCTCCACGTCCGTGCAGACGGGCTCCCTGGAGGAGGGCTACAAGGTCACCTGGCACTTCGTGACCTACTGGGACGCGCTGGCCGAGTACTGGCCGCAGTTCCTGCGGTCCGTGTTCTACGCGGCCGCGGCGACCGTCCTGTGCCTGCTGCTCGGCTACCCGCTGGCGTATCTGATCGCCTTCCGCGCGGGCCGCTGGCGCAACCTGATCATGATCCTGGTGATCGCCCCGTTCTTCACCAGCTTCCTGATCCGGACCCTGGCCTGGAAGACGATCCTCGCGGACAACGGCCCGGTCGTGCACGCCCTGAACTCGCTGCACATCCTGGACCTCACCAACCTCCTCGGCTGGACGGCCGGCGACCGCGTCCTCGCCACCCCGCTCGCGGTGGTGTGCGGCCTGACGTACAACTTCCTGCCGTTCATGATCCTTCCGCTCTACACCTCGCTGGAGCGGATCGACCCTCGGCTGCACGAGGCGGCCGGCGACCTGTACGCCAAGCCGTGGACCACCTTCCGCAAGGTGACCTTCCCGCTGTCGATGCCGGGCGTGGTCTCCGGCACGCTGCTGACGTTCATCCCGGCGGCCGGTGACTACGTCAACGCCGAACTCCTCGGCTCGACCGACACCCGCATGATCGGCAATGTCATCCAGACGCAGTTCCTGCGGATTCTGGACTATCCGACGGCGGCCGCCCTTTCCTTCATCCTCATGGCCGCGATCCTGCTCATGGTCACGGTCTACATCCGCCGCTCCGGGACGGAGGATCTGGTCTAAATGCCCTTCGTCACCTGGCTCAAGCGCCATCTCGTCGTCATCGCGGGTCTCTTGACGCTCGCCTATCTGCTGCTGCCGAACATCATCGTGACGGTGTTCTCCTTCAACAAGCCGAAGGGACGCTTCAACTACGAGTGGCAGCAGTTCTCCACGGACGCCTGGAAGGACCCGTGCGGCGTCGCCGACATGTGCGGCTCGCTGTCGATCAGCCTCCAGATCGCCGTGTGGGCCACGGTCGGTGCCACCATCCTCGGCACGATGATCTCCTTCGCGCTGGTCCGCTATCGCTTCCGCGCCCGCGGCGCCGTCAACTCGCTGATCTTCCTGCCGATGGCGATGCCCGAGGTCGTCATGGCGGCCTCGCTGCTCACCCTGTTCCTCAACATGGGTGCCCAGCTCGGCTTCATGACGATCCTGATCGCGCACATCATGTTCTGCCTCAGCTTCGTCGTCACCGCGGTCAAGGCGCGCGTGATGTCGATGGACCCGCGTCTGGAGGAGGCCGCCCGGGACCTGTACGCCGGCCCGGTGCAGACCTTCCTGCGGGTCACCCTGCCGATCGCGGCACCCGGAATCGCGGCGGGCGCGCTGCTGTCCTTCGCGCTCTCCTTCGACGATTTCATCATCACCAATTTCAACGCGGGCTCGACCGTCACCTTCCCCATGTTCGTGTGGGGTTCGGCGCAGCGCGGAACGCCCGTTCAGATCAATGTCATCGGTACGGCCATGTTCCTCGTCGCCGTACTGTTCGTCCTGGTCTCGATGCTGATCACCAACCGCCGTACCAGTCAAAAGGCGTAAAGCTCTGTAGGGAGTTGAAATCATGGCCCCAAGCGCCATGAGTCGTGGCAAAGACAACTGGATCGCCTCTCTTTCCGAAGCCCAGCCGGTCCCGTACTGGCTGGAAGACCCCGGCAAGCCCCACGCCGAGCCCGCTCTCACCGGCACCGACACCTGCGACCTGCTGGTCATCGGAGGCGGCTACAGCGGACTGTGGACCGCGCTGTGCGCCAAGGAGCGCGACCCGCAGCGCGATGTGGTCCTGCTGGAAGGCCGCGAGGTGGGCTGGGCCGCCTCCGGCCGCAACGGCGGCTTCTGCGCCGCCTCCCTCACCCACGGCCTGCCCAACGGTCTCACCCGCTGGCCGGACGAGATCAACAAGCTGGAGGAGCTGGGCCGGCGCAACCTCGACGAGATCGAGGCCGCGATCGCCCGGCACGGGATCGACTGCGACTTCGAACGCACCGGCGAGATCGACGTCGCCACCGAGACCTACCAGGCCTGGGAACTGCGCGACTGGCACCGGGAGCTGGAGGAGAAGGGCCTCGCGGACGGCATCGAGTTCCTCGACGCCGACGCCGTGCGCGAGCAGGTCGCCTCGCCCACCTTCGAGGCCGGGCTCTGGGACCGCCGGGGCGTGGCCATGCTGCACCCGGCCAAGCTGGCCTGGGGCCTGAAGCAGGCGTGCATCAGGCTCGGGGTGCGCGTGTACGAGCACACGCCCGCCCTGACCCTGAAGCAGTACGGCGCCGGCATGGCCGTACGCACCCCGTACGGCTCGGTCCGCGCCCGCACGGTCGCGCTCGGGACGAACATCTTCCCGAGCTTGCTGCGGCGCGTGCGCTCCTACACCGTCCCGGTCTACGACTACGCGCTGATGACCGAGCCGCTGAGCGCTGCCCAGATGGAGTCCATCGGCTGGAAGAACCGCCAGGGCCTCGGGGACTCGGCGAACCAGTTCCACTACTTCCGGCTGTCCGCCGACAACCGGATCCTGTGGGGCGGCTACGACGCGATCCACCACTACGGCGGCCGGGTGCGCGCGGAGTACGACGACCGCCCGGAGACGTACGCCAAGCTCGCCGGGCACTTCTTCACCTGCTTCCCGCAGCTGGAGGGCGTCCGCTTCACCCACGCCTGGGGCGGCGCGATCGACACCTGCTCGCGCTTCTCCGCGTTCTTCGGCACGGCCCACCAGGGGAAGGTGGCGTACGCGGCCGGCTACACCGGGCTCGGCGTGGGCGCCACGCGGTTCGGCGCCGACGTCATGCTGGACCTGCTGGACGGGGAGCGCACCGAGCGGACCGAGCTGGAGATGGTGCGCAAGAAGCCGCTGCCGTTCCCGCCGGAGCCCTTCGCCTGGACCGGCATCGCCCTGACGAAGTGGTCCCTGGCCCGTGCGGACGCGCACGGCGGCCGGCGCAATCTGTGGCTGCGGGCGATGGACCGACTGGGGCTGGGCTTCGACAGCTGACCCCAGTCTCACGAGCCCTTTCTCAGCGAAGGCCCAGGTCACAGACCTGGGCCTTTGTGCTGCCGCGCCTTTTACGCCTGATTTTCTCCGCAGTCAAGTCCCGAATCTTCGGAGCATGACCCTGCCGGGCGATTCCTGCCTACTGGAAGTGCGCCCCGAGAAAGCGTGGGTCCCCTTCAGGTGGATCCCTTTCATTAGGAGCAGGAGAGGATCATGGCTCGCACCATCCGCACGAACGACGAATTCCGTTCCAAGCGCCGCGTCGGCCTCGCGGCGGCGATCACCTCGGCCGCGGCCGTCGCCGGAGGCGCCGTCCTGCCGGCCGCGACCGCCACGGCAGCGCCGATGCCGCAGGCGCCGACGGTGAGCACGGGCGTCCAGGAGCACGGCAAGCACAAGATCTACTGCTGGGACAAGCACCACAAGTCCCACTGGAAGAAGCACAAGAAGTTCTCCTGCTGGATCGAGAACCACAAGTACTACTGGGACGACTACAACCACTGCTACTACGTGGTGGTGAATTACGTCCGGTACTACTTCTGGGACTCCTACGACAACTTCCACTACTTCTGGCACCACCACCACGACCACCACTGGGACGTGCACGACAAGGACCACTGGAAGAAGGAGCCCAGCAAGTCGGACTGGGAGAAGAAGGACTCCGAGAAGAAGGACTCCGAGAAGAAGGACTCCGAGAAGGCCGATCCCGGGAAGACGGACGGCGACAAGACGGACGGCGACAAGACGGACGCCGACAAGACGGATCCGGGGAAGAGCGACAGCGGGAAGACGGACCCCGGTAAGGCGGACACGGACAAGACCGACCCGGGGAAGGGCGACACCGACAAGAGCGACACCGACAAGACCGACCCGGACAAGACGGACACGGACAAGACCGACACCACTCAGCAGGACCCGGCCCAGCCCGACCCGCAGCAGCAGGAACCGCCGCAGGACCCGGCGCAGCAGGAGCAGCCGCAGGATCAGCCCCAGCAAGGCGATCAGCCGCAGCAGGACACCGGTGCCGGTGACACTGCCCCGGGCGATGGGTGATCCTTCCTGGTGGGTATGACCCAGCTCGCTCCATAGAGGATCCGGGACCCGCGTAATGCGGTCCGCAAGGCCTCCCTCTCCCTCGTGACGCGACCGCGTCCACGAGAGAGAGGGAGGCCTTCTGGTGCTCGATTTAGCGCCCGGACACCTTGACAACACGATTGGTCTGGACCAAGTTGAGTGCGCTCCACCCCTCCAACTCCCCTGTCACCGGAGGCTCTTGTGGACCGCGTCCGACGCGCCAGACGCCCCAGATCCGTCCTCGCCCTGCTCACGGCCGCGCTGCTGGCCGTACCCGGCATCACCGCGCTCTCGTCGGCCGCCCGTGCGGCCGACGCGGACCTCGCCCGGAACGGCGGCTTCGAATCCGGCCTCGACGGCTGGACCTGCACGGCCGGTACGGCGGTCAACTCGCCTGTGTACAGCGGGAGTTCCGCGCTGCAGGCCACCCCGGCCGGCAGCGACGACGCCCAGTGCGCCCAGACGGTGACCGTCCAGCCGAACTCCCAGTACACGCTGTCCGGTTACGTCCGCGGTTCCTACGTCTACCTCGGAGCGAACGGCGCCGGCACCACCGACGTCTCCACCTGGACCCAGTCCGCCCCCGACTGGCAGAAGCTGACCACCACCTTCACCACCGGCGCAGCGACGACGAAGGTCACCATCTACACGCACGGCTGGTACGGCACCGGCGCCTACTACGCCGACGACATCTCCCTGGTCGGCCCGGGCGCGAGCACCGGCCGGCCGCCCGCGACGCCCACCGGACTCAGGACCGGCACGATCACCTCCTCCTCCGTCACCCTGTCCTGGTCGGCGGTGACCGGCGCCACGAGTTACGCGGTCTACCGCGACGGGGTCAAGGTCCAGACGGCGAGCGGTACTTCGGCCACCGTCACCGGACTTGCGCCGTCGACGGCGTACAGCTTCCAGGTCACCGCGAGCAACGACGCCGGCGAGTCCGCCAAGTCGGCCGCGGTGACCGCGACGACCACGGCGGGCACCGGCGGTGGCACGCCAGGACTGCCCGTCCACGCCCTGGTCGGCTACCTGCACACCACCTTCGCCAACGGCTCGGGCTACACCCGCCTGGCCGATGTACCCGACAGCTGGGACGTCGTCGACCTCGCCTTCGGCGAGCCCACCTCGGCCACCTCCGGTGACATCCGGTTCAACCGCTGCCCGGTCACGGAGTGCCCGAACGTCGAGAGCGACGCCGACTTCAAGGCGGCGATCAAGGCCAAGCAGGCGGCCGGGAAGAAGGTGCTGATCTCGATCGGCGGCCAGAACGGCCAGGTCCAGCTGACCACCACGGCGGCCCGCGACACCTTCGTCTCCTCGGTCTCGGCCATCATCGACACCTACGGCCTCGACGGCGTGGACATCGACTTCGAGGGCCACTCGCTGTCCCTGAACGCGAACGACACGGACTTCAAGAACCCCACCACGCCCGTGATCGTCAATCTCATCTCGGCCCTGAAGACCCTGAAGGCCACGTACGGCTCGAAGTTCGTGCTGAGCACGGCGCCGGAGACCTTCTTCGTCCAGATGGGCCACCAGTACTACGGCACCGGCAAGTGGGGCGGCCAGGACCCGCGCTGCGGAGCGTATCTCCCGGTCATCTACGCCCTGCGCGACGACCTGACCCTGCTCCACGTCCAGGACTACAACTCGGGCCCGATCATGGGCCTGGACAACCAGTACCACTCCATGGGCGGCGCCGACTTCCACATCGCCATGACCGACATGCTGCTCACCGGCTTCCCGGTCGCGGGTGACGCGAACAACGTCTTCCCGCCGCTGCGCCCCGACCAGGTCGCCATCGGCATGCCGGCGTCGACGAACGCGGGCAACGGGTACGTGGCCCCGTCCGAGGTCACCAAGACCCTGGACTGTCTGACGAAGAAGACGAACTGCGGCTCGTATCCGACCCATGGCACGTGGCCTGCCCTGCGGGGCCTGATGACGTGGTCGGTGAACTGGGACCGCTACTCGAACTGGGAGTTCCAGAAGAACTTCGACGCGTACTTCGGCTGAACGTCAGGGACAGGGTGGTCAGCAGCACCGTGCACAGGCACCAGCTGGCCACCACGTCCAGCGGCCAGTGCCAGCCCCGGCGGACCAGGCCGTAGGAGACGGCGAGCACGAGCGCTGTGCAGGCGCCGGCGAGGGCGCGGCGGGCGGTGGGGGAGCGGAGCCAGGGGAGGAGGAGCAGGGTCGCGGAACCGTATGCGATCGCCGCCGTGGCCGTATGGCCGGAAGGGAAGTAGCCGGTCCCGGGGGGCATCACGGGGGTCCCCGGCCGGGCGGTCCAGTCCTTCAGGGGGACGACGAACGCCGGGACCAGCGCCATCAGCACGGCCGCCGCGGCGGGCGGAAGCCACCACCGGTCGTGGCCGCAGGTCCGGCCGCGCCAGGCGGAGTACAGCAGGGCGAGCGCGAGCACCGGCACGGCGATCTGGACGTTGCCGAGGTCGGAGAGGAGTTCGGAGAACCGGTCCGGGTCGACGAGCGTCCGGCTCAGCCGTGCGTCCAGCCCGAGAAGCGGCCCGTGGGTGACGACCTGCCAGGTGATCACGGTGAGGAGGAGCGTCGCGGGGAGGGCCAGGAGCGCGTGGTGCGGGCGCGGATGCGGTGACGTCGACACGCGGCCCAGCTTCTCAGACCCGGCTGGGGGAGGAAGGGAAGGAGGTCGGCCGCCCCGGAACAGGGGGGGTGGTTCCGAGGCGGCCGTCCGGATCGGAACGTCGCGCGCCCCGGGGGGTTTGGGGCGGCGACCGTCCGATCGGTGAGGAGATCCCGGAGCCGTCAGGCCCCGGTTGTGTGCGCGAGGGCACGACCAGGTCGAAGCTGGGGAGGCCCCGGCCTGAGATCGCCCACAGTCCCCTGTGGGCGGGGTGTATCTCTCATCTGGGTAGAACCTACGGCAGCCCGAGGCGCTTGGGCAGACGGAATCCCGTCCCGCCATCCACCTCGCACACCTTCTTCACACGGCCTGCCGTAGGGACCCCGTCAGAGGTGCGAACCAGCCGCTCAGATGCGCGCGAAGGACTGCTCGATGATGTCGAGGCCCTCGTTCAGGAGGTCCTCGCCGATCACCAGCGGGGGCAGGAAGCGCAGCACGTTGCCGTAGGTGCCACAGGTCAGGACCAGCAGGCCCTCCTGGTGGCAGGCCTTGGCGAGCGCACCGGCCGCCTCCGGGTTCGGCTCCTTGGTGGCGCGGTCCTTGACCAGCTCGATGGCGATCATGGCGCCACGGCCGCGGACCTCACCGATGATGTCGAACTTCTCGGCCATGGCGGTGAGGCGCGCCTTCATGATCGCCTCGATGTTCTTCGCCTTGGCGTTGAGGTCCAGCTCCTTCATCGTCTCGATGGCGCCGAGCGCACCGGCGCAGGCGACCGGGTTGCCGCCGTAGGTGCCGCCCAGGCCGCCCGCGTGCGCGGCGTCCATGATCTCGGCGCGGCCGGTCACGGCGGCGAGCGGCAGACCGCCCGCGATGCCCTTGGCGGTGGTGATCAGGTCCGGGACGATGCCCTCGTCCTCGCAGGCGAACCACTGACCGGTGCGGCAGAAGCCGGACTGGATCTCGTCCGCGACGAAGACGATGCCGTTGTCCTTGGCGAACTGGCTGATCGCGGGCAGGAAGCCCTTGGCCGGCTCGATGAAGCCGCCCTCACCGAGCACCGGCTCGATGATGATCGCGGCCACGTTCTCGGCGCCGATCTGCTTGGTGATCTGGTCGATGGCCTGCTTCGCGGCCTCCGGGCCGCAGTTCTCCGGGCCGGTCAGCCAGCGGTAGCCGTACGCGACGGGGACGCGGTAGACCTCGGGCGCGAACGGGCCGAAGCCGTGCTTGTACGGCATGTTCTTCGCCGTCAGCGCCATCGTCAGGTTGGTGCGGCCGTGGTAGCCGTGGTCGAAGACGACGACGGCCTGGCGCTTGGTGTACGCGCGGGCGATCTTGACGGCGTTCTCGACGGCCTCGGCGCCCGAGTTGAACAGCGCGGACTTCTTGGCGTGGTCACCCGGCGTGAGCTCGGCCAGCGCCTCGGCGACGGCCACGTAGCCCTCGTACGGGGTGACCATGAAACAGGTGTGGGTGAAATCGGCCAGCTGGGCGCTCGCGCGGCGTACGACGGCCTCGGCGGAGCCGCCGACCGACGTCACGGCGATGCCGGAACCGAAGTCGATCAGGCGGTTGCCGTCGACGTCCTCGATGATGCCGCCGTCCACGCGCGTCGTGAACACGGGCAGCACCGAGCCCACGCCCTGCGCGACCGCGGCGACGCGGCGGGCCTGCAGTTCCTGCGACTTCGGGCCGGGGATGGCGGTGACGACGCGGCGCTCCTGCGGAAGTGCGGTCATGAGGGCTCCCTGATGATCTTGCGTACCGGGTGTTCCCGGGCGGTACCGGACGGTGCGTTTTTCTGACGCTTGTCTCTTTCTTCGCAGGCTAGGGCCGGAAATGGGGGGTGGGCATGCTCCATGTGGGCGTTGTCGGGAAGATTCGTTGTCCGTGGTGGACATAGCAGTAGGGGAGGGGTGCGCCCGCTCGGGGCGTTCCCACGGCCGCGTAAACGGTGAACTCCCTTTGTCGGGGCGTTAGATTGGCTCGCTGAAGGTGGACGGAACGGCTGGTCAGGGGGCAAGGGCGATGGACAGCGACGGGACGCGGGACGCGCGCGGCACGCATGCGAATCCTGTGCCACGCCCGGCGGAGCCACGGGAGGGGTCCGCCGTGCCGCCCATGCCCCCGGTGCCGCCCGGGGCTCCGCCGCGGCCGGACGGCTCGGCGTTCCTGGCCTGGCTGCGGGCGCCGCGGCCGGAGGCGGCCCCCGGCGTGTGGCGGTTCGGGCACCGGCCCCGGCCCGAGCAGGAGCCCGAGCGGATCCCGGCCCGCCAGCTGCTGAGCGGCGCGCTGATCGCGTTCCTCGTGGGCTGGCTGGTGTGGTCCCTGCTGTGGAACGGCTACCTCGGTGGCTGGTGGGTGCTGCCCCTGGAGCTGTTCACCCCGGACTCCTGGCGCCAGAGCAACGACCGCGTCGGCAACGCCGTCCTCTGGTACTCGTACTACACGCTCATCGCCCTCGTCATCATGCTCGTCGTCGGCCGTCTCGGCCGCTGGGGCGAGGTCTGGCGCCGCTACGGCCCCCCCGCCTGGCGCCCCGCCGCGCCCGCCGTCCAGCCGGCGCCCGCTCCCGAGCAGGATCCCGCCGAGTGGCCCCAGCTGCGGCGGGCCGGCGCCCATGAGGCCGCCGAGCGGCTGGCCGCCGAGGCCAAGGCCGGGCTCATGCGGGACGTCGACCACGCCCGGATCAGCCAGGCCTGGCAGGGCGTACGGTCCGGCACGCACAGCCTCGCCTCCTTCACCGGCGCCGTACTGAAGGACGGCTCGGCCGCCTGCCTGCACCCCTCCGGCGAGCGCGACCTGCCCGCCCGGCACGCCCGGCACGACCTGCTCACCGGGCAGGTCCGGCTCGGCACCACGGCCGACGACCCGCGCAACCCGTACCACTACCGCGACGCCGGACTCGCCCTCGGCCCCGACCTGCTCGGCACCTCGCTGCTCGCCGTCGGCCCGGCCGGCTCCGGCAAGACCGGAGCGGTCATCCGGCCGCTCGCCGAGTCGCTCGGCCTGCACGCCCTCGCCGGACGCGCCACCGTCGTGGTCGTCGGCGCGGCGGGCACGGGGCTCGGCCCGGCCGAGTCGTACGACGTCGTCGTACGGATCGGGCACCCCGAATCCGCCTACGACCTCGACCTGTACGGCGGTACCACCGACCCGGACGAGGGCGCCGCCATACTCGCCGAGGCCCTCGTCGGCGACCTCGCCGACCCGCACCCCGGCGGGGACAGCCGCCGCTCCACCACCGTCCTCGCCCAGCTGCTCGGCCCCTTCCGTGCCGTCCACGGCCGCTTCCCCTCCGTGCCCGAGCTGCGGCAGCTGCTCGACGGCGCGCCCGGCCCGCTGGCCGCGCTCCGCAAGGCGCTCACCGACACCGGTCAGGAGTCGCTGCTCAGGGAACTGGACGCGCGGGAACGGCAGATGGCGCATCCGGGCGATGTCGGCGCGGTGCTCGCCGACCGGATCGCGCTGCTCGACCGGCCCGCCTTCGCCGCCTTCTTCGACACCTCCGGGCAGTCCCGGCCGTTCTCGCTCAGGGCCCTCGACCACCCGGTCCGCGTCCGCATCGACCTGCCCCAGCGCGGGCACGCCGACGCCTCCCGGATCCTCGCCCGGCTGGTCCTCGCCCAGTTCACGGCCGGCGTGACCGTACGGGAGGACCGGTCCCTGTTCGCCTGCCTGCTGCTGGACGACGCCTCCGGAGTGATCACCCCGGAGGCCGTGCGCGGCATCCAGCGGCTGCGGTCCGCCCACGCGGGCACCGTGCTGACGCTGCGCACCCTGGACGACGTACCCCGGCCGCTGCGCGGACCGCTGCTCGGCGCCACCGGCTGCCGGATGGCACTGTCCGGGCTCACCCCCTGGGACGGGCAGGACTTCGCCGAGGTGTGGGGCAAGGAGTGGACGGAGACCCGGGACGTCACCGACCGGCAGATCATCGCAGAGACCCCGGCGGGCAAGGCCGTGCACATGCTGCGCCGGGTCATCACCGGCCAGGCGCCCACCGCCCGGGCCGTCACCGTCCGCCAGGTCGAGCGCGAGCGCTGGTCGGCCTCCGAGCTGGCGCACGGGGTGCCGCCGGGGCATGCGGTGCTGTCGCTGACCACCGTGCAGGGGGAGCACGCTCCGCCGTTGCTGGTGGATCTGCGGGGCTGAGCAGAGGGACCCCGGGACCGTACGGTGAGGCAGAATCGGCATAGGCTGTTCATACGTAGCGGCCAATGGATCACCTGGTTCTCTTCGATCTGAAGGCCTCATGCCCCCGACACTCGCCTCGCTCGTCCACCATTCCGCGCTCAAGCTGACCGTGCGCGCGGGCGAGGACCGTCTCGATGTGCCCGTCCGCTGGGCGCACGTGAGCGAGCTGGCCGACCCCGTGCCCTACATGGAGGGCGGCGAGCTGCTGCTGATCACAGCGCTCAAGCTGGACGCGGAGGATCCGGAGGCCATGCGGCGGTATGTGAAGCGGCTGGTCGGGGCGGGTGTCGTCGGGCTCGGCTTCGCCGTCGGGGTCAACTACGAGGAGATCCCGAAGGCCCTCGTCGACGCCGCCGAGGAGGAGGGGCTGCCGCTGCTGGAGGTGCCCCGCCGCACCCCGTTCATCGCCATCAGCAAGGCCGTCTCCGCGGCGATCGCCGCCGACCAGTACCGGGCCGTGACGGCGGGCTTCGCCGCTCAGCGCGAGCTGACCAAGCAGGCCCTGAGCGCCGGCCCCGAGGGGCTGCTCGCCGCGCTCGCCGCACAGGTCGACGGGTGGACGGCGCTGTACGACGCCTCGGGCGCCGTCGTCGCCACCGCACCCGAGTGGGCCGGCCGCCGGGCCGCCCGGCTCACCGCGGAGGTCGAACGGCTGCGGGAGCGACCCGCACCCGCCTCCTCGGTCGTCGGCGGACCGGACAACGAGGACCGGGTGGAGCTGCACTCCCTGGGCACGGGCCGCCGCCCGCGCGCCGCCCTCGCCGTCGGTACGGCCGCCGCCCTCGGCACCGCCGAGCGGTACGCCGTCCACTCCGCGATCGCCCTGCTCACCCTCACCACCGAACGCTCCCGTTCGCTGCACGCGGCGGAGCAGCGGGTCGGCGCGGCCGTGCTGCGCATGCTGCTGGCCGCGGAGCCGGACCACGCCCGGGCCGTCGCCGGGGGCCTGTACGGCGGGCTGCTCGACGCGCCCTTCCGGGTGATCGTCGCCGAGTCGGCGTCCGGCTCGGCCGCGCGGGCGGTCACGGGGGCGGACGGCGACGCGCTGGGCGGGGTCGCGGAGGCCGTGGAGTCGGCGGCCGCCCGTGCCGGGGAGGCCGTACTGGTCGTGCCCGAGGGGGAGCGGCTGGTGGTGCTGGCCGCGGACGGGGGTGCGGCGGTGGCCGCGTGCGTCCAGTACGCGGCGGAGCGGGAGGCGGGGCGTGCCGTGCCCGAGCAGACGGCCGGGGACGAGGACGAACTGGTCGTCGGGCTGTCGGCCCCGGTCGGCCCGATCGCCGCGGCCGCGGCCTACAAGCAGGCCGAGCAGGCGTTGTCGGTGGCGCGGCGGCGGGGGCGGGTGCTGGTGGAGCACGAGCAGCTGGCGGCGGGGTCCGTGCTGCCGTTGCTGGCCGACGATGCGGTGAAGGCGTTTGCCGACGGGTTGCTGCGGGCGCTGCACGAGCACGATGCGACGGGGCGGGGTGACCTGGTCGCCTCGCTGCGGGCGTGGCTCTCCCGGCACGGGCAGTGGGACGCGGCCGCGGCGGATCTCGGGGTGCATCGGCATACGTTGCGGTACCGGATGCGGAGGGTGGAGGAGATTCTGGGGCGCAGCCTCGATGACCCTGACGTCCGGATGGAGCTGTGGCTCGCTTTGAAGGCGACGTCACCGGAGTAGCTCGGCGGGCTGAGGTGGCCCTTGGAGGACACCCACCACGCCAAACCGGAGCAACGCCCACCCCCACCACTACGACTCGGACAAGCGACCCCCGCTCGCCTCCGCCCTACCGTGGACCACGAAAGAACACGCACACTCCCAAACGCGGAAAGGCCGGGACTCGCACATGACTTCCACCCACGCCTTCTGGCTCGCCGGCCGCCAGGTCACCGGCGAGGACACCTTCGACGTCACCTCGCCGTGGGACGGCCGTCTCGTCGGCAAGGCCAGCGTGCCGACGGATGCCCAGGTCGAGGAGGCCGTGGCCGCCGCGTACGCCGTGCGGGACGAGTTCGCCGCCACCCCGGCGCACGTACGCGCCGCCGCCCTCGACCACGTCAGCAAGCGCCTGGTCGAGCGCACCGAGGAGATCGCCCAGCTGATCTCCGCCGAGAACGGCAAGCCGATCAAGTGGGCCCGCGGCGAGGTCGGCCGTGCCGTGTCCGTGTTCCGGTTCGCGGCCGAGGAAGCCCGCCGCTTCAACGGCGGCGAGGCCCAGCGCCTCGACACCGACCTCGGCGGCCAGGGCCGTCTCGCCCTCACCCGCCGCTTCCCGAAGGGTGTCGTCCTCGGTATCGCGCCGTTCAACTTCCCGCTGAACCTGTGCGCCCACAAGGTCGCCCCGGCGATCGCGGCCGGCGCCCCGATCATCCTGAAGCCGGCGCCCGCCACCCCGCTCTCCGGCCTGATCATCGGCGACCTGCTCGCCGAGACCGACCTGCCGGCCGGCTCCTGGTCGATCCTCCCGGTCGCCAACGACAAGATGCCCGCCCTGGTCCAGGACGAGCGCCTGCCGGTCATCTCCTTCACCGGTTCCGAGAAGGTCGGCTACGCGATCATGGACTCGGTGCCGCGCAAGCACTGCACCCTGGAGCTGGGCGGCAACGGTGCCGCGGTCGTGCTCGGTGACTACGCCTCCGACGCCGACCTCGACTGGGCCGCGACCCGCATCGCGACCTTCTCCAACTACCAGGGCGGCCAGTCCTGCATCTCCGTGCAGCGCGTGATCGTGGACGCCTCCGTCTACGACCGCCTGCTGCCGCGCATCGTCGCCGCCGTCGAGGCCCAGGTCACCGGTGACCCGTCCGACGCCAAGACGGACGTCGGCCCGCTGGTCAGCGAGGACGCCGCCAAGCGCGTCGAGTCGTGGGTGAAGGAGGCCGTCGAGGCCGGCGCCACGCTCCTGACGGGTGGCGACCGCGACGGCGCCTCCTACGCGCCGACCGTCCTCACGGACGTACCGGCCGACACGACGCTCGCCTGCGAGGAGGTCTTCGGACCGGTCCTCACCGTGCAGAAGGTGGACGGGGAGGCGGAGGCCTTCGCCGCCGTCAACTCCTCCAAGTACGGCCTCCAGGCGGGCGTGTTCACCCGCGACCTCCAGGTCGCCTTCCGCGCCCACCGCGCCCTCGAGGTCGGCGGCGTCGTCATCGGGGACGTCCCCTCCTACCGCGCCGACCAGATGCCGTACGGCGGTGCCAAGCAGTCCGGTGTGGGCCGTGAGGGCGTCAAGTTCGCGATGGACGACTACACATACGAGCGCGTGCTGGTCCTGACCGGCCTCGCGCTCTGACCTGCCACGGACAGGTCAGCCGGAAACGGCCGCAGCCCACTGTGCGGGGGCTGCGGCCGTTTCCCTTTGCGCTCCACCGGGCCGATCCGAGCTCCTTCGGGCCAATCCAAACGGGCGCAGCGGACGTACTGTGAGTAAGGCCGCAGTGCGGCTGCGGCCCTCCCTCTCGTGCCGCTGGGAGTCGCGCGAGACGAGGAAGGACGAGCAAGGAGGAGTGCCATCATGCGAGCACCAAGCGCGAGGCGCTTCGTCGCGGCGTCCGCGGCCGGCCTGCTGATGGCCGGCGGCGCCACGATCGGCGCAGCAGGCACAGCCGCAGCTGCAGCCCCTGCCGAACACACCCGGGTGACCACGGACTGGTGCTGGGGCGACCACGGCTGGCGCTGCTTCGACCACCATGGGTTCCGCTTCGACCACCGCTTCGACCACCGCTTCGATCACCGGTTCTTCAACGGAGTCGTCGTGATCATCGTGGTCCGCTAGCGGCCGTACCTGTCTGCCGCCACTGGCTAATGGGAACCATTTTCATGTAGCCTGATGGTGGCGCACCCCCGCCGCCCCGAAGGGGCCCGGCACCGTTGCCTTCCGGTGCCGGGCCCCTTTCTGGTGCGGCCGTTCCTATTGCCGGGTAAAGGATTCGGCATCGTCGCTTCAATTGGCTTGTTCTGTGCATGACCCACCCGATGGGATGCGAGTCGACCACTGCGTCCGACTCGGACGTCTCGGGGCAACTCAGGGGACTTCATGCACATAGCCCG
Source organism: Streptomyces sp. NPDC031100 (assembly GCF_055570785.1). Classification (NCBI taxonomy): domain Bacteria; kingdom Bacillati; phylum Actinomycetota; class Actinomycetes; order Kitasatosporales; family Streptomycetaceae; genus Streptomyces; species Streptomyces sp. NPDC031100. The sequence goes on from NZ_JBVIGN010000004.1 coordinate 783,232, forward strand.
CACCGGGCGTGGCGTCGCGGCTTCCGCCGCCGCCACCGCCGCCCTCGTCGCCGCTGCACTGGCGACCACCTCGCAGGCCGGCGTCACCAGCGCCGCGTCCGCCGCCGTACCGCACACCAAGGCGGTTCCGGCCGTCGTCGGTCACACCCTGGTCCACGGTGTGGCCAGCCCGCTCTCCAGCGAGCAGTGCCAGGCCAAGTGGCACATCGCCTGCTACAACCCGCTCCAGTACCGCACCGCGTACAACCTCAACGCGCTGTACCGGCAGGGCATCACGGGCAAGGGACGCACCATCGTCATCGTCGACTCGTTCGGCTCCCCGACGGTGCAGCACGACCTCGACGTCTACAGCAGGCAGTTCGGCCTGCCCAGCACCAAGGTCAAGGTGGTCAAGTGGGGGCACGTCCCCGCCTTCGACCCCAAGAACTCCGACATGACCGGCTGGGCGGGCGAGACCACCCTGGACGTCGAGATGGCCCACGCCGTGGCACCCGACGCCAAGATCGTCCTGGTGGAGACGGCGGTCTCGGAGACCGAGGGCACCACCGGTCTCCCGGAGATGATGTCCGCCGAGAAGTACCTGATCGACCACGGGGTCGGCGACGTCATCACCCAGAGCTTCGGTGCCACCGAGGACACCTTCCCCGGCTTCGGCAGGGGCGACTTCTCCAGCATCAAGAACCTGCGCTACGCCTTCCAGGCCGCGAACCGCAAGCACGTCACCGTCCTCGCATCCTCCGGCGACGGCGGCGCCACCGACCTCAAGGCGGACGGCAAGCACTACTACGACAAGCGCGTCAACTCCTGGCCCTCCTCGGACCCGCTGGTCACCTCCATCGGCGGCACCCAGCTCCACCTGAACGACCAGGGCAGGCGCGTCAAGCCGGACAGCGTCTACAACGACTACGGCGCGGGTGGCGGCGGCCAGTCCCACGTGTTCTCCCGGCCGGCCTTCCAGAACGGCGTGAAGAACATCGTCGGCGCCCGCCGAGGCACCCCGGACGTGTCGATGGCCGCCGCGGTCAACGGCGGCGCCTGGATCTACTCCAGCTACGACCCGACCGCCACCGGCTGGGACGTCACCGGCGGCACCAGCGAGGCCAGCCCGCTCTTCTCCGGCATCGTCGCCCTCGCCGACCAGGCGGCCGGCCACCGGCTGGGCAACATCAACGAGGCGCTGTACAAGCTCTCGAAGCAGCGGAACACCGGCATCGTCGACGTCAACGACGGCACCGACAACAGCTACGAAGGTGTCACCGGCTACAAGGCCGTCAAGGGCTACGACATGGCCACCGGCGTGGGCACCGTGGACGCCCTCCACTTCGTGCCCGCCCTCGTCAGGGCGAGCCGCCACGGCTGATACGGCACCGGCGCCGCAGGGGTTTCCTCCCTGACGGCCACCCCTGCCCCGAAGGGGCCCGTCACCGCTGCCTTCCGGTGCCGGGCCCCTTCCTGGTGTCGGGCTTCTCCGGACCCTCAACCGGAGAAGCCGACGTGCGCGAGCCGCAGGGGCCCGCGCAGCCTGAGACGGACGTCGTGCACGCCCGCGGCGATGATTCCGGCGCCCAGGGTGGTGTAGGTGTACGGGTCCCTGGTGGGTGTGGCGAGCGACAGGGCCGCGAGCGAAGGGCCGCCGTCCAGGGACACCTCCAGTACGCCCTCGCCCGCCGGCTGAGCGGCCACCTCGCTCACGCCGTCGCGGAAGTCGCAGGAGCGGTAGACCAGTTCGGCCGAGACACCCTCCGCCGGAGTCACCGCGTCGCCCGCCGTTTTCGTGAGGTCGACGATCGCGATGCCCGACTGCTCGTCGAAGTCCGCCGCGTCGAGGCCTCGTCGCGCCGCCGCCCGGGGGGGCTGGGGGTTCGCCGTCCAGGGTGAGGGTCGTACGGAGGCGGATGTCCTCGCTGGACGCGCCGAGCAGGAAGCCGTACGCGCCCTGCTCCAGGCGCCACCCGCCGCGTGCCACGTCCCAGAACTCGAAGGCGCTCAGCGGGACTTCGAAGGCCAGCCCGGTGCGCTCGCCGGGGCTGAGCGTCACGCGGCGCTGCCTATGACGTCGTAATCAAGCAGGTCCGGCAGGTCGGCGTCGGACTCGTACCAGGTCTGCGGGAGGCGGCCCGCGGGGGAGACGTCGCCGGACAGCACCCGGGCCAGGGCCGTGCCCGCCGCCTGGCCGCCGTGTGCGGTCCAGAGGACGGCCGGCAGCCGGGACACGTCCACCGCGTAGGGGTACGCCGACACCAGGACCAGTGCCGTGTGCGGGTTGGCCGCGCGGGCGGCGCGCAGGAGGCGCTGCTGGTGGGCGGGGAGGGCCAGGGTCGTACGGTCCTCGGTCTCGCGGCCGTTGATGTGCGGGTCGTTGCCCGCCACCACCAGGACGACGTCCGCCTCCTCGGCCGCGCGGGCCACGGCCTCCTCGCCGCGTTCGACCGTGATCACCTCGAAGACGTCGCCGGTGTCGGCAACCTTCACGCCGTCGGCGGCGACTCGGACGTGGCGACCCGTGCCGAGGTGCTTCAGGAGGTGACCGCTGTGGTGGGGTTCCAGGCGGAAGGTCTCCTGGACGACCCAGCTGCCCGGCTGGTCCGCGGAGGCGCGGACGTAGCCGTCTTCGGCCACGGAGAGGTAGCGGCCGTCGGGAGCGCGCAGGGTGCCCGGGAATCGGGCAAGGCGCGCGTCAGGGCGTCGTGGGCGCCGGTCCCGTACTCGCCCGTACCGTCAGTTCGGGCGGGAGCAGCACGACCTCGTCGCTGCCCCGCCCCTCCAGCTTGGCCACCAGGTGCTCCACGGCGTGCCGGCCCATCTCCTGCGCGGGGACGGCGACCGAGGTGAGCCGCACGGAGGCCTGGACGGCGACCTGGTCCGGGCAGATCGCGACCACGGACACGTCCTCGGGCACGGCCCGGCCCTGCTGGCGCAGCAGCGCGAGCAGCGGCTCCACCGCGGATTCGTTCTGCTCGACGAAGGCGGTGGTGCCCGGGCGCTCGTCGAGGATCCGGGCCAGGGTCACGGCCATCGCGTCGTACCCGCCCCCGCACGGGCGGTGCAGCACCCGCACGCCCGCCTCGCTGGCGCGGGAGCGGAGCCCGTCGAGGGTGCGCTCGGCGAAGCCGGTGTGCCGCTCGTAGACGGCCGGGGCCTCGCCGATGACAGCGATGTCGCGGTGCCCGAGCCCCGCAAGGTGCTCCACGCACAGCGCGCCGGTCGCCGTCCAGTCCAGGTCGACGCAGGTCAGGTCGGTGGTGTCAGCGGGCAGGCCGATCAGCACGGACGGCTGGGCACCGGCACCCAGGCACTCGTCAGGCGCAAGCTGCTGAGCAACCACAGGTACGTCTCCGGGATCGAGTCCGGAACCGAGGTCTTCAAGGGCTCCGGCCGCCTCGACACCGAGTCCTACTCGGTCTCGATCGGCTGAGGATCCGCTGAACGGACGCGCGAGGGGTGGTGGGGTCGCCCCGTTTCGGGTACCAACGATCCAGTAGCACTGTTCGGTAACGAACAGCCCCCATCATCCTCTTCGCGGCGAGGTGAGCCTCAATGTCCGCCCCCACCACCCAACGCACCAACGTCACCGAGCGCGAGGCCCGTCAGGTGGCGGAGGCCGCCCGGGAACAGGACTGGCGCAAGCCCAGCTTCGCCAAGGAACTGTTCCTCGGGCGCTTCCGGCTCGACCTCATCCACCCCCACCCGCTCCCGGACGCCGAGAGCGTGCGGCGCGGCGAGGAGTTCCTGGCCAAGCTGCGCGTCTTCTGCGAGACGACGATCGACTCGGCCCGCATCGAGCGCGAGGCCCGCATCCCCGACGAGGTCGTCGCCGGCCTGAAGGAACTCGGCGCCCTCGGCATGAAGATCGACCCCAAGTACGGCGGCCTCGGCCTCACCCAGCTGTACTACAACAAGGCCCTCGCCCTGGTCGGCTCGGTGAGCCCCGCGGTCGGTGCCCTGCTCTCCGCCCACCAGTCGATCGGCGTACCGCAGCCACTCAAGCTCTTCGGCACCCAGGAGCAGAAGGACGCCTTCCTGCCCCGCTGCGCCCGCACCGACATCTCCGCCTTCCTCCTCACCGAGCCGGACGTCGGCTCCGACCCGGCCCGCCTCGCGACGACCGCAGTCCCGGACGGCGACCACTATGTGCTTGACGGGGTGAAGCTGTGGACCACCAACGGGGTGGTCGCCGACCTGCTCGTCGTCATGGCACGCGTGCCGAAGTCCGAGGGGCACAAGGGCGGCATCACCGCGTTCGTGGTGGAGGCCGGCTCCGAGGGCATCACCGTCGAGAACCGCAACGCCTTCATGGGCCTGCGCGGCATCGAGAACGGCGTCACCCGCTTCCACCAGGTCCGGGTCCCGGCCGCGAACCGCATCGGCCCCGAGGGTGCGGGCCTGAAGATCGCGCTCACCACCCTCAACACCGGCCGGCTCTCGCTGCCCGCGATGTGCGCCGGCGCCGGCAAGTGGTGTCTGAAGATCGCCCGGGAGTGGGCGGCGGAGCGGGAACAGTGGGGCAAGCCGGTCGCGCTGCACGAGGCCGTCGGCTCCAAGATCAGCTTCATCGCGGCCACCACCTTCGCGCTGGAGGCCGTCCTCGACCTGTCCTCGCAGATGGCCGACGAGGACCGTAACGACATCCGCATCGAGGCCGCCCTCGCCAAGCTCTACGGCTCCGAGATGGCCTGGCTGATGGCCGACGAACTGGTCCAGATCCGCGGCGGCCGCGGCTACGAGACGGCCGAGTCCCTGAAGGCGCGCGGCGAGCGGTCCGTCCCGGCCGAGCAGATCCTGCGCGACCTGCGCATCAACCGTATCTTCGAGGGCTCGACGGAGATCATGCACCTGCTGATCGCCCGCGAGGCCGTCGACGCCCACCTCTCGGTCGCCGGCGACCTCATCGACCCCGACAAGTCCCTGTCGGACAAGGCGAAGGCGGGCGCGAACGCGGGTGTCTTCTACGCCAAGTGGCTGCCGAAGCTGGTCGCAGGCCCCGGCCAACTTCCGTCCTCGTACCACGAGTTCAAGCGCGAGACGGACCTCTCCGGTCATCTGCGCTATGTGGAGCGGCACGCCCGCAAGCTGGCCCGCTCCACCTTCTACGCCATGTCCCGCTGGCAGGGCCGGATGGAGACCAAGCAGGGCTTCCTCGGCCGGATCGTGGACATCGGCGCGGAGCTGTTCGCGATGAGCGCGGCCTGTGTGCGCGCCGAGCGGCTGCGCGGCGAGGGCGAGCACGGCCGCGAGGCCTACCAGCTCGCCGACGCCTTCTGCCGCCAGTCCCGCATCCGCGTCGAGGAACTCTTCAACCGGCTGTGGAGCAACACCGACGACCTCGACCGCAAGGTGGTCAAGGGCGTCCTCGGCGGGGCCTACGAATGGCTGGAGCAGGGGATCGTCGACCCGTCCGAGGACGGCCCGTGGATCGCCGACGCGACCCCCGGACCGTCCGCACGGGAGAACCAGCGGCGCCCCTACGGCGCGTAGTCCTCATCGCTCGACGGGCAGGGCAGCTGGGGCTCAGACGCCCCAGGTGCCCTGATCCGAGGCGCAGTTCCAGCCCGAGCCCTTCAGGGTGAACTTCACCTTGTAGGAGCGGGTGTTGAGCAGGTGCGTGGGGATCCTCATCCCGAGGCTCGCCTTCTTCTTGAGCGTCGTGGTGTACACGGACACCGTCTTCGTCGTGTTCTTGGTGACCTTGCCGCCCGTGGGCTTCGCCTTGCCGAAGCGGAGGTTCTTGACGTTCGTGACGGTGAACGTGACCTTCGAGAAGCTCTTGGTGGTGCTCTTGTTCTTGATCCCGAAGTAGAGGCCGCCGTTGGTCACCCAGCCGTGCGAGTCGATGTAGAAGCGGCTCGGGTAGACCAGGTCGATCGGGCAGCTGCTGCTCGTCGCCGCCGGCGTCGCGGCCGACGAGGCTCCGGCGAAACCGAGTTGGGCGGCGGTGACGAGCCCTGCCGTGGCCAGGACGGCGGCGGTCGTACGTGTGCGGTTCATCATGGTGGTTCCTCCCCGTGGGGCCCTGCTTGACGGGCCGAATCGGAAGGATATGCCACCCCGGGCGACCGAAAGCACGCTATTTACGGGAACGTTGGGCTGCCGCTTCCGCGTGCCGCGGCCGACCGGGGTGGTCACACGCCTGGGTGCTCAGCAGTACTTGTCGCTCGGATCCCGCGTGGTCCAGGAGCAGGAATCGACCTTGGTGCCGCTCGCCTTGGTCAGCGTGGCCGTGTCCCTGTCGTTGTTCCAGACGTAGGCGCGGCGGTCCTGGTACTTGTCCGACGCGGTGTCCGAGCCGCTGCCGGTGTGGATCTTCAGGTACTTCCCGGCGCCGATCTTGACGTTCGGGAAGACGTACCTGTGGTTCGAGGCGTCCTTCAGGACCCAGCCCCTGAGCGAGACGGCCGAGCTGCCGGAGTTCTTGATCTGCACCCACTCGCCGTTGAGGCTCTTGTTGGAGCGGTCGTCCTTGCCCGGGCTGTCGAACCAGACGTGGTGGATGTGCACCCCGCCGGCCGCCTGGGCCGGGGTGCTGAGCAGGGTGCCGGTGAGCAGGGCCGCGCCCGCGAGGGCGGGCAGGGCGGCGCGTATGCGCACAGTACGCATGGAGAGATCCCCCCAAGGATGTCGTCCGCGAAGTCAGCCCGGGCCGGTCCTCCACCGGCCCGGGACTGAAGTGTTATCACATGATCTTCACCATGGCTTCACAACGGGAAAACCACTCCATCCGGCGACGAAAGCTGTTAACGCACCCGCCCGAGGGATGCCCTGTCCAGGCGGCATCGGCTTGCGGCCACAATGGAGGGATGACCGACAGTCCCGCCAGTCCGGCACCCCTCGCCGACCCGCACCTCGTCTACGACCCCCTCGCGGGCGACGGCCCCAAGGACGTGGTGATCCTCGGCTCCACCGGGTCCATCGGAACCCAGGCCATCGACCTCGTGCTCCGCAACCCCGACCGCTTCCGGGTCACCGCCCTCTCCGCGAACGGCGCCCGCACGGCGCTGCTCGCCGAGCAGGCGCACCGCCTGCGGGTGCGGACCGTGGCGGTCGCCCGCGAGGACGCCGTACCGGCCCTGCGCGAGGCACTGACCGAGCAGTACGGCTCCGGGGAGCCGCTCCCCGAGATCCTCGCCGGACCGGACGCGGCCACCCAGGTCGCCGCCTCCGACTGCCACACCGTCCTCAACGGCATCACCGGGTCCATCGGCCTCGCGCCCACCCTGGCCGCCCTGGAGGCGGGCCGCACCCTCGCGCTCGCCAACAAGGAGTCGCTGATCGTCGGCGGCCCGCTGGTCAAGGCGCTCGCCAAGCCCGGGCAGATCATCCCGGTCGACTCCGAGCACGCCGCGCTCTTCCAGGCGCTCGCCTGCGGCACCCGCGCCGACGTGCGCAAACTGGTCGTCACCGCCTCCGGCGGCCCCTTCCGCGGCCGGACCAGGGCACAGCTGGCGGACGTCACCGTCGAGGACGCCCTCGCGCACCCCACCTGGGCGATGGGCCCGGTGATCACGATCAACTCGGCGACCCTCGTCAACAAGGGCCTGGAAGTCATCGAGGCACATCTCCTCTACGACATTCCCTTCGACCGCATTGAGGTCGTCGTGCATCCCCAGTCGTATGTTCACTCGATGGTCGAGTTCACCGACGGATCCACGATCGCCCAGGCGACGCCCCCCGACATGCGCGGGCCCATCGCCATCGGTCTGGGCTGGCCCGAGCGCGTCCCGGACGCGGCACCCGCCTTCGACTGGAGCAGGGCTTCCACGTGGGAGTTCTTCCCGCTGGACAACGAGGCCTTCCCCTCGGTGAACCTCGCCCGGCACGTGGGGCGGCTCGCGGGCACGGCCCCGGCGGTGTTCAATGCGGCCAACGAGGAGTGCGTCGAGGCCTTCCGCACCGGCGCCCTGCCCTTCAACGGCATCATGGAGACCGTCACCCGGGTGGTCGAGGAGCACGGCACCCCGGTCGCGGGAACTTCACTCACCGTGTCGGACGTCCTCGAAGCGGAGACCTGGGCGAGGGCCCGGGCGCGCGAACTGACAGACCGGACCGCGGAGGCGCGTGCATGACGACCTTGATGTTCATCCTCGGCATAGTGGTCTTCGTGGTCGGCCTGCTCGTCTCGATCGCCTGGCACGAGCTGGGGCACCTGTCCACGGCCAAGCTCTTCGGCATCCGCGTCCCGCAGTACATGGTCGGCTTCGGCCCGACCATCTGGTCGCGGCACAAGGGCGAGACCGAGTACGGCATCAAGGCCATCCCGCTCGGCGGCTACATCCGCATGATCGGCATGTTCCCGCCGGACGAGGCCGGCCGGGTCTCCGCCCGCTCCACGTCGCCGTGGCGGGGCATGATCGAGGACGCCCGTTCGGCGGCCTTCGAGGAGCTGAAGCCGGGCGACGAGACGCGGATGTTCTACACGCGCAAGCCGTGGAAGCGCGTCATCGTCATGTTCGCGGGCCCGTTCATGAACCTGATCCTCGCGATCGGCCTGTTCCTCACCGTGCTGATGGGCTTCGGCATCCAGCAGGAGACCACCACCGTCGCCTCGGTCTCTCCGTGCGTCATCGCGCAGAGCGAGCACCGTGACAGCTGCAAGAAGTCCGACGAGGCCTCCCCGGCCCAGGCCGCCGGTGTGAAGAAACGCGACAAGATCGTCTCGTTCGGCGGCAAGCCGACCAAGGACTGGAACACGCTGTCCGACCTCATCCGCGACAGCGCGGGCAAGGACGTGGCCATCGTCGTCGACCGGGGCGGCCGGGAACTGACCCTGCACGCGAAGATCGCCACCAACACGGTCGCCAAGAAGGACTCCCACGGCGCCTACGTCCAGGGCAAGTACGTCCAGGCCGGCTTCCTCGGCTTCAGCCCCGCCAGGGGCGTCGTCCACCTGGGCTTCGGCGACTCCGTGACCTGGATGACCGACCGGGTCGGCGACGCCGTCGACTCCCTCATCGCCCTGCCCGGCAAGATTCCGGCCCTGTGGGACGCCACGTTCGGCGACGCCCCGCGCGAGCCGGACTCCCCGATGGGCATCGTCGGCGCGGCCCGGGTCACCGGGGAGATCGCCACGCTGGACATCCCGGCCTCGCAGCAGCTGGCCATGGCCGTCTTCGTGGTGGCCGGCTTCAACCTCTCCCTGTTCCTGTTCAACATGCTCCCGCTGCTCCCGCTCGACGGCGGGCACATCGCGGGCGCCCTGTGGGAGTCGCTGCGGCGGAACGTGGCACGCGTGCTGCGCCGGCCCGACCCCGGCCCGTTCGACGTGGCCAAGCTGATGCCGGTGGCCTACGTGGTGGCCGGGATCTTCGTCTGCTTCACCGTCCTGGTGCTGATCGCGGACGTGGTTAACCCGGTGAAAATCTCGTAGCCATCCGACGTTCGAGGCGGCCCGGGACCATGTGTTCCGGGCCGTCTTCCATCGGGTGGGTTTGACGGGGTGGGATGTGCCCCCGCCAGGGCCGGTGCCGTAATCTCGAAGCCTGGAGCCCGCCGTTCACGGGACCGGATCCTGATCCACGACTTGGGGTTGCACAGCAGATGACTGCGATTTCTCTCGGCATGCCGTCCGTTCCGACCAAGCTCGCCGAGCGCCGGAAGAGCCGGCAGATCCAGGTCGGATCCGTGGCGGTCGGCGGAGACGCACCCGTCTCGGTCCAGTCGATGACGACGACCCGTACGTCCGACATCGGCGCCACCCTCCAGCAGATCGCCGAGCTGACCGCGTCCGGCTGCCAGATCGTCCGTGTCGCCTGCCCCACCCAGGACGACGCCGACGCGCTTGCGACCATCGCCCGCAAGTCGCAGATCCCGGTCATCGCGGACATCCACTTCCAGCCCAAGTACGTCTTCGCGGCCATCGAGGCCGGCTGCGCCGCCGTGCGCGTCAACCCGGGCAACATCAAGCAGTTCGACGACAAGGTCAAGGAGATCGCCAAGGCCGCCAAGGACCACGGCACCCCGATCCGCATCGGTGTCAACGCCGGCTCCCTGGACCGCCGCCTGCTCCAGAAGTACGGCAAGGCGACCCCCGAGGCCCTCGTCGAGAGCGCCCTGTGGGAGGCCTCCCTCTTCGAGGAGCACGACTTCCGCGACATCAAGATCTCGGTCAAGCACAACGACCCGGTCGTGATGATCGAGGCCTACCGCCAGCTCGCCGCCCAGTGCGACTACCCCCTCCACCTCGGCGTCACCGAGGCCGGCCCGGCCTTCCAGGGCACGATCAAGTCGGCGGTCGCCTTCGGCTCCCTGCTCTCCCAGGGCATCGGCGACACCATCCGCGTCTCCCTGTCGGCCCCGCCGGTCGAGGAGGTCAAGGTCGGCACCCAGATCCTGGAGTCCCTGAACCTGCGCCAGCGCGGCCTGGAGATCGTCTCCTGCCCGTCCTGCGGCCGCGCCCAGGTCGATGTCTACAAGCTGGCCGAAGAGGTCACCGCCGGCCTGACCGGCATGGAGGTCCCGCTGCGCGTCGCCGTCATGGGCTGCGTCGTCAACGGCCCCGGCGAGGCCCGCGAGGCCGACCTCGGCGTCGCCTCCGGCAACGGCAAGGGCCAGATCTTCGTCAAGGGCGAGGTCATCAAGACCGTCCCCGAGTCCAAGATCGTGGAAACCCTCATCGAGGAGGCCATGAAGCTGGCCGAGCAGATGGAGGCGGACGGCATCGCGTCGGGCGAGCCGTCGATCTCGGTGGCGGGCTGATTTCAGTGCCGGTGGGGGCGCGCCCCGAAAGGGGCGCGGGGCTGTATCGATATGCGGCTCCGCCGCGTGGGCGCGACCGGCCACAGACGGTCCGCAGCCGCCCGGAGACCAGAGCCCCCGAGCTCACAGGCGCCGCCAAAGCAGCGCAGCTATAGTGCGGGGACCAGCAGAACCCCAGCGTGAGGGCCCCGCACGTGTTGACCCAGACCACCTCACGGGTGCTCGATCCGAGCGACCTGGATGCCGCGCTCGCCGTCCTCGACCGCGAGCCGGTCGTGAACGCCTTCGTGACCTCCCGGGTGCAGATCGCGGGCCTCGACCCGTGGCGGCTCGGCGGCGAGATGTGGGGCTGGTACGAGGACGGCATGCTCACGTCCCTGTGCTATGCGGGCGCCAACCTGGTCCCCATCTGTGCCTCCCCGCGCGCCGTCCGCGCCTTCGCGGACCGCGCCCGCAGGGCCGGCCGCCGCTGCTCCTCCATCGTCGGGCCCGCCGGGCCCACCGCCCAGCTGTGGCGCCTGCTGGAACCCCAGTGGGGCCCGGCCCGCGAGGTCCGCGCCCACCAGCCCCTCATGGTCACCGACCGCATGCCCGCCGACATCGCCCCGGATCCCTACGTCCGCCGCATCCGCAAGGACGAGATGGAGACGATCATGCCGGCGTGCGTGGCCATGTTCACCGAGGAGGTCGGCGTATCGCCCATGGCCGGCGACGGCGGCCTGCTCTACCAGGCCCGCGTCGCCGAACTGGTCGGCTCCGGCCGCTCCTTCGCCCGCCTCGACGAGCACGGCAAGGTCGTGTTCAAGGCGGAGATCGGCGCGGCGACGCCCCAGGCCTGCCAGATCCAGGGCGTGTGGGTCGCGCCGGAGTACCGGGGCAGGGGACTGGCTGCGCCCGGAATGGCCGCGGTTCTGCGCTATGCGCTGGCCGACGTGGCCCCGGTCGTCAGCCTCTACGTCAACGACTTCAACACGGCGGCGAGAAGGACGTACCGCAGGGTGGGCTTCCACGAGGTGGGAGCCTTCATGAGCGTTCTCTTCTGAGGCCCCTGTACGCTCCCCGCATGGACCTCGTGATCGGCCCCCTGGACCTCGCAGCCCACGTCGACGAGGCCCTCGCAGTCCAAGCCGTCGCCTTCGGACTCGGCCCGGACGAAGTCGCCGTACGCCGTCACATCGTCCAGCGCCACATGCAGTACCCGGGTGCAAGGGCCCTCGGCGCAACCGTCGGCGGACACCTCGTCGGCTTCGTCTACGGCATGCCCAACTCCCGCACCCACTGGTGGTCCACGGTCGTGGAGCCCTACCTCCGCGCCCAGCACAACGACTACTGGCTGGACGACTCCTTCGTCATCACCGAGCTGCACGTCCACCCCCGCCACCAGAACCGTGGCATCGGCCGCCGGCTGATCACCACGATCACCGACGGCGCCGCCGAACCCCGCTCGATCCTCTCCGCGATCGACACCGACAGCCCGGCCCGAGGCCTCTACCACTCCCTCGGCTACGTCGACCTCGCCCGCCAGGTCCACTTCCCGAGCGCCCCCAAGCCGTACGCCGTGATGGGCGCCCCCCTGCCGCTGCGTCGGAAATAACCGCCCGGAGATAACCGATTTCCACCGGCACAGCAAGCCCGGCTAACCTCCTTGCCATCACCGTTTTCCCGGCAGGAGTACGAGAACCATGGCGAACGCACCGGTCCAGCGCATGTCCCAGTTGATGGCGAAGACGCTGCGCGACGACCCGGCGGACGCCGAGGTCCTCAGCCACAAGCTCCTCGTCCGCGCCGGCTACGTCCGCCGCACCGCCGCCGGCATCTGGAGCTGGCTGCCCCTCGGCAAGAAGGTCCTCGCCAACGTGGAGCGGATCGTCCGCGAGGAGATGGACGCCATCGGCGCCCAGGAGGTCTCGCTCCCCGCCCTGCTGCCGCGTGAGCCCTACGAGGCCACCGGCCGCTGGGACGAGTACGGCCAGGAGCTGTTCCGGCTGAAGGACCGCAAGGGCGGCGACTACCTCCTCGGCCCCACCCACGAGGAGATCTTCACCCTCCTGGTCAAGGACCAGTGCACGTCCTACAAGGACCTGCCGGTGATCCTCTACCAGATCCAGACCAAGTTCCGGGACGAGGCCCGCCCGCGCGCCGGGATCCTGCGCGGCCGTGAGTTCCTGATGAAGGACTCGTACTCCTTCGACCTGGACGACGAGGGCCTCGGCACCTCCTACGCCCTGCACCGCGAGGCCTACCGGCGCACGTTCGAGCGCCTCGGCCTCGACTACCGCATCGTCGCCGCCACCGCCGGCGCGATGGGCGGCTCCAAGTCCGAGGAGTTCCTCGCCCCGGCCGAGGCCGGCGAGGACACCTTCGCGGACTGCCCGAACTGCGACTTCGCCGCGAACACCGAAGCGGTCTCCTACGAGCTCAAGCCGGTGGACGGCTCGGCCGTCCCCGCGCTCGAGGAGATCCCCACCCCCGACACCCCGACCATCGAGACCCTGGCCGCCTCCCTCGGCGTCCCGGCCTCCGCCACGCTGAAGAACCTGCTGGTCAAGGTGGACGGCGAGATCGTCGCCGTGGGCGTGCCCGGCGACCGCGAGGTCGACCTGGGCAAGGTCGAGGCGCACTTCGCCCCGGCGGTCGTCGAGATGGTCACCGAGGGGGACTTCGCGGGCCGGCCCGACCTGGTGCGCGGCTACGTCGGCCCGCAGGGCCTGGGCGAGAAGGTGAAGTACCTCGCAGACCCGCGCGTGGCCCCCGGGACCGCCTGGATCACCGGTGCCAACAAGGAGCACACGCACGCCAAGAACGTCGTCGCCGGCCGTGACTTCGAGGTCGACGAGTACGTGGACGTCGTCGTGGTGCAGGAGGGCGACCCCTGCCCCAAGTGCGGCACCGGCCTGAAGCTGGACCGCGCCATCGAGATCGGCCACATCTTCCAGCTGGGCCGCAAGTACGCCGACGCCCTCAAGCTCGACGTCCTCGGCCAGAACGGCAAGCCCGTCCGCGTCACCATGGGCTCCTACGGCATCGGCGTCTCCCGCGCCGTCGCCGCGCTCGCCGAGCAGACCGCCGACGAGCAGGGCCTGTGCTGGCCCAAGGAGGTCGCCCCGGCCGACGTGCACGTCGTCGCCGCCGGCAAGGCCCTGCAGACCGAGCTGGCGCTCGACGTCGCCGAGAAGCTGGCCGCCGCCGGCGTCCGCGTCCTGGTGGACGACCGGGCCGGGGTCTCCCCGGGCGTGAAGTTCACCGACGCCGAGCTGATCGGCGTCCCGCAGATCCTGGTGGCCGGCCGCCGCTCCGGCGAGGGCGTGCTGGAGCTGAAGGACCGCAAGACCGGTGAGCGCGAGGAGCTGTCCGTCGAGGACGCGATCGCCCGCCTGACGGCGCAGTAAGGGAAGCCCCCGGCAGCCCTCGGCCAAGAGAGAAGCCCCCTGAGACCTGCTGAGGCTCAGGGGGCTTCTCCCCGTGCCCTCACAGCCACCCGGCGAACTCCAGCAACAACTCCCCGTCCTTCGGCCGCCCCACGCGCAGCGCCCGTACCCCCGACTCCACGGCCCGGAACAGCGTCCACCCCCGCAGCCGCTCCAGATCCACGTCCAAGGACTCCGCGAGCCGCTTGATCCGCCGCCGCGTCGTCGCCGCTCCCGACGGTGCGGCGATCAGATCCTCCACCCGGTCCCGCACCAGCCGTGCCAGATCGAACGCACACTCACCGACCACCGGGTCCGGCCCCACCGCAAGCCACGGCATCCGTTCCCCGGCCAGCACCTTGCTCTGCCGGAAGGTGCCGTGCAGCAGCCGATGCTCGGGCGGCGCAGCCAACAACTCCTCGCGCGCCGCGAGCGCCGCATCCACCAACGGCGCCGCGTCGGGCTCGGCCAGAGCGCTCGCCCGCATCGCCTCCGCCTGCCGCCCGGTCCGCTCGGCCACCGTCTCGAACACATGGTCAGCGGGCGGCTCGACCCACAGCCGCCGCAGCGTCCCCGCGGCCTCCAGCAGCGCCTTCGCCTCCGGCAGCGACCGCACCGACACGTCCGGGTGCAGCCGCTCCAGCAGCAGCACCCCCTCGGCGGCGTCCTCGGCATCCGCCTGAAGCAGCAGTACGGCGCCCAGGCCGGCCCAGTGCGCCAGCGCCGCCCGCTCGCTCTCGGGGCGAGCCCGCGCCGGGGCCAGCTTCAGGACCGCCGGGGTGCCGTCCACGCGCCGGACCAGCACCACCAGGCTGCTGCGCCCGCCCGGCACCTGGACCCGCTCCACGGTCAACTCGCGCCGGGCGACCGCCCGCTCGGCCGCCCGGGGCAACCGCGCCAGCCAGTCGTCCCCGGCCGGTGCCGTCTCACCGAGCGCCCGCACCAGCCGCTGGGGCGGTTCGAAAGCCATGCGCGAGTTGTTCCCTTCCTCCTGGGCCTGCCGTGGGGGTGGCTACGCGGTCACGCCGTCGGGGACGCCGACGTACGCGGTCCGGCCGCACCTGCTTCGTCACCGGCCCGCTCGGCGAGCCCAGGGAAGGCTACGCTCTCCCCGCTCCAGCGCACGGCCCGGACCGCCGCCTCGCGCAGCGCCCCGGCCGCCGAGCCGCGCCGCTCACCGGTCACCGCCCGCACCAGGTCCGAGTAGACCCCGGCCACCCGCTCCTCCAACCGCGCGGCCAGCCGCACCGCGGAGGCCGCGTCGGCCACCGGGAACGGCAGCGCGTACGCGGCGCTCGCGGCCATCGGCACACCGCCCAGGTCGCGCACCTCGCGCACCAGCGCGTCCCGCCGGGCCCGGTGCGCGTCGTACGCCGCCCGCGCCTCGGTCCGCCGCCGCGCGTCGATCCGCCCGCCGACGACGCCGTACCCGTACACCGCCGCGTGCTCCGCCGCCAGCGCTGCCTGAAGCGCCGTCAGCTCGGCCTGCTTCGCCTCGTCGCTCACTTGGCCCCCTCGGTCAGCAGGTATGCGTGCGCCACCCCGGCCGCCGCCACCGACGCCAGCAGCCGGGCCAGCTCTCCGGGTACGTCCATCAGGTCCCTGGCCCGCCGGTCGGCGACGCCGCGCTCGGCGGAGGCGAGATCGGCGAGGGCGTCCGTCTCGGCCGCCGGCACGGCCGGCGGAGACGCCGTGGCCGTCGTGGAGGCCGTCGGGGAGGGGGACTTGGTGGCCTTGTCGCCGCCGAACGCCTCCACGTGCGCCGCCACCTGCGCCCGCAGCGGCCGCAGTCGCTCCGCGAGCGCCGGATGGACGGCGAGCACGGCGTCGTAACGCTCCAGGAGCCCCGCGCTGTCCCGCGCCGCACGCGCGCGTGCCCGGGCGGTCACCGAGGGGGTGGCGGCGCTGCCGCCGGAGTCCGGATCGGCCGAGCAGCCCACCAGCAGGGCGGCCCCGGCGGCCGAGGCGAGCAGGGTTCTTCTGCGCGGCCCCGAGGGGGTACGCGGCGACGGCGGGTACGGCACTGCAGACGTCCTCGGGGCACTCGTACGAAAGGAACAACACAGGAAGCACAGCGGGGGCGGGCGGCACGCCCGTGATCACCGTACCCGCGCGCCCCGCGCACACCACTCACCGGCACCGCCCGGACACAGGTGGACGGCAACACTCCCCGCGACCGGATACCCTTTGACCAGACACGCGACCCATCCCACAACAGCACACGCGGCCGAGGAGTCACCCGGATGAGCACCACCCAGAGCGAGAGGCTGCGAGAGCTGCTGGAACCGCTCGTCACCTCCCAGGGGCTGGATCTCGAAGAGATCGCCGTGGACTCCGTCGGCCGCAAGCGGGTGCTGCGTGTGACCGTCGACTCCGACACCGGAGCGGACCTGGACCGGATCGCCGATGTGAGCCGCGCGCTCTCGGCGAAGCTCGACGAGACCAACGCGATGGGTGACGCCGCCTACGACCTGGAGGTCGGGACCCCCGGCGCGGAGCGACTCCTCAGCGAGTACCGCCACTTCGTGCGCGCCGTCGACCGCCTGGTGAAGTTCCAGCTGACCGAGGACGGCGAGCTGGTCGCACGCATCCTGACCGTCGACGACGAAGGCATCGACGTCGAGGTGCCCGGTGTGAAGGGCCGTAAGGCCACCACCCGACGGCTCGGCTTCGCGGAGATCGCCAAGGCGCGCGTGCAGGTCGAGTTCAGCCGCAAAGACAAGACGGACAAGAAGGACATGAAGGAAGAGGAGGAGGCGTAGCCGTGGACATCGACATGAGCGCCCTGCGGGGCTTGGTTCGGGAGAAGGAGATCTCCTTCGACCTGCTGGTCGAGGCGATCGAGTCGGCCCTCCTCATCGCGTACCACCGCACCGAGGGAAGCCGCCGGCACGCGCGCGTGGAGCTCAACCGGGAGACCGGCCATGTGACCGTGTGGGCGAAGGAGGACCCCGAGGACCTCGAGGAGGGCCAGGAGCCCCGCGAGTTCGACGACACCCCCTCCGGCTTCGGCCGCATCGCCGCGACCACCGCCAAGCAGGTGATCCTGCAGCGGCTGCGCGACGCCGAGGACGACGCCACGCTCGGCGAGTACGCCGGCCGCGAGGGCGACATCGTCACCGGCGTGGTCCAGCAGGGCCGCGACCCGAAGAACGTGCTCGTGGACATCGGCAAGCTGGAGGCCATCCTGCCGGTGCAGGAGCAGGTCCCCGGCGAGTCGTACCCGCACGGCATGCGGCTGCGGTCGTACGTCGTCCGGGTGGCCAAGGGCGTGCGCGGCCCCTCGGTGACCCTCTCCCGTACGCACCCCAACCTGGTGAAGAAGCTCTTCGCCCTGGAGGTGCCGGAGATCGCCGACGGGTCGGTGGAGATCGCGGCCATCGCCCGCGAGGCCGGCCACCGCACCAAGATCGCCGTACGGTCCACCCGTGCGGGCCTGAACGCCAAGGGTGCCTGCATCGGCCCCATGGGCGGCCGGGTGCGCAACGTGATGGGCGAACTGAACGGCGAGAAGATCGACATCGTCGACTGGTCGGACGACCCGGCCGAGATGGTGGCGAACGCGCTGTCACCCGCTCGGGTGAGCAAGGTGGAGGTCGTGGACATGGCCTCCCGCTCCGCCCGGGTGACCGTGCCGGACTACCAGCTGTCGCTGGCGATCGGCAAGGAAGGACAGAACGCCCGGCTCGCGGCCCGGCTCACCGGCTGGCGGATCGACATCCGTCCGGACACCGAGCAGGCCGGGGAGCGCGCCGGGGAATAGATCTCGGCCGGGAGTCGCTGAGATCACGTCAGCCTGTAGTGAGCAGCTGTTCGACTTTTGCCCCAAAGGGGTGAGGTCGGTACGGGGAGGTAGACTAAAGGGTGTCTGGCCGGACGCATGCCCGCGCATGCCCTGAGCGCACCTGTGTGGGGTGCAGGCAGCGAGCGGCCAAAGACGATCTGCTGCGGGCCGTGGCGGACCAGGAACAGTGCGTTCCCGATCCTCGCGGTACGCTGCCCGGCCGGGGTGCCTATGTACACCCCGACCCGGTCTGTCTCGACCAGGCGGTACGCCGCCGGGCGTTCCCACGGGCGCTGCGCGTCCCGGGTCCGCTCGACATAAAGGCGTTGCGTCAGTACGTCGAGCAGACAGACAGTTGCGAACAGGCGACACAGTAAGAAAGCGCGCCGTACGGAACCCGCCGTACGGCCTGGTACCTCGCGAGTCGAAAGCAGGTCGAGATTGCGATGAGCACTCGATGAGTACGCGATGAGTACGCCCATGAACTAGCGACGGTCCGGCTTCCCCGGACCTCAAAGGAGCGAAGTGGCTAAGGTCCGGGTCTACGAACTCGCCAAGGAGTTCGGTGTGGAGAGCAAGGTCGTCATGGCCAAGCTCCAGGAGCTCGGTGAATTCGTCCGTTCGGCGTCTTCGACCATCGAAGCGCCCGTAGTACGCAAGCTGACCGACGCCTTCCAGGGTGGCAGTGGCAAGCCCGCCCCCCGTAAGGCCGCCCCCAAGCCCGCCGCGCCCTCTCCGGCGCAGGCGGCCCGTCCGGCTGCCCCGAAGCCGGCGGCCCCCAAGCCTCCGACGGCTCCGCAGCCCGCCGCTCCGGCGGCGGCCACGACGCCGTCGGCCCCGCTGACCCCCTCGCCGGCCCCCGGCCCGCGTCCGGTTCCGGGCCCCAAGCCCGCGCCGCGTCCGGCTCCGGCCGCCCCGGAGTTCACCGCTCCGCCGGCCGCTCCGGCCGCGCAGGCCTCGCAGGCTCCGGCCACCTCGGGCCCGCGTCCCGGTGCCCGTCCGGGTGCCCCGAAGCCCGGTGGCCGTCCGGCTTCCGGCCAGGGTCAGGCCCGTCCGGGTCAGGGTGCTCCGCGCCCCGGTGGCCAGGCCCCGCGTCCGGGTGCCCGTCCGGCCGGTCCGCGCCCGGGCAACAACCCCTTCACGTCCGGTGGCTCCACCGGCATGGCGCGCCCGCAGGCGCCCCGTCCGCAGGGCGGCCCGCGTCCGGGCGGCCCCGGTGCCCCCGGCGGCGGTCCCCGTCCGCAGGGGCCCGGTGCCCAGGGCGGCGGTCCTCGTCCGCAGGCTCCGGGCGGTCAGCGTCCGTCGCCGTCCGGCATGCCCCGCCCGCAGGGCGGCCCGCGTCCCGGCCCGGCCGGTCCGCGTCCGAACCCCGGCATGATGCCGCAGCGTCCCGCTGCCGGCCCGCGTCCCGGCCCCGGTGGCGGCGGTCGCGGTCCCGGTGGTGCGGGTCGTCCCGGCGGTGCCGGTCGTCCCGGCGGCGGCTTCGCCAGTCGTCCCGGCGGCGGCGCTCGTCCGGGCGGTGGCGGCGGCTTCGCCGGCCGTCCCGCCGGTCCCGGTGGTGGCGGCGGCTTCGGCGGCGGTCCCGGTGGTGGCGGCGGTGGCCGTCCCGGCTTCGGTGGCCGTCCCGGCGGTCCCGGTGGCCGCGGTGGCACGCAGGGCGCCTTCGGCCGTCCCGGCGGTCCCGCGCGTCGCGGTCGCAAGTCGAAGCGGCAGCGTCGCCAGGAGTACGAGGCCATGCAGGCCCCGAGCGTCGGCGGCGTGATGCTGCCGCGCGGCAACGGCGAGACCATCCGTCTCTCCCGCGGCGCGTCGCTCACCGACTTCGCGGAGAAGATCAACGCCAACCCGGCGTCCCTCGTCGCGGTCATGATGAACCTCGGCGAGATGGTCACGGCCACGCAGTCCGTCTCCGACGAGACGCTGCAGCTCCTCGCCGACGAGATGAACTACACGGTTCAGATCGTCAGCCCCGAGGAGGAGGACCGCGAGCTGCTCGAGTCCTTCGACATCGAGTTCGGCGAGGACGAGGGCGCCGAGGAGGACCTGGTCGTCCGTCCGCCGGTCGTCACCGTCATGGGTCACGTCGACCACGGTAAGACCCGACTGCTCGACGCCATCCGCAAGACGAACGTCATCGCGGGCGAGGCCGGCGGCATCACCCAGCACATCGGTGCCTACCAGGTCGCGACCGAGGTCAACGACGAAGAGCGCAAGATCACCTTCATCGACACCCCGGGTCACGAGGCGTTCACCGCCATGCGTGCCCGTGGTGCGAAGTCGACCGACATCGCGATCCTGGTCGTCGCGGCCAACGACGGCGTCATGCCGCAGACGGTCGAGGCGCTGAACCACGCCAAGGCGGCCGACGTGCCGATCGTGGTCGCGGTCAACAAGATCGACGTCGAGGGTGCGGACCCGACCAAGGTGCGCGGTCAGCTGACCGAGTACGGCCTGGTGGCCGAGGAGTACGGCGGCGACACGATGTTCGTCGACATCTCCGCCAAGCAGGGTCTGCACATCGACAGCCTCCTCGAGGCCGTCGTCCTCACCGCCGATGCCTCGCTCGACCTGCGGGCCAACCCGAGCCAGGACGCGCAGGGCATCTCGATCGAGTCCCGCCTCGACCGCGGCCGTGGTGCCGTGGCGACGGTCCTCGTCCAGCGAGGCACGCTGCGGGTCGGCGACACGATGGTCGTGGGCGACGCCTACGGCCGAGTCCGCGCCATGCTCGACGACAACGGCAACAACGTCGCCGAGGCCGGCCCGTCGACGCCGGTCCAGGTCCTGGGCCTGACCAACGTCCCGGGTGCGGGCGACAACTTCCTGGTGGTGGACGAGGACCGTACGGCCCGTCAGATCGCCGAGAAGCGCGCCGCCCGTGAGCGCAACGCCGCGTTCGCCAAGCGCACGCGCCGCGTGTCGCTGGAGGACCTGGACAAGGTGCTGAAGGCCGGCGAGGTCCAGCAGCTGAACCTGATCATCAAGGGCGACGCGTCCGGATCGGTCGAGGCTCTGGAGTCCTCCCTGCTCCAGCTGGACGTCGGCGAAGAGGTCGACATCCGCGTCCTGCACCGCGGCGTCGGTGCGGTCACGGAGTCCGACATCGACCTGGCGATGGGCTCCGACGCCATCGTGATCGGCTTCAACGTCCGCGCGGCCGGCCGCGCGGCGCAGATGGCCGAGCGCGAGGGTGTGGACGTCCGGTACTACTCGGTCATCTACCAGGCGATCGAGGAGATCGAGGCGGCCCTCAAGGGCATGCTCAAGCCGGAGTACGAAGAGGTCGAGCTCGGTACGGCGGAGATCCGCGAGGTCTTCAAGTCGTCCAAGCTGGGCAACATCGCCGGTGTCCTCATCCGCTCGGGCGAGGTCAAGCGCAACACCAAGGCGCGCCTCATCCGCGACGGCAAGGTGGTCGCGGAGAACCTCACCATCGAGGGCCTGCGTCGCTTCAAGGACGACGTCACCGAGATCCGCGAAGGCTACGAGGGCGGTATCAACCTCGGCAACTTCAACGACATCAAGGTCGACGACGTCATCGCGACGTACGAGATGCGGGAGAAGCCGCGGGCGTAACGCCTACGGTTCGTGCTGGCCGACGGGACTTCGGTCCTGTCGGCCAGCACGCCGTTCCCGGGGGCTCAGCCCCCAGGCTCCCGCTGCATCCCAGGGTGCGGTAAAACCCCGTCGAGCCACCACGCGGGTTCGCGTAACCTTCTTGATGTCCCCGGCCCACACGGACCCGGGGCCATCGATCCCGTACCGGCGGGTGAACCGGCTACACACATGTACGTGGGGACTCTGTCCTTCGACCTCCTCCTCGGCGACGTCCACTCGCTGAAGGAGAAGCGCTCCGTCGTCCGCCCCATCGTCGCCGAACTCCAGCGGAAGTACTCCGTGAGCGCGGCCGAGGTGGACCACATGGACCTCCACCGGCGGGCGATCATCGGCCTCGCCGTGGTCTCCGGAGACGCGAGCCACCTCACCGACGTACTGGACCGGTGCGAACGGCTGGTCGCCGGCCGCCCCGAAGTGGAGCTGCTGTCCGTGCGACGGCGCTTCCACGGTGACGACGACTGACCACAGAACGAGAAGAAGAAAGAACGGGAGACGGACCAGTGGCCGACAACGCGCGGGCGAAAAGGCTGGCGGACCTCATCCGGGAGGTGGTGGCCCAGAAGCTGCAGCGCGGGATCAAGGACCCGCGGCTCGGCTCGCACGTCACCATCACGGACACCCGGGTCACGGGTGACCTGCGGGAGGCGACCGTCTTCTACACGGTCTACGGGGACGAGGAGGAGCGGAAGGCCGCTGCCGCCGGCCTGGAGAGCGCCAAGGGCATCCTGCGCTCCGAGGTCGGCCGCGCGGCCGGCGTGAAGTTCACGCCGACCCTCACCTTCGTCGCGGACGCCCTTCCGGACACCGCCCGGACCATCGAGGACCTCCTCGACAAGGCACGGCAGTCCGACCAGAAGGTGCGCGAGGCCTCCGCGGGCGCCAGGTACGCCGGTGAAGCCGACCCGTACAAGAAGCCTGGTGACGAGGACGACACCGCCGAATGACCCAGAAGCACACCACGCCCGACGGCCTCGTCATCGTCGACAAGCCGTCGGGCTTCACTTCGCACGACGTGGTCGCCAAGATGCGCGGCATCGCGCGCACGCGCCGCGTCGGCCACGCCGGCACCCTCGACCCGATGGCCACCGGCGTCCTCGTCCTCGGTGTGGAGCGCGCCACCAAGCTCCTCGGGCACCTCGCCCTGACCGAGAAGGAGTACCTGGGCACCATCCGGCTCGGCCAGAACACCGTCACCGACGACGCCGAGGGGGAGATCACCACCTCCACCGACGCGTCCCAGGTGACCCGCGACGCCATCGACGCCGGCATCGCCCGGCTGACCGGCGACATCATGCAGGTCCCGTCCAAGGTCAGCGCCATCAAGATCGACGGCGTACGGTCGTACAAGCGGGCCCGTGAGGGCGAGGACTTCGAGATCCCCGCCCGGCCGGTGAAGGTCTCCTCCTTCGCGGTGTACGACGTCCGGGACGCGGTCGCCGAGGACGGCACCGCCGTGCTCGACCTGGTGGTCTCGGTGGTCTGCTCCTCCGGCACCTACATCCGGGCCCTCGCCCGCGACCTGGGCGCCGACCTGGGCGTCGGCGGCCATCTCACCGCGCTGCGCCGCACCCGCGTCGGGCCGTACAAGATCGACTCCGCGAGGACGCTGGACCAGCTCCAGGAGGAGCTGACCGTGATGCCGATCGCCGAGGCCGCCTCGGCCGCGTTCGCTCGCTGGGACGTGGACGCCAAGCGCGCCCGGCTGCTCCTGAACGGGGTCCGGCTGGAGATGCCCGAGGAGTACGCGGGCGCCGGTCCCGTCGCCGTGTTCGATCCCGAGGGCCGCTTGCTCGCCCTGGTCGAGGAGCACAAGGGCAAGGCGAAGAGCCTGGCCGTCTTCGGCTGACCGGGATCAGCCAACTGCCCCACGGGTTCCTGCCCGTGGAGCGGCGGCCACGGGGTAGTGCCACTGCCGCCGCTCCACGGTCCCCCCCTCGGTTCCCCCACCCCTAGGGTGTATCCAGCCGCCCCCGCCTATT
The DNA here is from genome assembly GCF_055570785.1 of Streptomyces sp. NPDC031100. Lineage (NCBI taxonomy): Bacteria > Bacillati > Actinomycetota > Actinomycetes > Kitasatosporales > Streptomycetaceae > Streptomyces > Streptomyces sp. NPDC031100. The sequence continues at coordinate 806,709 of NZ_JBVIGN010000004.1, forward strand.
CACCCGACCGGGCAGGCGCTCGGAGTGAAGCGGGGGAGCGGAAGGGGGCGCTTTCGCCCCGCGAGCTGTCCTGCTGATCACCACGCCCCTACCGTCGAGATCGAGGGCACGTGTGTACGGGCGGGGAGGTACGGCCATGGCGGGACGCGGCAGCGATGGAATCCGTACCGGCGTCTTCGGCCGCGCCCGGCACGAGCACCGCACGGCCGGCACGGACCACACGAACGGTACGGACGGTACCGACGGCCCGACGCGCACGGACGTCCTCGTCCGCATCCGCGACCTGGCCGGCCGCCCCCGCGGAGTCGGCTTCCTGGCCGACCACGACGGCACCCTCCTCACCAGCCACGAGGCCGTCGACGGGCTCGCCCGGCTGGTCCTGCAGACCGCCGAGGGCCGCACCTGCGTGGTCGGCACCGACGAGGTCACCCCGCTGCCCGAGCTCGACCTGGCCCTGGTCCGCACCGAGGGCCTGGCCGTGGATCCCCTCCCGCTGATGGTCCGGGAACGCGTCGAGGCGGGGACGTACGTCCGGGTCGCCGCGGGCTGCTGGCGCGAGGCGCGGGTGCTCGCCACCACCCAGGCGACGTACACGGCCACCGACCGCTTCCACCTCCTCGAGGACGTCCTGGAGCTGGCCATCGGCACGGCGGGCCGCGACGCCCTCCGGCTCGGCGGCGGCGCCACCGGAGGACCGGTGCTGGATGCGCACACCGGCGCGGTCCTCGGCGTCCTCGGCACCGCCCTGCACTCCGCCCAGCGCGACGCCGGCTTCGCGGTGCCGCTCAGGCCGGCCGACGGCCCGCTGGCCGCGCTGCTCGCCCGCAACGCGGCCACCGTGCCCGCCTACGGCGCCGACCTCAACCTGGCCGGCATCCTGGAGCTGACCGCCACCTCGGTCGGCCAGGACGGCCCGGAGGGCGCCCTCGGTGCCGCCGGTCCCCGTCCGGTGCAGCCGGTCGAACGCGCCGACGTGGTGGGGGAGTTGGCCGCCTTCGTGGACGGCAACCGCGCCGTGCTCGGCGTCGTCGGCGCCCCGGGCAGCGGTCGTACGACGGAACTCGCGGCCCTCGCCGCCCGCCGGGGCCGGGCCGGGCGGCCGGCGCCCACGCTGTGGCTGCGCGGCGCCGACCTGAGGGACGCCGACGACTCCGTGGCCGACGCGGCCCGCCGCGCCCTGCAGCGGGCCGCCCGGATCGTCGCCGCCTCCCGCTCGCTGCAACCCGTCGACCTCGGCGACGTGACACCGCAGCGCGTGGCCCGCCTCGCGGCAGGGGCCGGCCGCCCGCTGCTGCTCCTGCTCGACGGCCCAGAGGAGATGCCGCCCGTCCTCGCCCACCGGCTGCCCGAGTGGACCGGGGGGACGGCCGAGTGGCTGCGGGAGACCGGGGCGCGGCTGGTGGTGGCCTGCCGGGAGGAGTACTGGGAGCGTGCCGGGGCCGGGTTCCCGGCGGACCTGCGCCACGTGCCGGCGGGCGGCACAGGCGACCTCCCGCCGTGCGTGCGGCTCGCCGACCTCACCGAGGAGGAGGCCCGACGCGCCCGCGACCGCTACGGCATCCCCGAGGGCGCCCTCGCCGACCACGACGCCCGGCACCCGCTCACCCTGCGCCTGCTCTCCGAGGTCCGCGCCGCCCTCCCGGACGCCCCGCCCGCCGGGCCCGCCGACCGGCATGAGGTCTTCGCCGCCCACCTCGACCTGATGTGCCTGCGCATCGCCGTCCGCCTGGCCGCCGAGAACGGGCTGCGCGGTACGGCCGTACGGCGGCTCGCGGCGCGGGTGGCCGGGCAGGTGCACGAGGCCGCCCGGCGCAGCCTCGGCCCCGGCCAGGGCGAGCTGGACCGCGCCGCCTTCGAGGCCGTGTTCCCCTGGGGACCCGCCCCGGCCCGGCTCGGCGGCGGCTCCGGCTGGGCCTCCGCCGTCCTCACCGAAGGCCTCCTGGTCCCGGCCGGCGGCGGGTACCGCTTCGCCCACGAGGAGCTGGCCGACTGGATCCAGGGCATGCACCTCGACCTGGACGAGGCCCTGCACGCCCTGGTCCACCGCCCGCGCACCCCCGAGGGAGCCCACCCGGTCCCCGTCCCGCACCACCGCGTCGGCCCGGTCGTCCAGGCCCTGCTCCTCCTCGCCCGCCAGCGAGGCCACCGCCAACTCTCCCTTCGGTTGAGGGAGTTGATGGACGCCCTGGATCTGGACCCCACCTCCTGGTGGGCCGCCCGGCTGATCACCCGCACGCTTCTCCAGGTCCCGGACGCGACGCCGTACACCGAGGTGCTCCGCCTCCTCGCCGACCGCATCGTCGGCTGGCGCCTCGGCGGGCGCCCCGTCCCGCCCGAGTTCGGCCCCGCCTTCTGGACCACCCTGCCCGTCCCGGGCTCCGAGCGCCTCGCCCTGCTCCAGCGGCTGGTCCTGGCGGACGGGGCGCCCTCGGAGCCGGGCTGCGTCGCCGCGGGTGAGCGCTACCTGGACGCCGTGGCCCGCCTGCTCGCGGCCGAGCCCGGTGCCGTACAGCCGCACCTCACCTCCTGGTTCGACGACGAGCGGCCGCTGCCCGCGACCCCGCACGCCACCGTGGCGACCGCCGCGCAGGCGCTGCTGCACACGCACCGGCACGGGGCCCTGGACGACCTCACCGAGGTGCTCGTGGAGAGCGCGCACCCCAGGGCCCACGAACTGCTCGCCGTCCTCGCCGAGGACGAGCCCTCGGCCGTGTGCCGGGCCGTGGACCGCTGGGCGCACGACGAGCGCCCCGCCCGCCGGGTGGCGGCGGTGGCGTACGGGCTGCGCGCGGCTCCCCACGTCCGTTCGGCGGCGGACCGCGAACTGCTGCGCTACGCCGCCCTCGCCCTGCTCGCCCGCCCCGCCGACTGCGGCCTGCACGGCGGAGCCCTCGCCGTCCTGGTCCGCGACCCGGACACCCGCGACCGGTACCTCGCCGAGGCGCTGGCCCACTTCGCCGACGGCGACCCGCAGGTCCCGCCCGGCGCCCTGGTCCCGGCCCTGACCACCCACACCGAACCCGTCCTGGATGCCTTCCGCACCCGACTGCACGGCGGCCCGGACCCGGGGGAGACGCTCCACGCGCTCGCCGACGTCACGACCCCGGCCCTGGCCCTCCGGGTCGCGGCCCTGGTCCGGGAGGCGGTGGGCGTGCGCCCGGAGACGGCCGGGCACGTGGCCGGGTACGTCGACCGCCGCCTCGACCAGGGCCCCGGCGCCCGCTTCGTCCTGCTGCCCCTGGTCACCGGCCTGCTCGAGGGCGGCCCCGAAAGGGTCCGGGCGGCCCTCGCCACCGTCCTCGCCGCCCCCGGCGCCCCGGCCTCCCACTCCCTGCGCCGCGAGCTGCTGGACTTCCTGCTCGCCCGCGAGCACGACCCGGACGTCCTGGACGCCGTCCTGCACGCGGCGGCCCCGCACGGCGCGGACCGGGACGCGGAGCTGCGCGCACTGGTCCACCGCACGGGCCTGCTCCTCGTCCGCACCCCCGACGGCGCCACCCGCTTCGACTGGAGCCTGGTCGTCCTGTCCCGGCACGTGCCCGGCTTCGCCGCCCGGCTGGCCCGCTGGCTCGGCGAGACCCCGCAGGACTGGGCGGCTGTGGTGGGCCCCAGCGCCCGCCGCATGATCGAGAACCTGGCGGGGGTGCGCGTCCCGGCCTGAGCCGCCCCCCGAACGTGCGCCCGGTCACAGCCTCGATGCCGATGCGGGCCCGGGGCACCAGGCATGGCACCCTTAGACCTGCACCAGAGGTCAAACGGTAGACACGGACACGGGTTCGAGGAGCGGTCACAGTGCAGCGCTGGCGTGGCTTGGAGGACATCCCCCAGGACTGGGGGCGCAGCGTCGTCACCATCGGTTCCTACGACGGCGTCCACCGCGGCCACCAGCTGATCATCAGGCATGCCGTGGACCGCGCCCGCGAGCTGGGCGTACCGGCCGTCGTCGTCACCTTCGACCCGCACCCCAGCGAGGTCGTCCGCCCCGGCAGCCACCCGCCCCTGCTCGCCCCGCACCACCGGCGCGCCGAGCTGATGGCGGAGCTCGGTGTCGACGCGTGCCTCATCCTCCCCTTCACCACCGAGTTCTCGAAGCTGTCGCCCGCCGAGTTCGTCGTCAAGGTGCTGGTCGACAAGCTGCACGCCAAGGCGGTCGTCGAGGGCCCGAACTTCCGCTTCGGCCACAGGGCGGCCGGCAACGTGGAGTTCCTCGCCGAGCAGGGCAAGATCTACGACTTCGAGGTGGAGGTCGTGGACCTGTACGTCACGGGCTCGGCAGGCGGCGGTCAGCCGTTCTCCTCGACCCTGACCCGGCGCCTGGTCGCCGAGGGCGACGTGGCCGGTGCCCGCGAGATCCTGGGCCGCCCGCACCGGGTGGAGGGCGTGGTCGTCCGCGGCGCCCAGCGCGGCCGCGAGCTGGGCTTCCCCACGGCCAACGTGGAGACGCTCCCGCACACCGCGATCCCCGCAGACGGTGTGTACGCCGGCTATCTGCACGCGCAGGGCGAGGTCATGCCGGCCGCGATCTCCGTCGGCACGAACCCGCAGTTCGACGGCACCGAGCGCACGGTGGAGGCGTACGCCATCGACCGCGTCGGCCTCGACCTGTACGGCCTGCACGTCGCCGTCGACTTCCTCGCCTATGTGCGCGGCCAGGCGAAGTTCGACTCGCTGGAGGCCCTGCTGGAGCAGATGGGCGAGGACGTGAAGCGGTGCCGGGAGATCGTGGCGGCGGAGGAGTAGGTCTTCTTCGCGAGCCTTCTTCACGAGTCTTCTGCGTGAATCCTGTTCGCGCAGCGAAAGGGCGGCCGGTGCGGAAGACGCACCGGCCGCCCTTCTTCATGCCGTCCTACTGCTGGGGCGGAGCCTGCGGCGGCTGCGGCTGCTGCTGTCCCTGCGGAGGCTGCGGGTGGCCCTGCTGGGGCTGGTACGGCTGCCCGGGGTCCTGCGGCGGGTAGGGCTGACCCGGGGCCTGCGGGTACGGGTGCTGCGGCTGTGCCTGCTGCGGCGGATAGGGCTGCGGCGGCCCGGTGTACAGCTCCGGGCCGGGGGCCTGCGGCGGATACGGCTGGCCCTGCTGGGGCGGGTAGGGCTGGCCCTGCTGGTAGGGCTGGCCCTGCTGGTAGGGCTGGCCCGGCATGGGCTGACCAGGCATCGGCGGGGCGGCCACCGGCGGCGGGTTGCCGTCGCTGGTCCACAGCCCGTGCGACTGCTGGTGCCGTACGAGGTCCTCGGCGACCATGGCGGCGAGGTTGAAGTACGCCTCCCGCACCTTGGGCCGCATCATGTCCAGGTCGACCTCGGCACCGGCGGCAAGATGCTCGTCGAAGGGCACCACGATGACGCCGCGGCAGCGGGTCTCGAAGTGCGCCACGATGTCCTCGACCTTGATCATCTTGCCGGTCTCGCGGACCCCGGAGATGACGGTGATCGACCGCGAGACGAGGTCGGCGTACCCGTGCGCGGACAGCCAGTCCAGGGTCGTACTCGCGCTGCTCGCCCCGTCCACCGACGGCGTCGAGATGATGATCAGCTGGTCGGCGAGGTCGAGCACCCCGCGCATCGCGCTGTACAGCAGGCCCGTACCCGAGTCGGTGAGGATGACCGGGTACTGCTTGCCGAGCACGTCGATGGCGCGCCGGTAGTCCTCGTCGTTGAACGTGGTCGAGACGGCCGGGTCCACGTCGTTGGCGATGATCTCCAGACCGGAGGGCGCCTGGGAGGTGAACCGCCGGATGTCCATGTACGAGTTGAGGTACGGGATCGCCTGGACGAGGTCACGGATGGTGGCCCCGGTCTCCCGGCGCACCCGTCGGCCGAGCGTACCGGCGTCCGGGTTCGCGTCGATCGCGAGGATCTTGTCCTGCCGCTCGGTGGCGAGCGTGGAGCCGAGCGCGGTGGTCGTGGTGGTCTTGCCCACGCCGCCCTTGAGGCTGATGACCGCGATCCGGTAGCAGGACAACACCGGCGTGCGGATCAAATCCAGCTTCCGCTGCCGCTCCGCCTCCTCCTTCTTGCCGCCCAGCTTGAAGCGGGACGAGGCAGCCGCGGGCCGTCCGCTCTTCGCCTTCTGCCGCTTGTTGTTGAGCAGCCGGTCGGACGACAACTCCACCGCCGCGGTGTAACCCAGAGGCGCGGCACCCGGGTTGGTCGGCTGCCGCTGGTCGTGCTGCATCGGCTGCGGCCAGGCGGCACCGGCACGGGGGTCGCCGGTGGGCTGCCCGGGCTGCCCGGCCTGGGCAGCGTGCGCGGACTCGGGGTTCTGCGGGGGCGGCGGCTGCTGTCCGGGCTGCGGGAACCCGTAACCGCCGGGCTGGGCCTGGGGGTTGGGGGTGCCGGGTTGGGGGAAGCCGTAGCCGCTCGGTGGGGTGGGGCCGGTGGGGGTGGGGCCGGTGGGGGTTGGCTGCTGTCCCTGCTGAGGGAATCCGTAACCGCCGGGCTGGGCCTGGGGGTTGGGGGTGCCGGGTTGGGGGAAGCCATACCCGCTCGGCGGCGTGGGGCCGGTCGGGGCGGCTTGCTGTCCCGGCTGCGGGAAGCCGTATCCGCCCGGTTGCGGGGTGGGACCGGCGGGGTTCGGCTGGGGCGCCGGAGGCTGCGGGAAGCCGTAACCGCCGGGCGGCGTGGGGCCGGTGTGGGTCGGCTGCTGTCCCGGGGCCGGGGCGGGAGCCGCGTTCTGTTCGGCCGTGGGGGCGGGAGCACCGGGCTGGTTCCAGGCGGCGGGCGCGGGCTGCGGCGCCTGCGGCTGGAACGGCGGCTGCTGTCCGGGAGCGTCGACGGGTCCTTGCGCGGCGGTCGGCTGCGGCTGACCGGGCATCGGGCCCGGCTGCTGCGCCGCGCCCTGCGCAGGCCACTGGGCCGCCGGGGCGGGCGCGGCGGGCTGGTACGACGGCGGCAGCGGGGGCACCCCGTTCTGCGGCGCCGGCGGGGGACCCCAGGCAGGCGGCGCATCCTGGGGGCCCGCGGGGGCTGCCGGCGCCGCGCTCTGCGGGCCGGTGCCCTGGGCAGCACCGCTCTCGGGCGCGCCGTCCTGCGGTACGGCGTGCGCTTCCGTGGACTTGGCTGCGTCGGACTCGGCGTCGGCGGCCGCGCTGTCCTGGGCGGTGCCTGCGGTCGCGGCCTCGGGGGCGTTGTCGCCCTCGGCCTTGCTCTCGGCGTCGAGGTCTGCGGCGGTCTCGGCTTGGGCCACGGCCTCGTTGTCGGGAGACTCGGAGGTCACCGCCGTATCGACGTCGGTCTCCTCGGCATCGGAAGCCGTGGCGGCCTCGGCGCTCTGCTCGGAGCCGTCCGTACCGGAGCCGTTCGTACCGGAGTTGTCCGGCGAGGCCGACTCCGCATCGGCCTGGGTGCCCTCGGCATCGGCGGCAGCACTCCTGTCGTCGCCGCCGGCGGATCCGGCACCGTCGGCGGAGCCCTCTGCGGAAGCCCCGCTCCCGGCCTCGGCCGGCTTCTCCTCGGCAGCCGCGCGCTCCGCCATCTCGGCGATCTCGGCCATCTCACGCTTCAGGGCAACGGCGGAGAACTTCATGGTCGCCCCGCTCTCCAGGTCACCGCTGCCCGACTCGGGCTGCGGGACGGCCGCGGGGGAGGAAGCTACCGGAGCGACCGGAGCCGGGGCCTCCGGCTGGGACGGCTCGGAGACCTGCGCCGGCTGCGCCTGCTGCGGCTCGAACCCATCGGGCAGCCTCGGCATCGGAACCGGGCTCCCGGTCGGCGGGTTGGGCGCAGCGTACGGCGTCCCGGGACCGGCAGCCGGAGCGGGCGGGGGCGGGGGCGGGGGCGGGGCGTAGGGTGCCCCGGCAGCGGGAGCAGGCTGAGAGAACGGCGCCCCCGGACCGGGAGGCGGCGGGGCAAACGGCGCCCCCGAGGCCGGAGCAGCCGGAGCAGGCGGAACCGGCGGGGCGTACGGACCCCCGGGCACGGCCGTACCGCTCGCCGGAGTCCCGTGCGGCGGCGGGGTGGGCCCCGGAACAGGAGCCCCCGGAACAGGAGCCCCCGGAACGGGCGCGCCCTGAGGGAACGGCGGAAGCGGCGCGGCACCGGCACCCCCCGGACCACTCGGCATGCCGGAACCGCTTGTGTCACCGGCGCCGCTCGCACCACCGGGGCCGCTCGCACCACCGGGGCCGGAGGCGGCCGGAGCCGCACCGCCCGCGGTGCCGGAACCCCCGGACGTCCCGGACGCGTTCTGCGTGTACCAGGCGGGCGGGGCGTAGTCGATGGTGAACTCGCCGGTGGTCTCGAAGGCCGACTCCGCGTCGGGCTGGTCATCGTCGGGTGTGGCCCAGCCCCCGCGCATACCGTCCCGATCGCTGCTCACAGTTCCTCCTGGTGTGGTCGAGCACCCTGTTGCCGTACCGGGGCGACCATGTCGTGTCGTTCACGTCGTCCGTAGTCGTTCGAGGCAGTCCGATCCACCGGCTCTCCCCCTGGGACGACGACGCCTGGTCCACGGGTCTGGCATCGCGCCCGCTCCCAGCCTAATCACCACGAGGCACACCTCGGCAGGCCCGCCCACCACTCGGCTCACGCCGAACGGCGCCAGGCGTGAACAAACACCGAACAAACCACGCAGGAGTAACGCGAAAGCGTCGAACAAAGAGGACGAGACAGGTCAGTTCAGTCCATCCGTCGCGGCGTACCCAACAATCCGATCTCGGCATCGGTGGGTTGGGTCATCACGTACTGCCGGTCACGGTCGGTGCACCACAGCGTCACACCGTCGGGCAGCGCGGGCAACGACTCCACCTCGGTCCGGGTCAGCCCCATGGTGCGGCCCAGTTCGGCGGCCTCGTCCGGTGAGACCCGCTGGATGCCGGCGAGCCGGGCCTGCCGCAGCAGCCGCGGAGCGACCGGGCTGAGATACGGCAGCAGGGTCAGCACCGACTGCCAGGGCCCCGACACCGTACGCCCGCGCGGCGGCCGCATACCGCAGTCCCGTACCACGAGCACGGGCGTACCGGCCGAGGCGCCCTGCGGCGGGACCCGCCCCACGTCGTACACGGCGAGCCCGTTCTGCCCGCCGCCCATGGCGTGCACCATCTGCATCCAGGCCTGCGGCCGACCGGTCTCCACGGCAACCCGCGCCCCCGTGGCCGCCGTACGCAGCGCCAGCACCTGCGCGGTCCACAGCCCGCCGATCAGCACGACGTCGTACGGCGTGGGCCGGTTGATACCCAACACGGCCGGCTGCCCTTCGGCGTCAACTCCGGCCACCACGCCGTCGTCCCCGATGGGCAGAGCGAGCGCGTCCAGTTGCTGGACGGGCAGCGCGTGCCGGCCGTGCCTGGGCCCGATCAGCCCGAGCCCGTGCCGCAGCCGCTCACCCGTGCGTCGAAGCCCGGAGGCCGAGGCCGCATCCGGGGCCGCGGAACTCGCCGTCATCGTCGGAATCGTCGTCACCGTGCACCTCCCAGGGGCAGCGTGGCCAGCATGCCGGGCAGCTGCTCACGGTCGAGCCGGGCGAGCCCGGCCCCGGCCTGCCGTGCGGCGCCCTCCAAGGCGCGCCGCGCCGCCACGAGTTCGTCGTCACTGCGTCCGGTCACCCGCAGATGCCCGCACAGCGACACCTCCTGCCGCTCGCCGCGCGTGAGCGTGAGGCTGAAGGTGGTGGCCAGCGCCGGTATGGCCGTCACCCGGGCGACGAACTGGGGCAGTGACTCGCCCCGGCCACCGCCCAGTTGGGGCCACCGCCGGACCCAGTACGTCGTATGCCGCCGGTTGTCGCACCGCCAGCTGCGCCCGGACTCCTCCGTGCGCCGCTCCCGGGTCTCGCTGCGCCCCGCCTCGGCGGTGACCAGCGGATTGGCGCAGGCCGAGGTGGCGAGCGCGGCGATCAGCTCCTCCTCGTCGAGCAGTCGGGCCCGGAAGCCGGCCCCGGTCAGCCGGCTCGCGAGATGGTCCGCGGCTCGCACGACGCACTTCTGCGCCCCGAGAAGCTCACCCCCGCGCGCGGTCACCGCCTCCGTGCACAGCTCGGGGTCGAGCTTCAGCGCGATCCAAGTGATGCGCACCGCCGGGGCGCCCGTCTGCTCCTGCAGCGGCAGGTAGTTGGCGACGGCCACGGACTGCTGGGGCAGATGCAGCGCGGGCGCCGGCTGCGTGTGCAGCACGATCTGCGCCGACTCCAGCCGGATCCCGTCCACCTCGAGCGCGTCCCGCACCAGCCCCAGCGGCAGCGGCTGCCGGCTCCGCTCGGCCCGCAGCGCGGTCGCGTCGGCCTCCACCTGCAGCACGGCGGTGACGAAGGTCCCGTCCCCGACGATCCCGACCGGCCGCCGGTCACGAGCCCCGTAGGAATAGGTCCGCAGTGCGGGCTCGCACTCCAGGGCGGGCACCAGGGCCGGTTCCGTGCCGGGCGGTATGGGAGTGCCGGCGGCACGCCGTTGACGTGCCTTCAACTGGCGTGCCGTGGTGATCCATTCGGGTAGAGATCGTCCCCTGCGACGTACCACCGCGAGCAGGACAAGGGCCACCGCGATGGGAGCCGTGACCGCCAGCGCCATCGGGTCGATCGCCCATCCGACGACCAGCGCCGCGGCCGCCAGCTCCAGGAGCACGAGGCGTTGCAGCCGGAACGAACCACCCTGTCCCGGCCACATTCTGAAATGGGGCGCCTCGGTACCCGGCGCTCGGGGTGTGGTCCCCTCCGGTCGCGGGCCCGATTCGGGACCGGGCGTCCGAGGGGTCTCCACCCTCGTCCGGCCGCGCGATCGCGACCGTGTACCGGAAGCCATCACTGAATCCCCCCGTTTTGCTCACAACTCACTGGTCCAGGCATCGCACTTGGGCCTCTCCAAGGTCCGGGTACCCTACCCGCTCCACCAGCACCCACGGACACCATGCATAGTAGGGGGCCGGTCTGACATCGCAGCGCGGGACGGGTGTCCGCCGATGCGAGGACGGGGAGAAGCAGGCACTAATGGCATCACAGCGGGACGAACTCAACGCCTACACGTTCGCGAAGAGGCGCACCCTTGCGGCCTTTCTCCAACCAACGGCTTCCGGAACGGAGGAGGGTGCCCCCAAACCGCTGCGGGCGGTCGTTCCCAGCTTGGTCGCGGGGGCGCTGACTCTGGCCGTGTTCGGCGCCTGGGGCATGTTCCAGCCCACCGCTCCCTCCGGCTGGGACAACCCCGGTACCCGTGTCATCGTCGGCAAGCAGTCGACCACCCGGTACGTCGTCCTGAAGACGGACAAGACCACCCGGCTGCATCCGGTCCTCAACCTCGCTTCCGCGCGCCTGCTGATGAACGGTGCCGACTACCAGGTCATCCAGGTGAGCGACAAGATCCTGGACTCCGGAAAGCTGCCGCGCGGCCCCATCCTCGGCATTCCCTACGCCCCCGATCGGCTGCCCTCGGCCGATGAGGCCGGGAAGGCCAAGCGGTGGGCCGTGTGCGAACAGCCCGGCGGCAAGGGCGAGACCGTTCAGCAGGCCACCTTCGTCCTGGCCCAGCGGGACGCGGCAAAGACGGACGGCTCCGGCCGCCTCAGCGGCGGCGATGTGCTGTACGTCAAGACCCGCACCGGTGAGCGCTACCTCGTCGATGCGCGCGGAACGTCGTACGCCGTCATCGGAACCGAGTCCGACGCGCTGACCACGGCCCTCGTCGGCACCCGCAAGCCTCAGCTCGTCACGAAGGAGTGGCTCGCCACCCTTCACCAGGGCGACCCGATCAAGTTCCCCCGGTTGCCCTCGGGAGTCGGCTCGCCGGCGCAGGTGCCGGGCCAGTTGTCGGAGGCGGAGAACAAGGTCGGCATGGTCCTCAGGACCGAGACCGGTGACGGCACCAAGTACTACGTCGTCCTACCGGGCAAGGTGCAGCCGATCAGCGAGTTCACCGCCTGGCTGCTCATCTCCTCACCCCAGACGGCCTCGCTGAACATGAACGGCGAGGCGCGCACGGTCGGACTGCAGGACTTCACCGCCGATCCCGAGTCTTTCGCCGGTCAGGCGGCCAAGTGGCCCCAGCAGCGGGCCCGCCAGGTCAACTCGATCGCCTCCGGATCCGCTCGCGACACGGTGTGCAGTGTGCTGCGCGATGTGAGCACGGACGCCGACAGCGCCACGACGCTGAGCACCTGGGCGGGCACCGACTATCCGGCCGAGATCACTGCCGACGGCACCGGTACCTACGTGACTCCCGGAACAGGCCTCCTCTACACACAGATCCAGGGCACGGCGACCGGGGCCGGAGGGCTCTTCCTCGTCACCGACACAGGCCTGCGGTACGCCGTCCAGGCCAACGGAGACAGCGACAGCCGCAAGTCGGACATCGGCGCGGACGGCAAGAAGACCTCCGACGGCACCCCCGAGCCCAGCGAGGCCCAGGTCAAGCTCGGCTACCAGAACGTACGGTCCGCCAAGGTCCCTGCCGTCTGGTCCGAGTTCCTCGCCAAGGGACCTCGGCTCGACACCAACAGCGCCCGGCAGCCGCAGGGCTCGTAACAGGCCTGTTTCCATGGACACGACGAAGAGGAGCGTCGCGCGAGTGCTGCCGACGAAGGCGACCCTGCTGACCGCCGCCGTACTGCTGACCACCCTTGGCACCGCCCCGCCCGCACCCGCTCTCGACCTGGACGGCAGCGGCGAATGCACCTTCCCCGCCAAACAGGTCAAGGGGACGCCCTGGTCGTTGCAGCGCGTCCTGCTCGACCAGCTGTGGCAGGGGACCAACAAGGGCAAGGGTGTGCGGGTCGCGGTCATCGACACGGGAGTCGACGACAAGAACCCGCAGCTCGCCCCGGTCGTCGACAAGGCCGCCGGCCGTGACTACCTGACCAAGGGCAAGGGCGGCGATCCGACGAACGACCAGGTGGGGCACGGCACCAAGGTCGCAGGCATCATCGCTGCCCGTCCCCGCAAGGGAACGGGCTTCGTGGGCCTCGCTCCGAATGCCACCATCATCCCCATCCGGCAGAACGATGCCGACAACAGCGGAGACTCGGATTCGATGGCGCAGGCGATCACCTACGCCGTCGACAAGGGCGCCGGCGTCATCAACATCTCCCAGGACACCACCAAGCCGCTGTCGGGCACCTCCAACCTAGCCCAAGCCGTGCGCAAGGCGATCGACCGGAAGGTCGTCGTGGTCGCCTCCGCGGGCAACGACGGCCTGGACGGCAAGGTCAAGAACACCTACCCCGCCGCCTTCAAAGGCGTCCTGGCCGTGGCTTCCTCCGACCGCAACAACGAACGTGCGTCGTTCTCCCAAGCGGGTTCCTTCGTCGGGGTGGCCGCGCCCGGCGTGGACATCGTGTCCACCGTCCCCGGCGGGGGCCAGTGCACGGACGACGGCACCAGCTTCTCCGCCCCGTTCGTCGCCGGCGTCGCGGCTCTGCTCAAGGAGAAGCACCCCGACTGGACCACGGCCCAGATCGTCACCCAGATCGAGCAGACTGCCGAACGGTCCATCAACGGCCACGACCTGTTCGTCGGCTGGGGTGTCGTCGACCCCGTCCGCGCTGTCCAGGAATCGGACCTGGGTGACCCGCCTTCGTCGCCGACTCCTGACCCAGGCCTGTCCAAGGCGCCCGCCCCGGCCGTTGCGCCGTTCTCCCTCGCGGAGACCCCGCGGGAGCGCAACCAGCGGTACGCCGTCTACGCGCTCGGCATCGCCGTCGTCCTGGTGGCGGTCATCGCCGGCACGGCTGTCGTCACCCGCGACCTGCGTCGCCGCCACCAGAAGGGCATGTCATCGTGAGCTTCGGCCCACCGCCGTCGATGTACACCGAGTCCGTGCGCGCGGGAGACAAGCGGCGGACCAGACGCCACAGACGCGTCCTGGGCATCGCCGCCGCCGTAGCCGCCGCCGTCCTGTGTGTGGGCGCGGGAGCGATCTGGTACCAGTCGGGCGACAAGGGGAAGGCCACACCGGACACGGTGGTCAAGCAGGCTCCGGGCGAGGTACGCGAGACCGTCGAGAAGCTCCCCCGTTCGCCGGAGGGCCAGATCGTGGTCCAGCACGATGAGAAGAACCTCTCCGCCGCGCCGCGATACGCGCCCGGCACCTGGGCCACACCCAAGATCCTCGCGCGCGCAGTCGCGAACCGAATCGAGGGCTACAAGATCGAGCCCGGTTACGACGAGACCGCCTGGACCCTCAAGCTGGACGGCCATGTCTGCGCCACCGGTGATGAGGTCACCGCCGACGGCCGCACCGCAGTAGTCGTCCAGCCTGCGCACGCCAAGGGCTCCGCCAAGAAGGGCGTCTGCGACGAGGTGCTGGTCGTCGACCTGAACACCGGCAGGAAACTCTGGCAGAAGAAGATGCCGGCGGCCGACTTCGCCTATGTCACCAACACCAACCTCGCCCTGGCCAAGGGCGTCGTGGCCGTCGCCTGGGGGCACGGCTCGGTGGCGTACGACCTGGACAGCGGCAAGCGGCTGTGGAACACCACCACCACGTCCGACTGCCATGACACGGGCTACGCCGGCGGCCGCGCTCTGCTGACCCTTGTTACCTGCGGAGGGTCGTCCGACACCACCTACCGAGTGGAGAAGCTGAACGCGCGTACCGGCAAGGTCCTGTGGACCTACCGGGTCGCGTCCGGCGTCCAGGGCGTCTACCTGCCGTCCTCCGACCCGCCCGTGCTGGCCGTGGAGGCCGGAGACTCCGAAGTGACCGACCTGATCACCCTCGACGCGAAGAACGGCGATCGGCTGGCCACCATCTCGATGAGCGGCTACGAGCCCAAGTGCGGCAGGAGCGTCTACGCCGGCGGTTTCTTCGGCGTCGTCGACAAGTGCGACGGCATAGTCGTCGGCCGCAGCCGGCTGTTCGCCATGAGCAAGGAGAACTTCGACCCGAAACAGTCCCCTGACTGGATCGTCGCCTTCGACATCAAGACCGGTCACACCGCCGGCAAGTTCGATGGACGCCCCTTGCAGTCGGTCGTCCCCCTCCGCATGAGCGGCGACGACTTGCTCATTTACCGCAGCAGCATGGACGAGGTCCAGCCCGCGGCAGTGGTCGGCTGGAACCCCATCACCGACAAGGAGACCCCGTACCTCTTCTTCCACCTTCCGGAGGACGACGAGTACGAACTCAGCGACCCGGAGCAGTCGGAAATCCTCTACGAACAGGGCCATGCGTTCTTCGCTCGCCGCCAGTTGGAACGCGACGACACCCATCCCAAGTCCCCGGTCCTGTCGGTGATCGGAGTGGGAAGCGCGGGACTGAAGCACTGACACGGCAGCGGGGCGGCACTCACACGTACCGCCCCTCTCTCCGATCTCACTGACCGGTTGCCTCGTCCTCGCCCGTCGCGGCAGCCGTGAGGCCGCCGTTGTGCGCCATGGGCTTCAGATCGAACTCGCCGTCCCGTGCACCGAGTACAAAGGCCCGCCACTCCGCCTCGGTGTACCGCAGCACGGTGTCGGGATCGAGGGACGACCGCATGGCCACGGCACCCTGGGGAAGGTAGGCGATCTCGACCCGCTCTTCGTGCTCTTCGGTGCCAGGGGCGCAGTGCCATTCGACACCGGAGATGTCGAGGGCGTACAGCTCATCCCGTTCGCGCTCCTTACGCGCTTTGATCTCCTCAGCCGTCTCCGTCATGCCGTAGCGACCCCTTTCCGCTGTACGAACGTTGTGCCGGTCACAGTACTGACCACCGTACTGGCCGACGGAACTCCCCTATCCTGTCTTTGCAGTTGGAAGGACAACGTCGAGTGACTAGAGTGGCTCCGCGTACCACGTCTGTGGTACGTCACGGGGGCGGTGCGACGCTGCGGCCACGCGTCGCGTGGAAAGCGCAGCAGGTCTTGCCCGCCAGGAGAGCCGGGACACGAGTCCAGGCGGACCCGTCGCGGTGGTGAAGGTCACCGTCGCTGCAAGAGGAGGGGCAGGAACGTATGGCTTCGGGCGTTGACCTCAGCGCACACGCGCTCACCGGTCTGGCAAACGACATCCGAGACTTCCACCACCAGGTGAGCGAGCGTGTGACCTCGCTCAACCGGGTCGTGGACATGATCCAGGCCGGCTGGAAGGGCGCAGCGGGCAAGGAGTTCGACACCGTTCAGCAGGGCGTCAACCAGAACCTCAAGAAGCTCCAGGACGACCTCGTCGACCTCGAGGAAGCAATGCGGGCGAGCATCGGCGGCTTCACCGACCAGGAGCAGGAGCGCATCTCCGACATTCGGAAGGTGGACAACTCCTACCAGGTCACCAGCAGCATCACCAACCTCGCCTGATCCTCACGCCGCATCCACGAGGGAGACACGCATCATGAGCTTCAACGCCGATCGCACCGCCGTAAACTACGACACCGTCACCCAGGCCGCCAGCGACGTCCGCAACACGGCCAAGAGCCTGTCGGAGCAGCTCGAGAGCCTCATGCGCCGAGTCAAGGCCGTGGCCGAGACCTGGGAGGGCGAGGCGAAGACGGCCTACATCCAGATCCAGCGGGACAGCGGCGAGCAGATGGACCAGATGTCCCAGAAGCTCGCCCGCATCGCCAAGCTCCTCGACGACTCCGTCATCGGCTACCAGGACACCGACAAGGGCAACGCGGCTCGCTTCCGGATGCTGATGGGCTGAACGGCCCGCTGAGCACCGGTGAGACTTGAGGGAGGCAGCGCCCACGGCGCTGCCTCCCTTCCCTTTCCTGCCCCTTCCACGACTCCAGGTTGAAGCAATGGCGACTTTTCCTTCCGCTCCCACTCTTCTCACCACCACGGCAGGGCGATATCACCACCATTACGGCGGCGGTTCGGGGGCCCTCGGCTTGGCGTGGTGGGGATGGATGATCCTGGTCGCGGCCGTGATCATCCTGATCGTCATTCTTGTGAAGTACCGGGCGCAGGACGGGGAGTGAGGGTGGCGGTGCTTCAGGGGACGACCGGTGTACTGCAGTGATGTCGCGCCGCCGACTGTGCGGCGAACTGCTTCAGGTCGCTGAGCTCTTGAGAGTTGAGCGGCTGGGAAACGGAATTGCGGTCGGACTTCTGTGCCGGAACAGCGGTGTACAAGGCGGTGGCCTGAGCCCCGGAACAGGTGGCCGTCGCCCAGGTGACAAGGCCCTTGGCACCCGCGGGCTTGTCGAAACCGGCGTACGGCCCGTTGCCATTGACATCCTCGGGATTGACGAAGGGACCGTAGGCGGCGGTGAGCCGCAGGCTGTCCCCGAGGAGGCAGTACTCCACGGGGGAGGTCCGGGCCGGTGTCTCCGTGACGGAGGGCTGCGACCGCGTGCCGGCACAGGTACCGCGGGCCTGCCCGGCGCCGACTCGGGCGATAGCAGAAGGCTTGTCGACCTGCCTGATCGCCGTGCCAGGTGTCGCGTGGCACCCAGCCTTCTCGGCCGCGTTCTCGGCAGTGCCGGCGGTGATACGCGCGAGCCGCGCCCGCTCGGCATCGCCGATGCCCTCAGTGGACGCGTCCAGGCTCACCAGAATGCCGCTGCCCTGGCTGGGCTTCCAGTTCGCACAGTCCAGCAGAACGAAGACGCCGAGTCTCTCGTCATCACCCACCAGGTAGCCCGACCAGCCCTGGCCGAGCGGGACGGGTATGGCGCTGTCCTCCTCGGCGGAGCCCACGCTGCCGCCGAGCGGATCTTCGCTGCCGGCGGAGGTCTCTATGGTGATGCCGATCCCATTCGCCTGACAGGCCACAGGCAGCCCATCGGGCTCGCTCACCGAAGCGGACCCCTCCAAACGCCTGCTGCTCAGGTGGAGATCCTGTCCTCCGAAACGAGCAGTAGCTCCGGTCGCGGCGAGCATGTCGTCCACGGGCAGCATGCCACCGCACGCCTTGCTCAGCCTCGCGGCCGGAGTGAAGTGCTGATACCAGGCATAGCCACCTCCCAGCAGGGCTAGTACGGCCCCGAGCACCAGGACGTGAAGACCCCGAAGCTGGCGATCCCGCCTGAGGCTCAGCACCGTCCCTCGCCCACACTTGCCTTCAGGTCGTACGCAGGGACATAGCTATCCGACTGGTCACCGACCCCGGGCACGCTGAATCCACCGTCGTCGGAAAGCGACCGAGTGATGGTCATGCAGAAGACGGCGTCGGTACCGTCCGCTGTCACGACGTAGTCGCCTGCCTTCGAATCGGAGCCGACGTCGGAGGCTTCGACATCCACGGCGTAACGGGGCCCCATGCCCTCCCCCGCGCCGGCGACCTCGTCCTCGATCAGTTGGGAGTAGTCCTCGGACGGAGCGCTGACCTGCGGCTCACCCTCGAGAGCGGAGGCTGCGTGGGTCACCGCCTGCCGCAACTCCGCCGCATCCCAGGAGTCCTTGTCGGCATCGCTCATCGCGCTGCACCCCTGGAACACCAACACCCCGGCTCCGACGAACAACAGCCCACGCTGCCAGGCGAAGGCCGCATCCGACGGCTCATTGGCCTCAGGATTCCGAAAACGCCAGGCGGCGAAACTCCAGTAGAGTTTGCGTTGGTTGGCTAGGCCTAGGGCCGTTACGACTGCGGCGAACAGGAAGAAGAAGACGGCCATTTTGATCTCCGGAAATACGACCGCGGATGATTACGCCGTCAGTCCTTGTCCAGGGGCAGTGGTTTCACCGCCTCCGGTGACGGAAAGCTGATCGTGTTCTTGCATTTGAGGAGTTTCGCCATCTTCAGTGAGGATCGGAACAGGACCTTGAGTCGTGCTTCCACGGAAAGATCCAGGTCGTTGTACAGGCTCCCGGTCACGGACACCGGAGCTTCCTCACCCTGCAGCTTGCACGGGAAATAGACGTCGGCGCTTCCTGCCTCGGTGGTTGCTTGCATGCCGGCTCCAAGCTTGTAAGCCTTGTAGGAGCTGAAGCTTCTATTCTCCCCTTCCGGAAACAGGCTTTCCAGATCAGGGGTAAACTTGATCGACAGGCCATCAGCTTCGGAGGCGGGGGCTCCTTCAACGCCAACCCTGCACACGTAGGCGGCACGCTCGTCATCAAGGAGAGTTTTCGCCGCAGCAGCATGTGACTGCGACTTGGAGTTGTCGTACAGGCGACTGAAATTCTCGCTGGCTCGTGCTTCCTTGACGACCGCAGAGTCCAGGATGCCGTCGCATGCCTCCTTGAGTGCGTCGGCACCGTGCGGCGGCTTTTGGTCGCCGCATGCAGTAGAGGCGAAGACAAGTAGTGCTATCCCAACCGGGGCAAGTCGATATCGAGTCACCGGCGTCCTCCGTCCGTTCGGTCCGAAGTATTCGCGCCACGGTCGTATGCATTCAAGACATCGTCAGTGTAGTCCTGACCGCCGTGTTCCTTGATGTAGAGAAGAGCCGGCGTCGTTGCCCGAAGCTGACCGAGATCACTGAAACGAGTAACGGTCATGCGATTCTTGTCGGAGAGATCGGCTTCCTTCTCCTTCGTCTCCTTGTCGATGTCGAAACCCCACTGCGTCTCTGCCGCATCCGCGGCTCCCTCGACGAGAGTGGGAACGATGAACGCGGCAGCGGCGGATACGGCGGGTCCGCCTACCGGCAGTAGCACAAGACCGGTTGCCACACCCATCCCCTGGCCGATGCCGAACTTCTTCCATTCAGCCGACTGCGCGAGCTTCTCGTTGATTTTGTCGGTTTCGTCTCCATACTGCTTGTCCACATAGGAAATGCGAGCCTCATCCAGGATGCCGTGCACGTAGCCGCCGTTATTGAGGATTTTGTGCGCGGCTTCCGGAGTATCGCCGTGCGCTTCCAGGGCGCCGAGGGTGAAGGCTTGCTGTGCAGACGAGAGGATCTTGTAGCCGCTGTCACCTTGGGCGACGTTGTACAGAAAATGACTCGCCGTCGACTGCTTGAGGTTGATGTGTCCCTTGCCGTCGTGGTTGTACAAGGCGTCACGGCCCTCAATGGAACCGCGCCCACCTTCATCAATAGTGGACCAATTGAGATCGTCCATATAACCGGCCCCCATTCGGGCCAGGCTGTCGCCAACGCCAGGCTTATGGTCGACGAAACCGCTGTCCTGGGAGACAGTGACGGCTACCTGCTCCATGATATTCGCTGTTCTGTCGTCACGGTGCAGTGGCTCATCGGTGGCGTCGAACGGCTTCCCCAACGTTGCGGCTTCAAGAGCATGCCCCAGCTCGTCATAACCGAATCCTCGGTGCTCCTTTGCGAAGGGGTTGGCGTTTGGCCATTCACGATCCTTCAGTAGGTACTTCAGATCGGAGTCGAGCTTGTTGTCGTCGTCCCAGTCCTTGGAGTAGAACAAGTCCTTGGCCGCATCGGGGTTATGACCCAACGCCTCCATATAGCCAGCCATGGGATCCATGCCCTGGTCGTTTCCGGATCCAAAGTTCAGGAAAGGTGAGGGATCTCCGTCGGCCCGCCAAAGGTCATTGGGCTTTTCGTCCTTGTGGGACTTCTCAAACCCGATGAGCTTCTGGCCGTAGTCGTCAAGGAAATCTCTGTCATAATTTCCGTAACGCATCAGACTGCTCATGACCTGGAATCCGTACGGTCCCTTTTGTACGGTGCCTCGTGCCATGTCCAGGTAGTCGATCTGCTTTCCGCCCTGGGCGATGACCTCGTGCTTCCAGCTCTCCATGGCCTTGCTATGGGAGTGTGATGCTGTGGCGAGGGTGAAACTCAGCGATTTCTGGATCGCAGCCGAGGCCTTCGTCTGGTCCCCGCCGGTCTGCACCCGGTCGGCGATCCGGGTCCACAGTTCCAGAGTCCCCTTGCCGCCCAGGTGAGTCGCGAACTTCTCTGCGAAGTACGGGTCGCCTTCGTGCCGAGACAGAAGAGTGTTGATGCGGCGAAGCGTTGCGGGATCCAGAGATTCGTCCGCTGCTGCCAAGCCGAGTTTACTCTGCTTTCCGGTGAGCTTCTCAAGTTCCCTGAGGTCCTTGTCCGCCTCTTCGCGCCCCTTCTTGGCGTCTGCGATACTGCTGTACGATTTCGGGTTGAATCCCTTGCTGCGGCCGTTTTGGTCCTGACTCAAGGCCCAGAACAGTGTGTCGTCGGCTTCCTGTGCCGTATCAAGGGCCGACCGAATGCCGCTTCGATAATACTGCAGAGTTTCCTGGTAGCCCTTGTTCAGCGACGCAATGTTTTCGGTGGGTGTGTCCTCAGGAGGGTCAAAATAGACTTCCCCGTCGGGCTTGATAGAAAGATACTTATCCGACTCGATGTCGTGCTTGAGTCTTTTCAGCTTCGCCTGTGAACTGGTGAAAATTTCATGGGCATTGTCAAGCAGCTTGTGTACATCCTCCGCCTCTTCTGCTGCCGCTGTGATTTGTGTGCCGACAATCTTGACCTTGTCGAGAGCAGCAGTGGCGGCCTCACCCTTCCAGTCCGATCCCTCAAGGTCCTTTTCAACGGTGTTCGAATACTGTGTGTGAACCTTCTTGAATCCCTCGGGAACCTTCTGCCACTTGGTCACGGCCTCGGACAGTTCAGTGAAATTAGCGTGGAGGAGTGTCTGGTAGTCCAGCATGTCTTCCCGTCCATTCTTGTCACTTGAGCTTCTCGCTGCCGTGGCGAGCCTTTTCCTTCTGCTCACGTGCCGCGTAATCGTTCGCGCTGGAACGCAAGGCGACGGCGATGTCGCTCTGGAGCAGCCCCTCCACGTATTTCATCTGTCCGCGCCACCGTGTCAGGAAGGTGGAGAAGGCCGGTCCGGATTTGAAACCCTTCAAGCTGCCGCCAACCTGATCGGTTTCCTTGACAGCATCATTATCTACTTTGGAGAAGTCGTCGCGTACGGTCTCCGCGTTCTTAGCCCGATGCCTAAGAAATCCGGAATCCGCGACGAGCGTCTTCCCCGGAGCAGATCCCCCGGGATCTGCAGGAAGCTGATTCAACTGCATGCTGCTGTGCTGGCGGGCTGCGGCAGTGCTGCGCGCCTGTCCCCACATCTCATCGAACGACATGGTGGTCCTCTCGGCTGTCACCGACCACTGGTCGTGTCCCGGGCGGGTCGGCACTCCCTCGGGTGATCAGGTGCCAGTGACGTGACTTTGGGGTGGATCGAAGGGCAGGTACCGAAGAATCTTCCAGTCCGGCGAGGGACCCGATATGGCAGTGGGCAGGCCGTTACGGGTTCACTCGGGTGAAGGAGTTGCCGGCGCAGGAGCCTTCACGGACCAGAAGTCAGAATGCTCGCTCGGCAATGGCGGCTCAGAACCATCGTATTCAGGCGCTCCGGGCCTTGACTTCGGCGGAGCGACAGCCGATTTTTCGACACAGGGAGTTGTCACCTCAAAATGAGCCTGTCCCTGATACCCAAATGCCAATCGGATCTGGAAGTTGTCCGGCGTCAGGAAGTAGGTGGCCGGAGTCTTTTCGCTCTTATTTGAGCCGCGGTGAGTGAACCCCTTTTTCTCCCAGTAGTGCTCCACAACACCAAGGAAGCTCCCCCTTCGTTCGGCGGAAATAACAGTTGTCACGGATACCCGCCTGGAGACCGAGCAGCTGAGGTCCGTGGAGACCCCGTGTGCCCACTTCACCTCGGGGTTGATCGAGTCCATGGTGTCCGCAAGGAGGGTGTCGGCTCGATCCGCTGCTTCCTGCATGTTCATGTCTGGCGTCTTGCCTTCTTCGCTACCGATCAGACCGCAACCCGTCGCCAACGCTATGAGTGCTGAGGCCACGATGAGTCGAATTTTCATCGGCGCACCTCCGGGGTAATGCCGCCCGGATTGCCCGCGACGATGTTGGCAATGCTGTCGGCAGACATCTGATCCTTCTCAGGGTTGAAGTAATTGGAGTGGGCTTCGAACGTGAAGTGTGTGAACGCGTTCGGCCCCGTTTCCGTCCGGAAGCGCGTCGCGCCGAATTCTTCACTGGCGGGATCGGTCCCGAACCAGTTCTGGTTGCTACCAGGATCGGCCTCATGCGCGCCCCATGCGGCGCCCAGAAGGCCACCGATCGGCCCTCCCACGACGTAGCCTTGCGCGCCTCGGACGGCTCCGTGGACGACTTCCCCTGCCGAGGGTGCCTTGGTGACAAGGTCGTTCTCTGCAGCTCCGACAAAGACATGCTGCTTGCCGACGCCCAGATCTTCGGCGTGGTCCACGCCCACGCCGGGGCTGCCCAGAAGGATGTAGTCGTCCACATCCGGCATGCCGCCTGGCTGTTTGCTCGCCGTTCCGACCGTCAGGGAACCGTAGGAATGCCCGATGGCGGTGAGGTGCAGGTCGGGGTTCTCGTGGGTGGTAGCAAGGCCGCTCATGAACCTCTGGTAGGCGGGTGCGCCCCTTTGTGCATCCGCTGGGGTGCCGACGTCCGCACCTTGTGGTGCGTCATAGCCAAGCCAGACGATCGAGGCGCTGGACGGGTCGATTTCCCGGGCGCCGATAGCCGTGTCCCTGGCTCGCTTCACAGTGCCGTCCGCGAAGCCTCCGTCGAGCTTTGTACCCAGTCCAGGGACGTAGGCTGAAACATTCTTCGAGAGGTCCGGATTGCCGAAGGATACGATTGCGCGCCCGTTCCCTTCATCTCCGACACCCAGCAGGAACATCGGGGGCTGGCCTCCGGCATTGAGCTGCTCATCGATGCTTCGCAAAGCGTCCAGCTTGGCCAGGGAAGTCTCATCTCCCTGAGCTGCCAACTTCCCCATGAGCTGTGGAAGGTACAGGCGGTTCGCCTCGTCGCGAGCAACGGCGGGGATACCGTCCAGGTTTCCGATGGTGTCTGGGTAGACGGCCAGATACTCCGTCTGTTGCTCTTTGCTGAGACCGTCCCACCACTTCTTGCGTTCGGCCGGGGACTGATCGGTCGGGATGTCGTCCTTGAGAACGTCGTCCGCTGCACTGTGCACGGCCGCCGCGTCACCGCTGACGTCTGCCCAGGTCGAATCGGTGACATCAAGCCCTTCCGCTGCCTTCAAGCGACGTAGAGCCTTTGTGTACTGCTCATCGATCTCGGTTGCCTGTGCCAGAGCACTTGCGATCGTGTCCGCGATGCCTTGAGCCGCGATCGCATGGGGATTCTGATTGGCCATCGCGGCGGCGCTGCCCATTGCCTTGCCGAAGAACCCGCTGTTGCCGGCGACGGTGTCACCGGGTATTTGGGTGTCACCGGAACTCCCCTCCGGATAGCGCACGGAGCCGTCGTCGTACACTTCGAAGCCCGAATGCTTGGCGTCTTCCAACGCGTTGAGCAACTGGCGTTGCAACGGTGCCAGTTCCTCGGCCAGACCGGTGAGTGCGGCGCTGATCAGTCCACACTCGGTGTAAATGTACTGGTAGTTCTTGCTAAGACGGTTGAGTCCTGCGATCGCCCAAGTGGACGCCTCACCAACCTGAGTCACGTCCAGGTCGGCTGCGATCTCGTTGGTGACCCGGTCACGGGACGAGAAGGAACGGTTGCTGATGGCGGACCAGTCGTGGGCCTCGTCCGTGAGCTCGGACAGCTTGAGATTGCGGAGCTGAGCGAGGGTGACCACGGCTACTGGCCCCTCTCGAAGCGCTTGCCGGCCATGCGTTCCGCAGCTACAGCAGCTTTGATCCTGGCTTCGTTCTCGCCATGATCCTTGGCAGCCTGTCGCATGGGCTGCTCCAGGTTCTCGCATTCGTCGCGAACGGCCTTGAGCCGACGGTGCCAGCTGTCGCGGACCGCATCGAGGGCCAGGACGGACGTGAGGCCATCGGTGCCTGTCGCTGTCCCGCTCTTCGCGTCGGCAAGCTGTGTCACAGAGGTGTTCGTAGTGGTTCTCAGCTCACCGAGAATTCTGGCTCCATTGGTCCACGGGTACTTGAGATACACCAGCCGACCGCCCCCGCTCGTGCCTGCGTCGGCGGACGCCAGCGTCATCGCGGAGCTATCGGAGCCCTGTGCCCCAGTCGCGGCCTGCTCGCGCGCAGACGCCCATTGCTCTTCAAAGGACACAGGAGACCTCATTTTCCTAATGGTCGTTCCGGAACGGTGTATAACGGTTGATTGCGCGATCAACCGGACTGTCCGGGGGTGTGAGGCGGTTGGTATGGGGGCTGCGGTGCAGATGGCTGGTGCGGGGCCTGAGGTGCGTAGGGCGAGTATCCCGGTGGCATTGGCGGGACGTTTGACGCCGGCGTGGATGGCGAGTGGCGACGGGCGCGGAGGACCTGGACCGTGATGGCGGCTCCGAGGAGCGCGGCGGCTGCGATGCCCAGGCCGATCCACAGCGGGGTGTTCCCGCTGTCGTTTGTCTGCGAGGCCGCAGCTTCAGGCTTGTCATTGGTCTTGCCAGCACTTGCTGAGCCAGCAGACTCCGACGCCTTGGGAGACGGAGACTTGGACGCCGCTGCGGCCAAGTCGGGAAGCGGGTATTCGTCGGCGGGGCCCGGATCACCGGGGGTCTGGAGGGCGACACGCGGGCGGACGATGCCGTATCCGAAGTCGTCGTTACGCGTCCATTTCTTCTCGTTGCCCTTCATCGTGTTGATGAGCACGCGCAGGACTTGATTGTTTGTCCAGTCTGGGTGCTTGGACCAGATGAGGGCGGCAGAGGCGGAGGCGATGGCCGTGGCGTCACTGGTGCCTTTGGATTTGCATACCTCTGTGCTGCCAGGGCATGCGTGAACCATATTGGTACCAGGTGCCGTGATATCGACTTGCGCTCCATGCTCGGAAAACGGGGCTCGTTTGACGCTCTCTGTGATCGCGCCGACGCCTACAACGCCGGGAGTCGCCCCCGGATATGCCAACAAGTTGGACGTGTCTCCACTGTTCCCCACGCTGGCGAACAGAAGCTTGCCCTTGGAGAGGGCGTACCTGACGGCTGACGCCAGTTCAGGGGTCCCGACGTTGTCCGTGCCTGGTGCGTTGGAACTGCCCAGCGACATGTTGATGATCTGTGCTGGACTGTCTGCTGCGTAGCGAATTGCCTGGGTCAGAATGCGGGAGAATTCCGCCTTGTTGTCGACCTGCCCGTAGTCCTCCGTGGCGTAACGCATGCGGATGGGGAGGATCTTCGCTCCCGGCGCGAGACCGTATGATCCGTTCAGCGGCCCTCGCGCCCCTGTGGCTGCTATGAGCGCGGCAATACCAGTTCCATGGCCGGCGAGATCGGTGTGCTCATCACCGCGTTGGCTGGAGTAGTCCTTGCCGTTCAAAACCTGGCCTTTGAGATCGGCAAGAGAATCGTCGACACCGGAGTCGATGACCGCCACCGTGACGCCACGGCCCGTGCTGGTCTTCCACATCTCTTGGGCATGCATGGCATCGAGATGCCATTGCTGTGAACGGATAGAGTCCGCGTGGGCGGGGGTTGCAGCGACGCCGACGAGCAACAGGCCGAGAACGGCTGATGCGGTCGACAGGGGGCGCGGCGTCCACTTGCCTCTGGTACGCATATGTCTTCCTGGGAGATATGGGCTCGGACTCAATCGACTACTGGAGGAAGAGTTCGGCGACTGTCCCGCGTCCAGGTCTCTTCGTCCTCGACCAGGTAGTCGGGCCGTTCTCCATCCCGCTGCTGACCACTGCGTGAACCTGGTGTCTGGCCCGAAACTCCTGTGCGGCCGACCGCCGAGCCATGCGTTGATTCGTTGGCATTGGACGACGGTCGGACGAGTCCCGAACCGCCAGCGGTGAACGGACGTCCGCTGCTACGGCCGGGCACTCCAGTGCGGTTGCCGACGACTCCGCCCGTTTCCGACGCAAGGCGACGCCCTCCGCTCAACCCGCCGGCGGAACGAGCGGCGCCGCCGGCCGGCATGCCTGGAGACATACCTCGCCCCATGGGGGACCGGCCCTGGACGTTCTCCTTGCCGATGACCGTTCCCCGTGGAATGCCGTTCGCCGGGCGTCCCGTGTTCGTGACAGGGCGACCGCCGACGATTCCCGTCTCGCGAGGCATGCGCGGCATGCTTCCGGTCGGCTTCAACGGCCCAGGAACCTGCGGAAGACGACCAGAGGCCGGAACACGTGCGGGGGGAGGCGAGCCGATTTCACGCCCTCCACCGTTGAAGGTCGGAGGCAGCGGGGTCGGCTGATGAGGCAGCGGTACCTCGCGGTGAGGGATGCTCGTCGGCGTCGGGGAGACCGGAGGCGGCGACGTACGGGGCAGTGTGTCCGCGCTGTCGATTCCCATGTCAACAGGCTGAGTAGGCCGGTTTTCTCGGCTTGTGTGTTCGGGTGCAGCATGGCCGATGACGGTCTGCGGGCCTGTGTGAATCGGCTGAGCGCTGTGGTGCACAGAACCGCCGCCACCCATGGCTGAGCCTGCGCCCACCTGGCTGGCTGTCGAGGACCCCCCCGAGCCTACGGAGATGTGTTCAGAATCGTCATGCCACCAATCTTCCGTCCCCGTCCGCCCCGCCGGCGGCGAAAACGTAGGCGGCGTAACACTGTTCACCTGCTGCGCCGAGTACTCGTACGACTGTGCCAGCTTCCGCATCTGCTGGACCGCTTCGAAGCGAGCCGCATCGATCTGCTTCTGGGCAGCCGTCGCGTCGGTCTGCGCGGTCTGGGCTAGCTGCCGAGCGTCCGGGTCGTTGTGGGCACCTGGCTGTCTTGCCGCGGCGATCGCCTCGCGGGCATCGGCCAGGTTGGCCTTTGCCTGGGTTGTCTCGGAGGTAGCTGGCATGGCTGCCTTGGCCTCGGCGATGGATTGGGAGACTGTGCCCATCCAGCGCGATGCCACCTCGGCATACTGCCCCAGTCGAAGCGTCGCGCTCGCCGTCTGTCCGCCCCAGTCCCGGAAGGCGTCACCGGCCTGACCCTGCCACTCCAGATCCTTGACGTGCTTCATCAAGTCGTCGCCGATCTTGGAAATGGTGGACGCTGCCTTGGAGAGCTTGCCCGCCAGGTGAGATGCGCCGGCAGAGCTCGCCTCACCGAGCATGGCTGCTAGCTGCTCGTGAGTCATGGACTCAAAATCGGTACGGGCGAGCTTCGGTTCCCGCCGCTTGGGCTGATCACCCATTACAGGCCCTCCTCGCTACCGGCCGCAGGGGCGGACGACTTCGCCGACGTGGTGCGCTGGTCCGCGTACGGATCCCGGTCAGCGTCGTAGTACCTCTCCGCCTCCGCGTTGACCGCCCTCATCCGCGCCTTGATGTCCTCATCCAGGCTCTGGTAGCCGACCCGCGAGGCGTGCACAGCCAGCCCCATCCCCTCGATCTGGGCGCTCAGCGCCTTCGAGAGGTTCTCCAACTCGTCGTGGACGATGGTGTACGAGTCGTAGAGAAACTGTGCTTCCTTGAAGTCGGAGGAGCCCAGCTGGGTGCGCGGCAGACGGTCGTCGCCCACCTTGCCCGGAGCCGCCTCCGACTTCTCCAGCTCGATGAGCAGTTCGTCGACGCGCTTCTTGAAGTTCTTCATGGCGTTGTGCTGGATGTCCAACGCCATCTGCGGATTTACCCCCGACAAGGTGTCGAAGGACTTGCCGGTGTCGGGCGCGCCGCTCGCGCTGCCCGCACCGCCGTCGCCCCCGTACGAACTCACCTCTGCCGCCTCCCCGTTCTCCCCGTTCACTCCGTTCGCTCGAACGGAAGAAATACTCGATCAATCACTCTAGTGGCGTTGCGGAAGCAATCCCAGCTGAATCAGCGCCGTTCCGCGCTTGCGGGACACGAACACGCCACGGCCCGGGGGCATCGGACGTGCCCGGACGGTGCCCAGGATGTCACCCTCGCTCGGATCACCCGACAGGACCACACCCTGCGCGCCCAGCTCCTTCACCCGCTGCATGAACGACTCGTACATGGCGCGCGAGGCGCCGGCTGCGCTGCGGGCGATGATGAACTTGACGCCGACATCACGGGCGTAGGGAAGGTGATCCACCAACTGGGCCAGCGGATTGCCCGAGTTGGTGGCCACCAACTCGTAGTCGTCGATGATGACGAACAACTGTGGGCCGGTCCACCAGCTGCGGTCGCGAAGCTGCTGGGGTGTGATGTCCGGCTTCGGCGTCCGCATCTCCATGAACTGGCGGATCGCGTCCATGTGGACCTGCATCGCCGACGACATGGGTGCGTACTCGAGCAGGTGCTCCTCGGAGATTGCCTCCAACATCGTGCGCCGGTAGTCACCGACCACGATGCGGGCCTCGGCGGGCGTGTACCGCTCCGCGATCTGCTTGGCGATCAGCCGCAGAAGGTTGGTCTTGCCGGATTCGCTCTCGCCGAAGACGAGGAAGAACGGATCCGTGTCGAGATCGACGAAGACAGGCTCCAGATTCGCCTCGTCGATGCCGATCGCAATGCCGTGCTGCGGGAACTCGAACCCCTTGGGCAACTGGTCGGCGGGCAGCTTGCGGGGCAGCAGTCGCACCCCGGGTGCTGCGGGGCCCTGCCAGTTGGCCCCGACCGCCTGGACGAACTGGGTCGTCGCCTCGGCGAGGTTGTCCGGCGACGGTGAGGAGTCGATGCGCGGCAGCGCCGTCATGAAGTGCAGCTTCTCTGCCACTTGCCCGCGACCGGGCACGCCTGCCGGGACGTTCACGGCGACCTTGCGGTCGAACTCGGAGTCCATCGGGTCACCGAGGCGCAGCTCCAGTCGGCCCAGGATCTGGTCCTTCAGAGCCGCCCGGACCTCCATGTAGCGCGACGCCGAGACGACGACGTGGACGCCGTAGCCAAGGCCTCGGCCGGCGATGTCGTTGACGACGCCTTCAAGGCCCTCGTAGTCGGTCTTGAAGTTGCCCCAGCCGTCGATGACCAGGAAGACGTCCCCCCAGGCCTCGCCCGGCAGCTCGCCGGCCGCGCGACGCCTGCGGTATGTCGCGACGGAGTCGATTCCGTTGGAGCGGAAGAACTGCTCGCGGCGGTTGAGGATGCCCGCCACCTCGGCGACCGTGCGGCGGACCTTCTCAGGGTCGAGCCTGGACGCCACACCGCCCATGTGAGGCAGGTCCGAGAGGGCCGCGAGACCTCCGCCACCGAAGTCGAGGCAGTAGAACTGCACCTCGTGCGGGGTGTGCGTGAGGGCGAACGATCCGATCAGTGTGCGCAGGAGCGTCGACTTTCCGGATTGCGGGCCACCCACGACCATCATGTGGCCGGCTGCGCCGGAAAAGTCCCGGTACAACACCTCGCGCTTCTGCTCGAAGGGCTTGTCGATCAGGCCGATGGGGACCGTCAGTGCGCCCAGGCGCGTGTATTCGGGTGCCTGCAGGCCGCGGTCCGGCGAGACGGAGAGTGCCGGTAGCAGCTGGTCCAGTGTGGGCGCCTCGTCGAGCGGAGGCAGCCATACCTGGTGCGCGGGAACACCCTGGCCCTCCAGGCGCTGCACGATCACGTCCAGCACGGTGTCGGCCAGCGCGTCGTCCTCCGGACGGACGGCCTGGGCCTGCATCTGCGCCGGGTCTGGCGCCACGTAGGCCATCGGCACGGGAAGTGCCGTGAAGTGCGCGGGCCGGCGGTCGATGGGCAGGCTGCCCTGCGTGACTTCGGGACCGCCCGCGCGGTACGTCCCCGAGACGTAGGCCGCCTTGAAACGCACCATCTCGTCCGTGCCGAACTTCAGGTACCCGGAACCGGGGACGGAGGGAAGGTGATAGGCGTCCGGAACGCCCAGGGCTGCCCGGGACTCGGCAGCCGAGAATGTCCGCAGACCGATGCGGTACGACAGGTAGGTGTCGAGACCGCGCAGGCGGCCCTCCTCCAGGCGCTGCGAAGCGAGCAGCAGATGCACACCCAGCGAGCGGCCGATGCGACCGATCTGGATGAACATGTCGATGAAGTCCGGCTTGGCTGTGAGGAGTTCGCTGAACTCGTCGATCACCAGGACGAGCGACGCGAGCGGCTCCAGAGGAGCGCCCGCGGCGCGCGCCTTCTCGTAGTCGTGGATGTTGGCGTAGTTGCCTGCCGAGCGCAGCAGCTCCTGGCGCCGCTGCAGCTCGCCCCGGATCGCGTCCCCCATGCGGTCGACCAGGGTGAGGTCGTCGGAGAGGTTGGTGATCACGGCGGCGACGTGCGGCATCTGCGACATGCCGGCGAAGGTGGCGCCGCCCTTGAAGTCGGCGAGGACGAAATTCAGCGTCTCCGAGGAGTGCGTCACCGCGAGACCCAGCACCAGGGTGCGCAGCAGCTCCGACTTTCCGGAGCCGGTCGCGCCCACGCACAGGCCGTGCGGACCCATGCCGTCCTGCGCGGCCTCCTTGAGGTCGAGCATCACGGGCTGGCCGTCCTCCCCGACGCCGATCGGCACGCGCAGCCGCTCGGGCATGGAACGCGGCCGCCAGGTGCGCTGGACGTCCACGGAGGCGGCGTCGCCGAGGCTCAGCAGGTCGGTGAAGTCCAGGTTCGCCAGCAGTGGTTCGTCGTCGTCCCCGCCGCCCATGCGCAGGGGGGCGAGCTGCCGAGCCAGTGCCTCGGCGGCCGGCAGGGACAGGCTGTCGGGCACACCCTCGAAGGCGACGCCCCCGCCGGAGTCCAGGCGCAGCCTCTCCGGCCGTACGACGATCGACAGGTCGCCTCGTGGCTGGTCGAGCTCACCGGGGACGACCTCCACGATCGTCACTCCCTGGAGCCCCTCCGTCGCCGCGAACGCGGATGTGGGCGGAACCACACCGCCGTCCAGGACCACGAGGATGTGCGGCTGGTCCAGCAGCTGCTGACCG
The DNA here is from genome assembly GCF_055570785.1 of Streptomyces sp. NPDC031100. NCBI lineage: Bacteria > Bacillati > Actinomycetota > Actinomycetes > Kitasatosporales > Streptomycetaceae > Streptomyces > Streptomyces sp. NPDC031100. Next base: position 838,150 of record NZ_JBVIGN010000004.1, read on the forward strand.
CCGCGGCTGAACCGAGGGCGGCCATCGAGGCGGCCGGCGAGCAACTGCTCGAGTTCACCCAGGTCGTCGCTGAACAGCCGCCGTGTGCCCGCGCCGTCGAACTGACCCGCCAGCTGGCAGTGCGGCAGCCACTTGGTCCAGTCCCAGCGGGCCACGGCGCCCCTCGCGGCCACCACGACCACGATCAGATCGTCAGGGGAGTGCAGGGTGGTCGCCTGCGCGACCAGCGCCCGGGCCGCCGACTGGGCGCCTTCCGGGTCGCCGGAGACCGTCAGGTGGTAGAAGGCGCGCAGCGACAGCGCCACCGGCAGTCCGTCCAGCTGGCCGTGCACCGCCAAGAATTGCTGCATGGCTCCGGCGCACAGCGGTTCCAGCTCGTCCACGGGCGCGGTCTGCGGTGCCACCAGGGGAGTGGCCAACTGCTGCGGGCCCAGACCGATGCGCACCTGGCCGAAGTCCTCGTCGCCGATGCGCCTCTCCCACACCCGGCTTCCCTCGGCGGCCAGCGACCACAGCTGGTCCGGGGCCGGGTGCAGATACAGCTGTGCATCGCGCTGGCGCAGTGCTGTCTTGCGGACCGTGCGCCGCGTCTGGGCCAGGTAGCGGAGGTAGTCCCTGCGGACGTCGGCCATTTGCCCTTGCGTACCGCGTCGGTGGCGGATGATCTGCGAGACCACCATCGCGGCTGTCGACACGAGCATCACGACACCCATGATCCGCATGAAGGGATGGGCGTTCGGCGAAGCGAAGTAGAACACCACGGAGGAGCCCATGCCGAGGGTCGGCAGGACCTGCATCAGCATGCCCTCCTGCTGCCCGCGTGGCAGCTCGGGAGGAGCCTCCAATTGCACCTCATCCGAGGACACTTCGGGCGGCAGTGCGCGTGGCGGGCGCTTGATGACGATCTGGCTCACCGGAGCATCAATCCTCTTGTACGGACGATCGGTTGATCACCGGCACCCCCGTGGCGACGGCTGTCCTCCGCTTGTCCGGGATCCTACTGGTCACCACCGACACCGGCTCCCGGTAGGGTGACGCCCGCAGCGTGCGCATCCGCGAACAGGGGGTCTGTGAAGGTGAGTACGACAGCGACGACGGGATTCTGCAGAGTCACTGTCGTGGCGCCCGACAGCCGTATCGACGTGGCGCTCCCGGTGGACATCGCCGTGGCCGACATCTATCCGGAGATCCTGCGCCTGACGGGACAGGCCCAGGCCGTTGGCACCCCGACCGGGTACCACCTCGTGCGTCGTGACGGCCGGGTCCTCGACAGCGCCCGGACCCTTGGCGACGAACGGGTTCTCGATGGCGAGGTTCTCAGCCTGCGACCCTTCGCCGAGTCCCTCCCGCCCGCGGTCTACGACGATGTCTCGGACGCCGTCGCCTCCGCCGTCGTACGCGACCGGCACCTGTGGAGTGACGATCTGCTGCGTGTCGCGGGCCTCATCGGCGGCGCGCTGCTGTTGCTGCTGTGCGGTTTCGTCGTCTGGTACGCCGACCCCGTCCGTCATGACATGCACGGGCTGCCCGGGATCATCGCCGGTGGCCTCGGTGTGCTCCTGACCGCATTCGCCGGCGTACGCGCGCGGGTGTACGGCGACCGGGCCGCCGCCGTCGCCGTGGGGCTCGGCGCGCTGCCGCTGTTGATGATCGCGGGCTCCGGGATCATCGGCCCCTCGGTCGGCCAGGGACCGGGGAAGCTCCAGTTCATGCTGGGCTGTGTAGCCGTCCTGGTCGCCTCGGTCGTCCTCGTGGCGCTCACGCCCGGCGGGGACGCGCCTTTCGTGGCCGCTTCCTTCTTGGCGACGGCCGGCACCCTGGCCACCTTCGTGGCCATCCTCACCAACGCCTCCGCCACGGGCGCCGCGTCGGTGTGTGCCCCGGTGGCGATCGGCCTGGTCGCGTTCCTGCCCGGCCTCTCCGCCCGCTTCGCCCGGCTGCCCATCGGCTACGCCTCCCCGCGCTCCGCCAACGACGACGACTTCGACCCCGACCCGACGCAGGCTGCGGGCACCGATCCGCTCGACGCCGAGCGCATCGCCGCACAGGCTCGGCGGGGCCACGAGATGCTGCTGGGCCTGGTCGGCGGCACGGCGGCACTGGTGGTCGCCTCTGTCGCCGTCCTCGGCTTCTCCGACAACGTCTGGGGGCAGCTGCTCGCCCTCGCCACGGGCTTGGCCATGCTGATCCGCGCGCGCCTCTTCCGCTACACCTCCCAGGTGTCCTGCGTCCTGCTCGCCGGTCTCGCGGCTGTCGCACTGCTGCTGCTCGGCCTCGCTCTGAACCCGCCCTCCGACGCCCTCGCCGACTTCGTCCTGCATCACGACCGCGGCGCTCTCGACCTGCGCACCGCCTGGCTCACGGCAGCCGTCGCCGCAGGGGCCGTACTGATCACCGCGATCGGCCTGATCGTCCCGCGCAAGGGCCTGTCCCCCTTCTGGGGCCGTTTCCTCGACCTGGCCGAGGGCGCCGTCCTGCTCGCTCTGGTACCGCTCTGCCTCGCGGTGCTGGGCGTCCTGGAGGACGTACGTTCAATGGTCGGCTAGTGCGGAGCGGGAGCTGCCCGCAGGCACTGGTACCCTGAGTGACGACCGTTCGTGTACGCACCCCCGGAACCCCCTGACAGGGCTCTGGAGGCCGCGCCCAGCGGATCCCCGCCTCCCGAGTTGTGGAAGCTCCCCCGAGACGTAGACCGGGGGCACTCGGTGGCCATCAGAAGACTATGAGGAGAACGCGTGTCGCTCGACGCCGCTACGAAGAAGCAGATCATCGCCGAGTTCGGTACCAAGGAGGGTGACACCGGCTCCCCCGAGGTCCAGGTCGCTCTGCTCTCCCGTCGGATCTCCGACCTGACGGAGCACCTCAAGACCCACAAGCACGACCACCACTCCCGCCGTGGTCTGCTGATCCTGGTCGGTCAGCGCCGTCGCCTGCTGCAGTACCTGGCGAAGAAGGACATCCAGCGCTTCCGTACGCTGGTCGACCGCCTGGGCATCCGCCGCGGTGCGGCGGGCGCCAAGTAAGACGCCGTGAGGGGAGCGGTTCCCGGAAGGACTCCGGGGCCGCTCCCTTTGCCGTATGCAGGAAGCCCTCGTCGTCAGGGCGGAAACGTGCGGAGTGTCACTCACGCTTTGTAGTGTGGTAGCACAACGCATTACGGACGACACAGCACGACAAGAAATGAGGAGAAGCGCACCTCGCCGCCGCCGGTCCTCGGTAGTGGCCCCCGGGGGAAGCGAGCCCCGGGTGCTTCGATCGAAGACCGGCCCGCACCGCACGGCGCGCTTCTCCGTAACCGTCCCCCTGTCACACGGGCAGCCGAGGGACGAAGACGAGGAGAAAACGCTAGTGGAGAACGAGACCCACTACGCCGAGGCCGTCATCGACAACGGCGCCTTCGGCACCCGTACCATCCGCTTCGAGACGGGCCGCCTGGCCAAGCAGGCCGCCGGTTCCGCCGTGGCGTACCTGGACGACGACACCATGGTGCTGTCGGCCACCACCGCCTCCAAGCAGCCCAAGGACCAGCTCGACTTCTTCCCGCTGACGGTGGACGTCGAGGAGCGGATGTACGCCGCCGGCAAGATCCCCGGCAGCTTCTTCCGCCGTGAGGGCCGTCCCTCCGAGGACGCGATCCTCACCTGCCGCCTCATCGACCGCCCGCTGCGCCCGTCCTTCAAGAAGGGCCTGCGCAATGAAATCCAGGTTGTCGCCACGGTCATGGCGCTCAACCCCGACCACCTGTACGACGTCGTCGCGATCAACGCCGCGTCCGCGTCCACGCAGCTGGCCGGTCTGCCCTTCTCCGGCCCGATCGGCGGCGTCCGCGTCGCGCTGATCCGCGGCCAGTGGGTTGCGTTCCCGACGCACACCGAGCTCGAGGACGCCGTCTTCGACATGGTGGTCGCCGGCCGCGCCCTGGAGGACGGCGACGTCGCGATCATGATGGTCGAGGCCGAGGCCACCGACGGGACCATCAAGCTGATCGAGGGCGGCGCCGAGGCGCCGACCGAGGAGGTCGTCGCCGCCGGTCTGGACGCCGCGAAGCCCTTCATCAAGGTCCTGTGCAAGGCCCAGGCCGACCTCGCGTCGAAGGCCGCCAAGCCGACCGCCGAGTTCCCGATCTTCCTGGACTACCAGGACGACGTCCTCGAGGCGCTGACGGCCGCCGTCCGCCCCGAGCTGGCGCAGGCGCTCACCATCGCCGGCAAGCAGGAGCGCGAGGCCGAGCTGGACCGCGTCAAGGGCCTGGCCGCCGAGAAGCTCCTGCCGGAGTTCGAGGGCCGCGAGAAGGAGATCTCCGCCGCGTACCGCTCGCTGACCAAGACCCTGGTCCGCGAGCGCGTCATCAAGGAGAAGAAGCGCATCGACGGCCGTGGCGTGACGGACATCCGTACGCTGGCCGCCGAGGTCGAGGCCATCCCGCGGGTCCACGGTTCGGCCCTGTTCGAGCGTGGCGAGACCCAGATCCTGGGCGTCACCACCCTCAACATGCTCCGCATGGAGCAGCAGCTGGACACCCTCTCGCCGGTGACCCGCAAGCGCTACATGCACAACTACAACTTCCCGCCGTACTCCACCGGTGAGACCGGCCGCGTCGGCTCCCCGAAGCGCCGCGAGATCGGTCACGGCGCCCTCGCCGAGCGTGCGCTCGTGCCGGTGCTGCCCACGCGCGAGGAGTTCCCGTACGCGATCCGTCAGGTGTCCGAGGCCCTCGGCTCCAACGGTTCGACGTCCATGGGCTCGGTCTGCGCCTCCACCATGTCGCTGCTGAACGCCGGTGTGCCGCTGAAGGCCCCGGTCGCCGGTATCGCCATGGGTCTGATCTCCCAGGAGATCGACGGCGAGACGCACTACGTCACCCTCACCGACATCCTCGGTGCGGAGGACGCCTTCGGCGACATGGACTTCAAGGTCGCCGGCACCAAGGAGTTCGTGACCGCCCTCCAGCTCGACACCAAGCTGGACGGCATCCCGGCCTCCGTCCTGGCCGCGGCCCTCAAGCAGGCCCGCGACGCCCGTCTCCACATCCTCGACGTGATGATGGAGGCCATCGACCGGCCCGACGAGATGTCCCCGCACGCCCCGCGGATCATCACCGTCAAGATCCCGGTCGACAAGATCGGTGAGGTCATCGGCCCCAAGGGCAAGATGATCAACCAGATCCAGGAGGACACGGGCGCCGAGATCACCATCGAGGACGACGGCACGATCTACATCGGTGCCGCCGACGGCCCGTCCGCCGAGGCCGCCCGCGCCACGATCAACGGCATCGCCAACCCGACGATGCCCGAGGTCGGCGAGCGATACCTCGGTACGGTCGTGAAGACGACCACCTTCGGTGCGTTCGTCTCCCTGCTGCCCGGCAAGGACGGTCTGCTGCACATCTCGCAGATCCGCAAGCTCGCCGGCGGCAAGCGCGTGGAGAACGTCGAGGACGTCGTCGGCGTGGGCCAGAAGGTCCAGGTCGAGATCGCCGAGATCGACTCCCGCGGCAAGCTCTCCCTCATCCCCGTGATCGAGGGCGAGGAAGGCAACGAGCAGGACAAGGACGACGCCGAGCAGTGACGTCCCGTAGCTCCAAGGCGACGGCCCGCACCTCTTCGGAGGCGCGGGCCGTCGCCCGTACCCAAACCCTCATCCAGGGCACGAACGGCATCGGTACGGTCCGCAAGACCACCCTCCCGGGCGGCCTGCGCATCGTCACCGAGACCCTGCCCTCCGTGCGCTCGGCGACCTTCGGCATCTGGGCGCACGTCGGCTCGCGCGACGAGACACGGGCCCTGAACGGCGCCACGCACTACCTGGAGCACCTGCTCTTCAAGGGCACCGACCGCAGGTCCGCGCTGGACATCTCCTCGGCCGTCGACGCGGTCGGCGGCGAGATGAACGCGTTCACGGCCAAGGAGTACACGTGCTACTACGCGCGCGTGCTCGACACCGACCTGCCGCTCGCCATCGACGTCGTCTGCGACATGCTGACCGGCTCGCTCATCCTCGAAGAGGACGTCAACGTCGAGCGCGGCGCGATCCTCGAAGAGATCGCGATGACCGAGGACGACCCGGGCGACTGCGTGCACGACCTGTTCGCGCACACGATGTTCGGCGACAACGCCCTCGGCCGCCCCGTTCTCGGCACGGTCGACACGGTCAACGCCCTCACCGCCGACCGCATTCGCCGCTTCTACAAGAAGCACTACGACCCGACCCACCTCGTGGTCGCCTGCGCCGGCAACATCGACCACAACAAGGTCGTACGACAGGTCCGCGCGGCCTTCGAGAAGGCGGGCGCCTTCAAGAACCTCGACGCCCAGCCCATCGCCCCGCGCGACGGACGCCGTACGATCCGCACGGCCGGCAAGGTCGAGCTGCTCGGCCGCAAGACCGAGCAGGCGCATGTGGTCCTGGGCATGCCGGGGCTCGCCCGCACCGACGACCGCCGCTGGGCCATGGGCGTGCTCAACACCGCCCTCGGCGGCGGCATGTCCTCCCGCCTCTTCCAGGAGGTCCGGGAGAAGCGCGGCCTCGCCTACAGCGTGTACTCGTACACCTCCGGCTTCGCGGACTGCGGCCTGTTCGGCGTCTACGCCGGCTGCCGCCCGAGCCAGGTGCACGACGTGCTGAAGATCTGCCGGGACGAACTCGACCACGTCGCGGCCAACGGGCTCTCCGACGACGAGATCGGCCGCGCCATCGGCCAGCTCCAGGGCTCCACCGTCCTGGGTCTGGAGGACACGGGCGCGCTGATGAACCGTATCGGCAAGAGCGAGCTGTGCTGGGGCGAGCAGATGTCCGTCGACGACATGCTGGCCCGGATAGCGGCGGTCACCCCGGACGAGGTCCGGTCGGTCGCCCGCGAGATCCTGGGACAGCGCCCGTCGCTGTCGGTCATCGGCCCGCTCAAGGACAAGCAGGCCGCCCGGCTGCACGACGCCGTCGCCTGAAACACCACCGGTTAGGAAGCAGGAACATGAGCAAGCTGCGCGTGGCGGTCCTCGGTGCCAAGGGCCGGATCGGGTCCGAGGCGGCACGGGCGGTCGAGGCCGCCGAGGACATGGAACTGGTCGCCGCCCTCGGCCGGGGCGACAAGCTGGAGACGCTGGCGGAGACCGGTGCCCAGGTCGCCGTCGAACTGACCACCCCGGCCTCCGTGATGGGCAACCTGGACTTCTGCGTGCGCCACGGCATCCACGCGGTCGTCGGTACGACGGGCTGGACCGACGAGCGCCTCGCACAGCTCAAGGGCTGGCTCGCCCAGTCCCCGGAGACGGGTGTGCTCATCGCCCCGAACTTCTCCATCGGTGCGGTGCTGACCATGAAGTTCGCGCAGATCGCCGCGCCGTACTTCGAGTCGGTGGAGGTCGTCGAGCTGCACCACCCGAACAAGGTGGACGCCCCCTCGGGGACCGCCACGCGCACCGCCCAGCTCATCGCCGAGGCCCGCCGCCAGGCCGGTACGGCCCCGGCGCCGGACGCCACGGTCACCGCCCTGGACGGCGCCCGCGGGGCGGACGTGGACGGCGTCCCGGTCCACGCCGTGCGCCTGCGCGGCCTCCTGGCCCACCAGGAGGTGCTGCTCGGCGGCGAGGGCGAGACCCTCACCATCCGCCACGACTCCCTGCACCACAGCAGCTTCATGCCGGGCATCCTGCTCGGCGCCCGCCGCGTGGTCTCGACTCCGGGCCTGACCTTCGGCCTGGAGCACTTCCTGGATCTGAGCTGAGCCCGAAGACGTCATGCGCGCGAAGATCTCCTACCTCGTCACGGCCGCCGTCCTGGTCTTCTACTTCGTCCTGGTCGGCAGCCGCGGCGTCATGCTCATCCAGTCCGGCACGGTCCTCACCGTCACCTTCGGGGTCGCCGTGCTGATCCTGCCGGTCATCGGGCTGTGGTTCCTGTGGAAGAACACCCAGTTCGTCCGCAAGGCCAACCAGCTCGCCGCCGAACTCGACGCCGAGGGCGGCCTGCCCGTCGACGAGCTGAAGCGCACCCCCGGCGGCCGTATCGACCGCGACTCGGCCGACGAGGTGTTCGCCAAGCGCAAGGCCGAGACGGAGGCGGCCCCGGACGACTGGCGCAGCTGGTTCCGGCTCGCCGTCGCCTACCACGACGCCCGGGACACCCCGCGCGCCCGCAAGGCGATGCAGCGCGCCATCACCCTGCACGACGGCAAGCCGGTCCAGGCCTGAGAGCCGCAGGCAGTCGGTACGACGAGTTTCGACAGCACCGATCCATGCCCTAGGGTGCAACGCTGCGCCCTGGCGCGATCATCGTTCCGACTCACCTTCACGGGGATCTCTCAGGCGCCCGGCAACCGCACTCCTCCTGATCGGCGCCCTCTTCGGGGTGGCACCCGCCACGGCCCAGGCGGCGCCGGCGCATGACGCCGTCTCGTACGTCGCGCTGTCGGCGCAGCGAGGCGGTGGCAGCAGCGGCGGTGGTGGCATCAGCAAGAGCCGTGGTGGCGTCAGCAAGGGCGGCAGCTACAGCAAGTCGAGTGGCGGCGGTTACTCCCGCACCGGCAACGACGGCAGCTCGTCCACCGGAAAGAAGAAGATGCCCCTGTGGCAGGCGATCCTGGTCCTGCTCGTCGTGGGATGCCTCGTCGTCTGGGTCGTCGTCAAGCTCGTGCGCAAGCTCGTGAAGTTTGTCAACGACTGACGGTCATGCGGCGGGTCCGCGGCGCGGCTCGGATGCCACCGCACTCGCGAAAAGACGAAGGGGCCGGTCCGCATCGCCGCGGACCGGCCCCTTCGCCATGCCTACGGCGGTCAGCCGCGCCCGTACTCCGCGGCCCACGCCTCCACCGTGTCCGCCGCCCGGTCGAAGGCCGCGGGGCGGTTCAGGAAGTCCAGGCCGTGCGTGGTCAGCAGCGGCGGAGTGTCCCCGGGGGCCCGGTCCCCGCGTACGAGCACCAGGGCCTGCCCCTGCACCGTGCGCGGCAGGCCCAGCCAGCGCACCGGCTGCTGTGCCGTGCGCACCGAGAGCACCCGCGTCCACGGCGTCGTGCGCGTGAGCAGGAGGCCCACCTGGCGCAGCCCGTGCGTGCTCACCCACACGCCCATGCGCAGCATCCGCAGCGCGCCCGCGATGACCACCAGCGCCACGCCGAAGACGACGCCGGCCGAGGACATCGTGCCGGTCAGAGCGATGAGGACGGCCGCGAACAGCACGAACGAGGAGAGCAGCAGCCCCAGCGCCGCCCCGCCCACACGCCCGGGCCCGGGCCGGTAGGGGCGCCGCCAGCGGTCCCGGTCGTCGTACGGCAGCGGGCTCTCGGATGCCGCCTCGAAAGTGCGGTCGGCCGTCAGGAAGGGCAGGGGCACGGCTGGTCCTCACTCATTCCTTGCATGGGCTGTGCCCGGTGAGGCTATCCGGCCGTGTTCCCGCCCACCACCCTTGGGCGGCCGGAAGGGTCAGCGCCCCTGTGAGGCCTGGGACTGCTGGGCCGGCGTGCTGGACGGCGTGGACAGGGCGGGCGTGCCGAGGATCACCGAGCCGACCAGCCCGGCGACCACGGTGAGGCCGAGCAGCCAGCGCCCCGCTATCTGACCGGCGGACGAGCGCTGCCGGGGCGGGGGAGTGACATTGCTGCGGAACCTGTCGGCCTCGGCCAGGAAGGCGAAGGGCACGGGCTCACGCCGACGGAACATGGGGGTACGTCTCCTCTCGGGGCCGAACGTGTGGGTCTCACCGGTACAGACGCTCGAGTGACACAAAAGGTGCCCATGTCCGAAAAAATCCACGGCAAGGTCACGGTTCGGGGTCTGTCAGTGGTCCCCCGTACAGTGGGCGCGAACCTGAAGAAGTGATGGGAAGGACCCCCGTGACCACCCCCGAGTCGCTCACCCTGCGCAGTGACGTCACCGTCGAGCTCGTGAAGTCCAGCGCTTCGGATGCCGACGTCCTCTTCGCCGCCCGCGTCTCCACGCTCGGCGAGCAGTCCCTGGACGAGCTGAAGAAGGACCCCGAGCGCTCCAAGGGCCTGATCAACTACCTGATGCGCGACCGGCACGGCAGCCCGTTCGAGCACAACTCGATGACCTTCTTCATCAGCGCCCCGATCTTCGTGTTCCGCGAGTTCATGCGGCACCGGGTCGGCTGGTCGTACAACGAGGAGTCGGGTCGCTACCGGGAGCTCGAGCCGGTCTTCTACGTCCCCGACGCGTCCCGCAAGCTCGTGCAGGAGGGCCGCCCGGGCAAGTACGTCTTCGTCGAGGGCACCCCGGCCCAGCACGAGACGGTGCGTAGCACCCTGGAGGAGTCCTACGAGCAGGCGTACGCGGCCTACCAGAAGCTGCTCGCCGAGGGCGTCGCCCGCGAGGTCGCCCGCTCGGTCCTCCCGGTCGGTCTCTTCTCCTCCATGTACGCCACCTGCAACGCCCGCTCCCTGATGCACTTCCTCGGCCTGCGCACCCAGCACGAGCTGGCCAAGGTGCCGTCCTTCCCGCAGCGGGAGATCGAGATGGTCGGCGAGAAGATGGAGGCGGAGTGGGCCCGGCTCATGCCGCTGACCTATGCCGCCTTCAATGCGAACGGCCGTGTGGCCCCGTAACGAAGCCCTGTTCCCCGCGCGGAACGGATGTACGCATCAGCCGGGCGAAGTGTCCGTATTGCGGCATTTGGAGAAGTTCATCTAGCCTGATCAAACGGACCCGGCACTGCTTGAACCCCCGAGCAGGCAGTGCCGGGCTCCACATTTGTCCTGACTTTCCCGGCACCCCAAGGGCAGACCACGCTTGGAGCACCGAGTAGCGTGTTACCCATGGCTCCGACCTCGACTCCGCAGACCCCCTTCGGGCGGGTCCTTACCGCCATGGTCACGCCCTTCACGGCGGACGGCGCACTCGACCTCGACGGCGCGCAGCGGCTCGCCACCCACCTGGTGGACGCAGGCAACGACGGCCTGATCATCAACGGCACCACCGGCGAGTCCCCCACCACCACCGACGCGGAGAAATCGGACCTCGTACGAGCCGTACTGGAGGCGGTCGGCGACCGTGCCCACATCGTGGCCGGCGTCGGCACCAACGACACCCACCACAGCATCGAGCTGGCCCGCGAAGCCGAGCGCATCGGCGCACACGGCCTGCTGGTCGTCACGCCGTACTACAACAAGCCCCCGCAGGAGGGCCTCTACCGGCACTTCACGGCCGTCGCGGACACCACCGGCCTGCCGGTCATGCTCTACGACATCCCCGGCCGCAGCGGCGTCCCGATCAGCACCGAGACGCTCGTCCGCCTCGCCGAGCACCCCCGGATCGTCGCCAACAAGGACGCCAAGGGCGACCTCGGCCGCGCCAGCTGGGCCATCGCCCGGTCCGGCCTCGCCTGGTACTCCGGCGACGACATGCTGAACCTGCCCCTGCTCTCCGTGGGCGCGGTCGGCTTCGTCTCGGTCGTCGGTCACGTCGTCACCCCCGACCTGCGCGCCCTCGTCGAGGCGTACACCTCGGGCGACGTCGTCAAGGCCACCGAGATCCACCAGAAGCTGCTCCCGGTCTACACCGGCATGTTCCGCACCCAGGGCGTCATGACCACCAAGGCCGCGCTCGCCCTCCAGGGCCTGCCCGCAGGCCCCCTGCGCGCCCCCATGGTCGAGTGCTCGCCCGAGGAGATCGCCCAGCTCAAGATCGATCTTGCCGCCGGCGGGGTACAGCTCTGACAACAGACTTGGCACCACCCGAGCTTCACAACTGAATCGACAACCGCATACGCGGGCCACCGGTGCCCGCACCACACAACGACAACTGCTTCTGCACGAACGTCATGCGCGCCACGTGCCCGACCGGTACGTGGCGCGCGTGGTGAGGAGAGTCTTTTGAGTCATCCGCATCCTGAACTCGGCCCGCCCCCGCCGCTCCCCGAGGGCGGCCTGCGGGTCACCCCGCTCGGCGGTCTCGGCGAGATCGGCCGGAACATGACGGTCTTCGAGTACGGCGGCCGCCTGCTGATCGTCGACTGCGGAGTGCTCTTCCCGGAGGAGGAGCAGCCCGGAATCGACCTGATCCTGCCGGACTTCTCGTCCATCCGGGACCGTCTCGACGACATCGAGGGCATCGTCCTCACGCACGGCCACGAGGACCACATCGGTGGCGTCCCGTTCCTGCTCCGCGAGAAGCCGGACATCCCGCTGATCGGCTCCAAGCTGACCCTCGCCCTCATCGAGGCCAAGCTCCAGGAGCACCGGATCCGCCCGTACACCCTGGAGGTGGCGGAGGGGAACCGCGAGCGCATCGGCCCCTTCGACTGCGAGTTCATCGCGGTCAACCACTCCATCCCGGACGCCCTGGCGGTCGCCATCCGCACCCCCGCCGGCATGGCGGTGCACACCGGCGACTTCAAGATGGACCAGCTCCCGCTGGACAACCGCCTCACCGACCTGCACGCGTTCGCGCGGCTGAGCGAGGAGGGCATCGACCTCCTCCTCACCGACTCCACGAACGCCGAGGTCCCGGGCTTCACCCCGCACGAGCGGGACATCTCCAACGTCCTGCGCCAGGTCTTCGCGAGCGCCCGCAAGCGGATCATCGTGGCGAGCTTCGCCAGCCACGTCCACCGCATCCAGCAGATTCTGGACGCGGCGCACGAGTACGGCCGCCGGGTCGCCTTCGTCGGCCGCTCGATGGTCCGCAACATGGGCATCGCCCGTGACCTCGGCTATCTGAAGGTCCCGCCGGGCCTGGTGGTCGACGTCAAGACGCTGGACGACCTGCCGGACGACGAGGTGGTCCTGGTCTGCACGGGCTCCCAGGGCGAGCCGATGGCGGCCCTGTCCCGCATGGCCAACCGTGACCACCAGATCCGCATCGTCGACGGCGACACGGTCATCCTGGCCTCGTCCCTCATCCCCGGAAACGAGAACGCGGTCTACCGCGTGATCAACGGCCTGACCCGCTGGGGCGCCAACGTCGTCCACAAGGGCAACGCCAAGGTGCATGTTTCCGGCCACGCCTCCGCCGGCGAGCTGCTGTACTTCTACAACATCTGCCGCCCGCGGAACCTGATGCCGGTCCACGGCGAATGGCGCCATCTGCGCGCCAACGCCGAACTGGGCGCGCTGACGGGAGTCCCGCACGACCGGATCGTCATCGCCGAGGACGGCGTGGCGGTCGACCTGATCGAGGGCAAGGCGAAGATCTCGGGCAAGGTCCAGGCGGGTTACGTCTACGTCGACGGCCTCTCCGTCGGTGATGTGGGCGAGCCGGCCCTGAAGGACCGCAAGATCCTCGGTGACGAGGGCATCATCTCGGTCTTCGTGGTCGTGGACTCGTCCACCGGCAAGATCACCGGTGGCCCGTACGTCCAGGCCCGCGGTTCCGGGATCGAGGACGCGGCCTTCGCCGACGTGATCCCGAAGATCACGGAGACCTTGGAGCGCTCGGCCCAGGACGGCGTGGTGGAGCCCCACCAGCTGCAGCAACTCATTCGGCGCACCCTCGGCAAGTGGGTCTCCGACACGTATCGCCGCAGGCCGATGATCCTGCCGGTCGTGGTGGAGGTCTGACACCTCGTCCGCGTGAACTTGGGGGGGGGGGGGGGGGGGGGGGGGGGGGGGGGGGGGGCTCGCAGGAGCTATACCCGCTGGCCCCCCC
>NZ_JBVIGN010000005.1:0-100903 GCF_055570785.1 Streptomyces sp. NPDC031100
ATCAACATATCTGGCGTTGATTTTTGGCACGCTGTTGAGTTCTCAAGGAACGGTCGCTTCCTTTGTACTCACCCTCTCGGGCTTTCCTCCGGGCTTCCCTTCGGTGTTTCAAACTCTATCAGGGTTTTTCCGTTTCTCTGACCACTCTCCTGCAGGCATGCAGAAGTTGATCCCGAGATAGGACCTGACGAGTTTGGGTGCTGCTTAGCGGAGACGCTTTCGCGTCGCTCCCCTTCAGCAGGAGTACGACTGTACACGGGGCCTTGAAGCGCGTGCAAATCGGCCGGGGCTGGTGGTCTAGACCACTACCTGGTAGCTTCCAAACGGAACGGCTACTTCATATGACATACGCTGCTGCTCAGTGCCGTCCGGGACAGGCAGTGACGGCCCGTACGCAGCTTCACTCCTTGGGAGGCTTCCCATGACCACCGTGACGTCCCCTCTTGCCGGACGTGCCATCGGACTGGCCGCCGTGCCGGATCCGGTCTTCTCCGGGGCCATGGTCGGCCCGGGCACAGCGATCGACCCCGTGCGTGAGCCCTCCGAGGCCGTCGCGCCCGTGGACGGAGTCATCGTTTCCCTGCACCCGCATGCCTTCGTCGTAGTAGACGAGAACGGGCACGGCGTGCTCACCCATCTCGGTATCGACACCGTGCAGCTCAACGGCGAGGGCTTCGAGCTGCTCGTCAACAAGGGCGACACCGTCACGCGTGGTCAGAGCATCGTGCGCTGGGACCCCACCGCGGTGGAGGCCTCCGGCAAGTCGCCGATCTGCCCCGTCGTGGCGCTCGAGGCCACGGCCGAGTCCCTCTCCGACCTCCGCGACAACGGCGACGTGAAGGCCGGCGACAGCCTCTTCTCCTGGAACTGATCGCAGTGCCGTCGTAAAGCGGCGTACAGGACAACCACCGCGGCGGCGGGACCCGCCGCACTATCGGAGACGGGTGAGATGGAGACAACGCTGCGAGGCGTCGGCGTGAGCCACGGTGTGGCGATCGGCGAGGTTCGGCACATGGGAACGGCCGTGCTGGAGCCGCCGGCCAAGCAGATTCCGGCGGAGGAGGCGGAGCGGGAGCAGGGGCGGGCGCGCCAGGCCGTGGACGCTGTGGCCGCCGACCTGATGGCGCGCGGCAACCTGGCGGGGGGCGAAGCCCAGGCCGTCCTCGAGGCGCAGGCCATGATGGCGCAGGATCCCGAGCTGATGGCGGACGTGGACCGGCGGATCGCCGTCGGCAGCACGGCTGAGCGTGCGGTGTACGACGCGTTCGCGGCGTACCGCGAGCTGCTGGCCGCTGCCGGGGAGTACCTGGCCGGGCGGGTGGCCGACCTGGATGACGTGCGGAATCGCATCGTCGCCCGGCTGCTGGGCGTCCCCATGCCGGGCGTCCCGGACAGTGACGAGCCCTACGTCCTCGTGGCGCGCGATCTGGCTCCCGCCGACACGGCGCTGCTCGACCCGACGCTGGTGCTCGGTTTCGTGACCGAGGAGGGCGGGCCGACCAGCCACAGCGCGATCCTGGCGCGGGCGCTCGGGGTTCCGGCCGTGGTGGCGCTGCCGGGTGCGGGTGAACTGGCCGAGGGCACGCTGATCGCCGTCGACGGCAGCACCGGCGAGATCTTCGTGAACCCGAGCGAGGAGAAGAAGGCACAGCTGCAGGCCGCGGCCGCTGAGCGGAAGGCGGCGCTGGCCGCGTCGACAGGCCCGGGTGCCACGGCCGACGGACACAAGATGCCGCTGCTGGCCAACGTCGGCGGGCCGGCGGACGTGCCGGCGGCCGTGGAGGCCGGTGCAGAGGGTGTGGGTCTGTTCCGTACCGAGTTCCTCTTCCTGGACGACAGCAAGAACGCGCCGTCCGAGCAGAAGCAGGTGGAGGCCTACCGGCAGGTGCTGGAGGCGTTCCCCGAGGGCCGTGTGGTCGTGCGTGTGCTGGACGCGGGTGCCGACAAGCCGCTGGACTTCCTGACGCCGGCGGACGAGCCGAACCCCGCGCTGGGTGTGCGGGGCCTGCGGACGCTGCTGGACCACCCCGAGATCCTGCGCACGCAGCTGACCGCCCTGGCGAAGGCCGCGGAGGGTCTGCCCGTGTACCTCGAGGTGATGGCACCCATGGTGGCGGACCGCGCGGATGCCAAGGCGTTCGCGGACGCCTGCCGTGCGGCGGACATGCAGGCCAAGTTCGGTGCGATGGTGGAGATCCCGTCGGCCGCGCTGCGGGCCCGTTCGATCCTGCAGGAGGTCGAGTTCCTGTCGCTGGGGACCAACGACCTCGCGCAGTACACGTTCGCGGCGGACCGGCAGGTGGGTGCGGTGTCGCGGCTCCAGGACCCGTGGCAGCCCGCGCTGCTCGACCTGGTGGCGCTGTCCGCCGAGGCGGCCAAGGCCGAGGGCAAGAGCTGCGGTGTCTGCGGTGAGGCCGCGTCGGACCCGCTGCTGGCCTGTGTGCTGACGGGTCTGGGTGTCACCTCCCTGTCCATGGGTGCGGCGTCGATTCCCTATGTCCGTGCGACGCTGGCCAAGTACACGCTGGCTCAGTGCGAGCGGGCCGCCGCGGCCGCGCGTGCGACGGACAGTGCCGAGGAGGCGCGCAGCGCGGCTCAGGCGGTGCTGTCCGGCGAGTAGTCGACCAGTCGACGGGCGGCGTCGGGTGTCGGGTTCAGGGGCGTCCCGCCTTCGGGTGGGGCGCCCCTGGCGCGTTCAGTGGTGGTGTTCCTGTGGCGTGCTGTCCTCTCCGAGGTCAGGTGGTGTGCAGTAGTCGACGCCCGACTCGGGAGCGATGAGGTCGCCGGATTCGACGTCGGTGCAGTAGGCGTCGAAGACTTCGGAGGCGGTGAGTGGTTCGAGGCCGCCGGCGCGGAGCCGCCAGCCGTAGACGCGGTCGGCCGTGTCGCGGGCGCTGATACGGATGACGAGTCCGCCGGGGCTGTTGGTGGCGAGGCCGAGGGCGAGGACGCTGGTGAATTCGAGGGCTTCGGCCTCGTCGAGTTCCGTGGTGCCTTCGGTGTCCACGTCGGCGTGCAGGACGGAGATGAGGGTTTCCGGCGGTCCGGAGACGCTGCAGACGAGGTGCCGGTCGCCGGGCGGGGCGGTGTCGAGGATGCGGACAAGGAGGGCGGAGGCGCGGGTGAAGGCGGCACGCCCGATGTCCTCGCCGCAGGTGGGGCAGGGGCCGAGGCGGGTCAGGAGGGTGGTGGCGTACTCCCACGTGGCCTGTCGTACGGCCTCGTCGACAAGGGCGGGCAGGAGGGTGGCGAGGGGGCGGCCGTCGTAGGGGATGGTGGGGCCGGTGGCCGCGAGTTCCGCGGTGAACCGGGTGCGGCTGGCCGGGGCTTCCGGGTCGAGGCCGGTGTCCGCGCAGTATTCGGCGTATTCCTCCGGGTCGAAGAGGGCCAGTGTGGTGTGGCTGCCCTCTGCCGCACGGCTCCTGAGGAGGGCTTCCATCTGCTGGAGGTAGGTGGTGTGGTCGTCGAAGGCGAAGCTGCGGTAGCGCCGCATGGCGCGGAAGTCGTGGTCGTCGGTGAGCACGCCGATGGTGCCGGCGATTTCGCGGCGCAGGACGCGTCGCAGGGTCTGGTGGTCGGTGTGCGCCATGTTTCCCCCAATGCACGGTCGATCAATGCTCACTCACAGTAACCGTCGGCACTGACAACGGGCTGCGCTGGAGGCGGCCGCGGACCAGACGGTGCTGAATTGCGCAGGTCACGGCGATGATGGCGCCGAAGGCGGTCCCGCGGAGGGGCCGGTGGCGATGGCCGCGGTGACGGCGAGTGGGCCGATCGCGTTGGGCAGACGAGGCCAGTCTTGAGGAGGATGTCGTCGACGAACGAGAGGCCGTCGCCGGCGAGGGTCCAGCCGGCGCCGGGGCCGGTCCGGTTGACCGCCTGGTAGCGGACGCGATCGGGGCCCGCGATGCGGGTGGCGTAGAGCTTGGTGAGGACACTCGAGGCGCGGTTGCCAATGCTGCCGGCGGCCGAGAAGGCGAGCGGCAGGGGTAGTGGTCGGTGGCGAGCAGGGCGAGGGCGGCGCGGGGCCGCATCCGTCGAACGGCGCCGGGAGCCGTGCTGCCGCCCGTGCGGCGGCTCGCGGACGAGCTGGGGGGGTGAGTCCGGGCACGGTCGCCACGGCCTATAAGGAACTGCGGGCGGTGCGCATGTTCGGACCCTGAGTAAGTTCCTGGGGACCGATCTGACAGGCGGCGGGATGAACCTGTGCGTGCCCGTGCAGGACGAGTCAGCGGTGGTGAACGGGCTGCGGTCGCACGCCTGGTGGGTGGCGGCCGGGGCGAGGTTCCGGCTGGCGTCCGCACCCGGGGGCCGGTGGCTGCCGATCTGGAGCCGGTCGATGCCGCTCGGCTGGCCTCGGACTTCGCCACCGTTCTCGGCGAGTCCGAGGCCACCTATGGAGGGTGAGGCGTGTGGGTCAGGCGCGCTTGCGGGCCAGTTCCTCGTAGAAGCCCAGCAGGGTGAGGTTGTCGATGGACCCGGGGTTGACGGCCTTCTCCAGGGGTGTGCCCTGGAGAAGGCGCTTGACCGGGACCTCGATGCGCTTGCCGGTGAGCGTGTGCGGGATGCCCGGGACCTCGATGATCTCGTCGGGCACATGGCGCGGCGAGAGCTGTTCGCGGATGGTCTGCTTGATGCGGTTCAGGAGTGACTCGTCCAGGGTGGCGCCGGGGGCCAGGTGCACGAACAGCGGCATCCAGTAGCCCCCGTCGGGCTGCTCGACGCCGATGACGAGGGACTCCTTGATCTCAGGCAACCGTTCGACCACCTCGTAGATGTCGGCCGAGCCCATGCGCACGCCCTGCCGGTTGAGAGTGGAGTCGGAGCGGCCGTGGATGATCACGGAGCCGCGTGAGGTGAGGGTGATCCAGTCGCCGTGCCGCCAGACGCCCGGGTAGGTGTCGAAGTAGCTGTCGTGGTAGCGGCTGCCGTCGGGGTCGTTCCAGAAGTGGATCGGCATGGAGGGCATGGGCTTGGTGACGACCAGCTCGCCCACCTCGTCGACGAGGGGCTTGCCGCTCGGGTCCCAGGACTGCAGGTCGGTGCCGAGGCCGGGCGCCTGGAGTTCGCCGGTGTACACCGGCAGGGTCGGTACGGCTCCTGCGAAGCAGGAGCAGACGTCCGTGCCACCGCTGACGGAGGCGATCCACAGGTCCTCGCGAACCTCGTCGTGCAGCCAGCGGAAGCCGTCGGGCGGCAGCGGGGAGCCGGTGGTGGCGACGCATTGCACGCGGGAGAGGTCGAAGTCGCGGGCGGGGTGCACGCCCGCCTTGCGGCAGGCCATGACGTAGGCGGCCGAGGTGCCGTAGAGGGTGGCTCCCGTGCGGTCGGCGACCCGCCACTGGGCGCCTGTGTCGGGGTATCCGGGGCTGCCGTCGTAGAGGACGATCGTCGTGCCCGTGAGCAGGCCGGAGACTAGGAAGTTCCACATCATCCAGCCGGTCGAGGTGTACCAGAAGAAACGATCCTGGGGGCCGAGGTCGCAGTGCAGGCCGAGCTGTTTGAGGTGCTCGACGAGGATGCCGCCCTGGGACTGGACGATGGCCTTGGGCAGGCCGGTCGTGCCGGAGGAGTACAGCACCCACAGCGGGTGGTCGAACGGGACCTGCTCGAAGACGGGCTCGGTGTCGGCCGCCGTCAGCGCCGACCACTCCAGGGCGCCTTCTGGTGCCTCGGTGCCGAGGAGCGGGATGTGGACGACGGCGCGCAGGGAGGGCAGCTCGCGGCGCAGCTCGGCGACGATCTCTCGGCGGTCGTGTTCCTTGCCGCCGTAGCGGTAGCCGTCGACGGTGAACAGGACGACCGGTTCGACTTGCTGGAAGCGGTCGAGGACGCTGCGGGCGCCGAAGTCGGGGGCACAGGAGGTCCACACGGCACCCACTGCGGCCGTGGCGAGGAGCGCGACGACCGCCTGGGGGATGTTCGGGAGGTAGCCGCTGACGCGGTCGCCGGGGCGTACGCCGAGGGCGCGGAGTTCGGCGGCGAGGGCGCCCACCTGGCGGCGCAGCTCGGACCAGGTCACCGGGCGCGGTTCATGGGTCTCGTCGACGTACAGGAGGGCGGGTTCGTCGGCACGGTCGGCGGCGGCGCGCAGGGCGTGCTCGGCGTAGTTCAGGGTGGCTCCGGGGAACCACTGGGCGCCCGGCATGGAGCGGTCGCCCAGCACGCGCGCGTACGGGGTCGAGAACCGTACGTCGAACCACTCCGTGACGGCTTTCCAGAAGGTGTCCAGCTGCTCCACGGACCACCGGTGGAGGGCCGGGTAGCCTCCCTCGGCAGGGGCGCCGTGGCGCTCGGCGGCCCATGCCTGGAACCGGGTGATGCGTGCCTGGGTGATCCGCTCGGGATCAGGCTGCCAGAGCGGCTGAGGGTTCGCTGTCGACATGGGGCGGCTCCCGGGCTGTGCGCGTCGTGTGCGTCGGTCCGCGCACGGGCGGGGTGTGCGCGTGACACGGCTGACAGGGACGATGCCATGTGATCGACTTCTACACCAGGGTGCGCCCCACATAGTCCGTGCCGTGAAGATGTGGTCCAGCCACGGGTGAACGGAAGTTGAACGACGCGCGTGTGGGGGGCGGTGAGTGGCAGGGTGAGCAGCATGGACGGTCGTGACCTGGTGCGTTCGGTGAGTGTGGTCGGTTCGGGGAGGGCGGCTCAGGGGTTGCGCACCGTGCGGGCCGCATGGCGCAGGAGGCGTATCGACGCCGCTGGGCTGCCGGCACGTGGTGCCGAGCGCGCGCGGGTTCCGGGGCAGGTGCAGGGCGTGGAGCCGGGCCCGGGGGGCGGTGTGATCCGGTTCAGCCGGTCCGAGCTGCGGATCACCGTCGCGGTCAACGGGGCCGTCTTCTGGGGCTGGGACGGAGCGGGTCCGGAACCGTCGTACGCGCTCGGCGGAGGCTGTCCCGAGCCTGACCCGCGGGCGGTGCTGGAGCCGGACAAGGACGGCGGCTGGCGGGTGGTGGCCGAGCGGGTGACGGTCGTCGTCTCCCGCCACGGCGCGCTGGAGGTGTGCACGCCCGGCGGTGTGATGCTGCGGCGGGATCTGCCGCCGCGCTGGTGGGAGCCGGTCGACGGGGGCACGGCGCGGTGGATGCAGCGGTCCGAGGTGGCGGCGGACGCCCGGTTCTTCGGCCTGGGCGGGCGGGCGTCCGGCCCGCGGCTGCGGGACGGCACGTACCGGCTGTGGAACACCGACCCGGGCCGGGCGTTCGGCCCCGGGGACGATCCGCTGTACCTGACCATGCCGGTGCAGCTGGTGGTGGCGGACGCCGCGGCGCATCTGCTGTTCCACGACACGTCGTGGGACGGCACGGTGACCCTGCGGGAGGGCGAGGAGGGCGCGGGGTCCGGGCACGACCGTACGGGACGCTGTGAGCTGCGCATGGACGGCGGCCCGCTGCGCTGCTGGGTGATCGTGGGCACCCCCGCGCGCGTACTGCACACCTGGGCCTCACTGACGGGGGCACCGGCACTCCCCCCGGCGTGGGCCCTCGGCCATCATCACGCGCGGTGGGGCTTCGGCAGCGAGCAGGAGGTGCGCCGGATCGTCGCGGGCTACCAGGAGCGCGGTCTGCCGCTGGAGGCCGTCCACCTGGACATCGACCACTATGCGGACCACCAGGTGTTCACCGTCGACCCGGAGCGCTTCCCGAAGCTGCCGGCGCTTGCCGAGGAGCTGCGCCGGGACGGGATCCGGCTGGTGTCGATCGTCGACCCGGCGGTGAAGGCCTCGCCGGGCAACGCCGTGTACGACAGTGGCTCGGCCTTGGATGCGTTCGTGCGGGACGCCTCGGGGCGGACGGTGCGGGGCGAGGTGTGGGCGGGCGAGTCGGTCTTCCCGGACTTCACGCACGCGCGCGTGCGCAAGTGGTGGGGCGGGCTCTACGAGGAGCGGCTGGGGCAGGGATTCGCGGGGTTCTGGCACGACATGAACGAGCCGACGTCGTTCAACGCCTTCGGTGAGCCGACGCTGCCGCGTTCGGCCCGGCACGCCCTGGAGGAGCGTGGCGGCGACCACCGCGAGGCGCACAACGTGTACGCGCTCTGCATGGCCAGAGCGGCCTACGAGGGGCTGCGCGAACTGTCACCGCAGGATCGGCCGTTCCTGTTCTCACGCTCCGGCTGGGCGGGCCTGCACCGCTACGGGGGCAGCTGGTCCGGAGACGTGGCGACGGGCTGGCCGGGGCTGCGGGCCTCCCTGTCGCTGGTGCTGGGGCTCGGCCTGTGCGGGGTTCCGTATTCGGGACCGGACATCGGTGGGTACGACGGGTCTCCGTCGCCGGAGCTGTATCTGCGGTGGTTCCAGCTGGGTGCGTACCTGCCGCTGTTCCGTACACACGCGAGCATGCGGGCGGGGCGACGTGAACCCTGGGAGTTCGGTTCCGAGGTGCTGGAGCACGCGCGCGTGGCGCTGCTCGAACGCCGCCGTCTGCTGCCGTACTTCATGACGCTGGCCCACCTCGCCCGACGCACCGGCGCGCCCTATGTGAGGCCGTTGTGGTGGGGGGCGCCGGAGGACCGTGTACTGCGCGACTGCGAGGACGCGTTCCTGTTGGGCGACTCCCTCCTGGTGGCGCCCGTTATGAGCCCGGGGGCGGGCCGGCGTGCGGTGCAGCTGCCGCGGGGCCGCTGGTACGACACGGTGACGGAGGTGGCGTACGAGGGTCCGGCGCAGGTTCTCGTCGACGCGCCGATGTCGCGGATTCCGGTGCTCGCGCGCGCGGGTGCGATCGTTCCCGTGCGCGGCGAGGACGGCGGGCTGGAGCTGGAGGTGTGGGCGCCCTCCCGGGGACGGACCGGGGGCGGGCTGGTCGTGCCGGACGCGGGCGACGGGTGGGACGAGCCGGAGATCGAGCGCTACGCCGCCCGCTGGGAGGGCCGCCGGGTGGTCGTCACCCGGGAGCGGGAGGACGGCGCCGGTGAGCCGTCCTACCCGGTGCGCGTACGGGGACTGGGCTGAGCGGCCGGCTCAGACGTAGCGGCCCTCGAACCACGCCCGTACGGCCACGGTGTGCAGCGGGAAGGCGAGTTCCTCGGGCCTGCGCAGCAGGTGCCAGCCGTCGGTCTCGTCCGTGGTGCCGGAGGGCGGCAGTCCTTCGGCGGGGCGTTCCGGGAGGAGTCCGAACAGCAGCAGATGGCCGTCGGGCGAGCTCATGGCATCGACGAGGCGCACGTCGCGGGCGGCCGCGTCGATGCCCGTCTCCTCCTTGAGTTCGCGTACGACGGCGTGCTTCCAGTCCTCCCGGTCGTCGATGTAGCCGCCGGGCAGTGCAATGCCTCCGCGCGCGGGGGCGATGGTTCGGGTGACGACGACCAGGGCCGTGCCCTTGGTGTCGTACACGGGCTGGAGCGCGATCGCGACCGGGAGCGGGTTGCGGTAGGCGACGGCCCCGCAGGACGGGCAGGTGCGCGGCCAGCCGGAGACGCCCTCTCCGTAGGGCGCTCCGCAGCTCGAACAGTGTGAGTCCGGCGCGGAGTTGGCAGTTGGGTGCTGAATTTCGGACACGCGCGGACTGTATCCGATCAGAGGAAGGACGTGTTCCGGCAGCGGTGTGCAGGGAGGTGACAAGGGTGACCAGAGGGGTGGCCGGGACCACCCCCGTCGGCCCCGGCCACCCTTCCCGATACCACGACGCAGGAAGGGGCCGTCCGGTTCACCGGGACGCCTGCCCATTTCCGGGCGCGCATGGCACACTTCTGACGCATCGTCAGATCACCTGCCCGGGAGGAACGTTGACGCGCACACGCACACCTGCGGTCTCCGGCTGGTCCACCGGCGAGGGGGACGCATTCCGGCTCCTGGGCACCCGTTGCACGTCCTGTGCGTCGGTGTTCTTCCCGCGCGAGGACGTCCACTGCCGCAATCCGCACTGTGCGGGCGGCGAACTGGCGGAGGTCCCGCTGTCACGAACAGGACGGATCTGGTCCTACACCGACGCCCGATACCGCCCTCCGTCACCCTATGTGAGCGATCCGGAACTTCCGTGGCAGCCGTACGCGTTGATCGCAGTGGAGCTGGAGTCCGAGCGGATCGTGGTGCTGGGACAGGCGGTTCCCGGGGTCGCCGTCGCCGATCTGACGGTGGGCATGGAGGTGGAGGTCGTCCCCGGAGTGCTCCACGAGGACGCGGAGACGACCTGGACGACCTGGCAGTGGCGACCGACGGGGGTGACGGCATGACGGCGGACGTGGCGGTGCTGGGCGTGGGCATGCACCCCTGGGGCAAGTGGGGGCGCAGCTTCGTCGAGTACGGGACGGCGGCGGCCCGCGCGGCACTCGCGGACGCCGGCCTCGACTGGCCGGACGTCGGCTCGGTCGTGGGCGCGGACACGGTGCGTGGCGGATATCCGGGGTACGTGGCGGGGGCGACGTTCGCCAAGGCCCTCGGCTGGCAGGGAGCCCGGGTCGCGAGCGTGTACGCGGCGTGTGCTTCCGGTGCGCAGGCGATCGCGACGGCGAGGGCGCAGATCCTCGCCGGGCTCGCGGACGTCGTGCTCGTGGTGGGGGCGGACGCCGCGCCCAAGGGGTTCTTCCGGCCCGCCGGCGGGGACCGCCCCGACGATCCGGACTGGCTGCGTTTCCGCCTGCTGGGCGCGACGAACCCGGCGTACTTCGGGCTGTACGCGCGCCGGCGGATGGCGCTGCACGGCGATACCCCGGAGGACTTCGCGCAGGTCAAGGTGAAGAACGCCGCCCTGGGTGCGCTCAACCCGTACGCGCGCTACCGCAAGCGGGTCACCGCCGAGGAGGTCGCCGCGTCCGCGGTGGTCGCCGATCCGCTGCGGCTGCTCGACATCTGCGCAACCTCCGACGGCGGGGCCGCACTGGTGCTGTGCAGCCTTGACTTCGCGCACCGTCACGGTTCGGCTCGGCCGGTGCGGATCCGGGCGGTGTCGACGGTGACCCCGCGGTATCCGAGCACGGTGCTGGATCTGCCGGACATCGCCACGGACTCCGCCGTCGCGGTGACGCCCGCGGACGAGACCTTCCGTGCGTCCATCGCCCGAACCGCCTACGAGGAGGCGGGCATCGGCCCCGAGGACCTCTCCCTGGCGGAGGTGTACGACCTGTCGACCGCGCTGGAACTGCAGTGGTACGAAGATCTGGGACTGTGCGGTGAGGGCGAGGGCGCGAAACTCCTGCGGGAGGGCGCCACGGCTCCGGGCGGGCGGATACCCGTCAACACCAGTGGCGGACTCGCCTCCTTCGGTGAGGCGGTACCGGCCCAGGCCATCGCCCAGGTCTGCGAACTGACCTGGCAGCTGAGACAGGCCGCGGGCGACCGGCAGGTGGCCGGTGCGCGCGCGGGGATCACGGCCAACCAGGGACTGTTCGGGCACGGATCCTCGGTGGTCGTGGTGCGGTGAGCACAGCCCGGCAGGGTGTCATGTGACAGGCGTGACCCATGGGGTTGCCCACGCTCCGTGACCACCCCGGAATCCTGCGTGAACGTCTTATGAACTGCGCCTGGGCGTGCGCGGGCGGCGACATCATGCTCCCGTGCACTCCTGGACGGATACTCTCCGCTTCGCCTTCCAGCCGGTGGTCAACCTGAGGACGGGCGCGGTCGCCGCACTGGAGATACTCGCACGCCCGGAGACCGGCGACATCCTGGCCGAGGCCCGTCGAGACCCCGAACTCGACGGCAGGCTGGCCGTGTTGGCACTCCGGGCGGCGACGCACAAGGAGATGCTGCTGCCGTTGCACGTCAACGTGTTCGCGGCGACACTCGCCGACCTCGGCGGCCTCACCCCGCTGCACGACGCCGTGCGCGCGGCGGGGCGGATGCCCTGGGAGGTGACCCTCGACATCGTGCCGCCCTACACCCATGTGCCGCAGCGGGCGCTGCTGGAGGCAGTGGCCTCGCTGCGCGAGCAGGGGTTCCGGATCAGCGCGGACGGCATCGGGGACGGGGACGTGCCCCTGAGGCTGCTCACCGACCTCTCCCCCGACCTGGTCAAGCTCGACGGCTCCCTGCTGTCCCGGCCGGCCGCGGTGCGGGCGATGCGGACACTGTGCGAGCAGCTGGGCGCCCTGGTGGCGGTGGAACGTGTGGAAACGGAACTTCAGTGTGCGGCGGCGCTGTCGGCGGGTGCCCAGCTCGCCCAGGGCGAGCTGTTCGCGCCGCCGGCCCGGATCCCCGCGGCGGACGTATACGTTCCGCCGCGCTCCCAGGGTTCCGTCGCCGCGCCCCGGTCCGGGCCGTCGGTGCGGGAGTTCGTGCGGCCCGCCGCCGTCCTGCCGGTCACCGCCTCGGCCGGACAGGTACGGGGACTGCTGACGGGCTCGCCGGACGTCTCCGGAGTGCTGCTCGTGGACCAGGCCGGGGTGCCCGTCCGGTCGGTACACCGGTCGCGCTTCCTGCTGTCGATGTCCGGCCGGTACGGACACGCCCTGTACGCGGACCGGCCGGCCTTCAAGCTGGGTGACGGGCCGCGCACGGTCGGCGTCGACGCCACCGCCTGGGAGGTGCTGGACGTGGTGGCGATCGGCGGTCGCGACCGGACCTCGGACGATGTGGCGGTCGTGGACCACCGCGGCCGGTGCGTGGGCGTCGTACGTCTCGCGGACCTCGTACGGGCGCTGGCCGAGACCCGGGTGGAGGAGGCGGCGGGGCTCAATCCGCTGACCCGGCTGCCCGGTTCGGACGCGATCACGAGCGAGGTGGACCGGCATATCGCGGACGGGCGGGCGTTCGCGCTCAGCTGGCTGGACATCGACCACTTCAAGCAGGTCAACGACGGTTCCGGGTTCGCCACGGGCGACGAGCTGATCCGCTCGGTGGGACGGGCGCTGCAGCAGGCGGCCGCACGGCACGCGCGCGTGGGACACATCGGCGGGGACGACTTCCTGGTGCTGGCCGAGGAGGAAGCGCTCGATCCACTGGCGGCCGCCGTGCTCGACGCGTCCTGGTCGGCGGGCGGGCGTCCCGTCACGCTGTCCCTGGCCACGGTCGTGTGCATGCCCGGCAGCGTGTCCGACCACCGGCAGGCCGCAGCCCATCTCGCCCCGCTGAAGAAGGCGGCGAAGACGCTGAACGGGACGAGCTGGGTGCTCGCGCGCGCGGGTCTGCCCGGTCACGAGATCCGACGCGGTTCCGGGGCTGCCCCGGCCCAGGCCGGGTACGCGACGGCCGGCCCCTTCGGGTGAACGGACCCTTCACATCGGGCCGTTGAGCCCTCACCTGCGGGAAGGAAGCCGTCGGCGCCGGGTCCGGGAGCAACCGCTGTCATCGTTGCCGTCGGCGACCTTGACGGTCCCCGAGCGCCGGTGAACACTTCCGGGTGTCAGTCGACATCGCCGTACATACTCGGCGTAATCAGGCACTGCGTCGCGGGCCCTGTGCTGCTCAACGGCCCGTCTTCCAGGGGCGATCCGGCTGCGACGGCACGCTCGTCACGGACGCCGGGCGGGGCGCGGGGCCCTCCCTGCCTTCGGCTGAAGTCGCCAAGGGAACCGTTTCCTGCACGGAGGGCCGGGGCGCTCGCCCGGGCCGGCGCCAAGGGAGCCGCCATGAGCAACGGAGACATATTCGTCGGCGAAGTCATCGGCACCGCGATCCTGATCCTGTTCGGTGCCGGTGTCTGCGCCGCCGTCACCCTCAGATACTCCAAGGCACGCGCCGCCGGATGGGTCGTCATCGCGTTCGGCTGGGGGTTCGGCGTGCTTGCGGGCGCGTACACCGCCGCTCCCCTCTCCGGCGGCCAGCTCAATCCCGCCGTCACCCTCGGCATCGCGGTGGACACCGGCAAGTGGGGCAAGGTCTGGATCTATCTGCTGGGCCAGCTCGTCGGCGCGATGCTGGGCGCCGTCCTCGCCTACCTGGTGTATCTCGCGCAGTTCCAGGCCAACGTCCGCAGGGAGGGCGCGGCCGAGGACACCGCCGACGCACCGGTGGCGACCCTCGGCATCTTCTCGACCATCCCGGAGATCCGGAACCCGGTCGCCAACCTCATCACCGAGATCATCGCAACGGTCGCACTCGTGCTGCCGATCCTCGCCTTCGGGCTGACGAGAGGGCTCGGCGAGTCCGGCACCACGGTGCTGATCGTCTCCCTGCTGGTGGTCGGCATCGGGCTCTCCCTCGGCGGGCCCACCGGATACGCCATCAACCCGGCGCGCGACCTCGGCCCTCGCATCGTGCACACCTTCCTGCCGATCCCGAACAAGGGCACGTCCGACTGGGGTTACGCGTGGATCCCCGTCGTCGGCCCGCTGATCGGCGGGGCACTCGCCGGCCTCGTCTACAACGCGGCCTTCTGACCCAGCGACCCGACCCAGCGACCCAGGGACAGCCATGACGGACACCGCCGAGAAGTACGTCGCCGCCATCGACCAGGGCACCACGTCCAGCCGCTGCATCATCTTCGACCACGGCGGCGCGATCGTCGCCGTGGACCAGCGCGAGCACCGCCAGATCTTCCCGAAGCCGGGCTGGGTGGAGCACGACGCCACCGAGATCTGGTCCAAGGTCCAGGCCGTGGTGGCAGGAGCACTGGCCAAGGCCGGGCTGCGCGCCGACCAGCTGAGCGCCCTCGGCATCACGAACCAGCGGGAGACCACGGTCCTGTGGGACCGCGCCACGGGCAAGCCCGTGCACAACGCGATCGTCTGGCAGGACACCCGTACTGCTGCCCTGTGCAGCGAACTGGGCGGCACCGACGGCCAGGACCGCTTCCGCGAGCAGACCGGACTGCCCCTGGCCAGCTACTTCTCCGGACCCAAGGCAGCCTGGCTGCTGGACAACGTGCCGGGCCTCAGGGAGCGCGCCCAGCGCGGCGAGATCGCCTTCGGCACCATCGACTCCTGGCTGATCTGGAACCTCACCGGTGGCACGGACGGCGGCCGGCACGTCACCGACGTCACCAACGCCGGCCGCACCATGCTGATGAACCTGGAGACCCTCCAATGGGATCCCGCCATCCTCTCCGCGATGAACGTGCCCGAGGCCGTCCTGCCCGAGATCAGGTCGTCCGCCGAGGTGTACGGCACCGCCGTCGGCCAGCTCGCGGGTGTGCCCGTGGCCTCGGCGCTGGGCGACCAGCAGGCCGCCGTGTTCGGGCAGGCCTGCTACGACGTCGGCACCGCGAAGAACACCTACGGCACCGGCAGCTTCCTGCTGCTCAACACCGGCGACCGGCCGGTGCCGTCCAAGAGCGGGCTGCTGACGACGATGGGCTACAAGATCGGCGGTGAGGCGCCGGTGTACTGCCTGGAGGGGTCCATAGCGATAACGGGCGCGCTGGTCCAGTGGTTCCGCGACCAGCTCGGCATCATCCGCAAGGCCGACGAGATCGAGACCCTGGCGGCGAGCGTCGAGGACAACGGCGGCGCCTACATAGTGCCCGCCTTCTCGGGCCTGTTCGCTCCCTACTGGCGCTCCGACGCGCGCGGCGTCGTCACCGGGCTGACCCGGTACGTCACCAAGGCCCACCTCGCGCGCGCGGTGCTGGAGGCGACGAGCTGGCAGACGAGGGAGGTCGTGGACGCCATGTACCAGGACTCCGGGGTACGGATCACGACCCTGAAGGTCGACGGCGGCATGACGAAGAACAACCTGCTGATGCAGCACCAGGCAGACGTGCTCGGTGTCCCGGTGATCCGGCCCCGGGTGTCCGAGACCACCTGCCTGGGCGCCGCCTACGCGGCCGGCCTGGCGACAGGCGTCTGGAACGACCTGGACGAGCTGAAGTCGCACTGGCAGAAGGACGCGGAGTGGACACCGGCCATGGAGGCGTCGGTACGCGACCGCGAGTACCGCAACTGGCGCAAGGCGGTGGAGAAGAGCTTCGGCTGGCTCGAGGACGACGAAGCCTAGGAGCCGGCATGCTCCACGCGCGCGTGCGGCTGCGCGCAGGGACCACGGCCCGTACCCCTGTCGGCGGGGGTACGGGCCGTGCCGCCGGTCAGCCGGTGACGGCCTGGCGGCGGTCGGCCGCGTACTCCATCGCATGCTGGACGACTCCGATGAGCACCTCCTTGACCGACTCGCGGTCACGGGCGTCGCACAGCAGGACGGGCACGTCCGCGTCCAGGTCGAGGGCCTGGCGGACGGCCTCGGCGGGGTAACGGGCGGCTCCTTCGAAGCAGTTGACGCCGACGAGGAAGGGTATGGAGCGCCTCTCGAAGTAGTCGACGGCGGCGAAGCAGTCCTCCAGGCGGCGCGTGTCGGCGAGGACCACGGCGCCGAGGGCGCCCTCGGACAGCTCGTCCCACATGAACCAGAACCGCTCCTGCCCAGGCGTTCCGAACAGGTACAGCACGAGGTCCTCGCGCAGGGTGATACGGCCGAAGTCCATGGCCACGGTGGTCGTGTGCTTGCCCTCCACGCCGCTGGTGTCGTCGACCGGGCGCCCGGCCTCGGTCAGCAACTCCTCGGTGCGCAGCGGCCTGATCTCGCTGACCGCGCCGACGAGGGTCGTCTTGCCCACGCCGAAGCCGCCGGCCACCAGGATCTTGAGCGTGACGGGCTCGACCGGGGGCATGCCGCGTTCAGAACGCCCGAGGATCATGGATGTCTTCTCCTGCTTGATGGTGGTCGGGCGACGGTCGGCCGTAGCCGCCGCCACCGGGGGTTTCGATGACGAGTACGTCGTCGGGACCGACGTCCGTCGATCCGCTGCCGCCGAGGTCGGTGGCCGTGCCGTCGGCCCGCTCCACCCGGTTGGCGCCGAGCGCTCCGGGCTCGCCGCCCGCCATGCCGTACGGCGGCACGCGGCGGTGCTGGGAGAGCGTGGACACGGTCATGGGTTCGAGGAAGCGGATGCGGCGCACGGCGCCGTCCCCGCCGCGTCGGCGTCCGGCTCCGCCGCTTCCCCGCCGGACGGCGAACTCCTCCAGCCGGACGGGCAGCCGCCACTCCAGCACTTCGGGGTCGGTCAGCCGCGAGTTGGTCATGTGCGTCTGTACGACGTCGGCGCCGGGGAAGTCCTCGCCCGCTCCGGATCCGGAGGCGACCGTCTCGTAGTACTGGTGGCGTTCGTTGCCGAAGGTGACGTTGTTCATCGTCCCGGAGCCCTCGGCCTGGACGCGGAGCGCCGCGTACAGGGCTCCGGTGATGGCCTGGGAGGTCTCGACGTTGCCCGCGACGACGGCGGCGGGCGGCTCGGGGGCGAGCATCGAGCCGGCGGGTACCACGATGTCCAGGGGGCGCAGGCAGCCGTCGTTGAGCGGGATGTCGGCGGCGACCAGGGTGCGGAAGACGTACAGGACCGCCGCGTTGACCACCGAGAAGGGGGCGTTGAAGTTGGTGGCGAGCTGCCCTGAGGTGCCGGTGAAGTCGATGGTCGCGCGGCGCTCGGCACGGTCGACGCGGACCCGGACGCGGATGACGGCGCCCGAGTCCGTCTCGTAGGCGTACTCGCCGTCGTCCAGGGCGTCGATGACCCGGCGGACCGCCTCCTCCGCGTTGTCCTGGACGTGCCGCATGTAGGCCTGCACGACGTCGAGGCCGAATTCCTCGATCATGCGGCGCACCTCGTCGACGCCCTTGCGGTTGGCGGCGATCTGGGCGCGCAGGTCGGCGAGGTTGGTGCGGACGTTGCGGGAGGGGTAGGGCGCCTCGGTGAGCAGGCGGTGGGTCTCCTCCTCCCGGAAGCGGCCGTTCTCGGCGAGCAGCCAGTTGTCGAAGAGGACGCCCTCCTCCTCGATGGTGCGGCTGTGGGCGGGCATGGAGCCGGGGGCGATGCCGCCGATCTCGGCGTGGTGACCGCGGGAGGCGACGTAGAAGAGGATCTTCGGCTCACTCTCCGTGTCCGTCGCGGAGTCGGTGTCGAAGACCGGGGTGATCACGGTGACGTCGGGCAGGTGCGTGCCGCCGTGGTACGGGTCATTGACGGCGTAGGTGTCACCGGGACGCATCGAGGTGCCGCGGCGGCGGATGACCTCTTTGACGCTGGTGCCCATGGATCCCAGGTGGACGGGGATGTGGGGCGCGTTGGCCACCAGGTTTCCGTCCGGGTCGAACAGGGCGCAGGAGAAGTCCAGACGTTCCTTGATGTTGACGGACTGGGCCGTGGACTCCAGCCGGGCGCCCATCTGCTCGGCGATCGACATGAAGAGGTTGTTGAAGACCTCGAGCAGAACCGGGTCGGCTTTCGTGTCGAGATCGGAACTCTGCGTAATCGTCGTGCGTTCCATGACCAGATGCCCGTCGTCGGTCGCGGTGGCCTGCCAGCCGTCGTCGACGACGGTTGTCGCGCCGGCCTCCGTGATGACCGCGGGTCCGGTGACGGTTTCGCCGGGCGGAAGGGCCTCCCGGCGGTGGAGGGGTGCGTCGCGCCAGGCGCCGCCGGTGTGGAGGCGGACGGTTTCCGGGGCGGCGGGGTGGCCCTCGTACGGGGCGAGGGCGGAGAGATCGGGGGGTGCGGTGATGCCGGTGGCTTCGACGGAGAGGGCTTCGACGACGATCGGGCGGTCGAGGGTGAAGGAGTACGTGGCGCGATGACGTTCTTCGAAGGTGTGCCGCATGGTGTCGGGCTCGGTCAGCTCGACGGTGAGGGTGGTGTCGGTGCCGTCGTAGCGGAGCTGGGCGCGACGGGTGACCTCGATGCGGTCCTCCGGGACGTCCTCGGCGCGGAGTTCGGCGCGGGCGGCGCCCTCCAGGCCGTCGGCCGTCTTGTGGATGGCGGGCATCGAGGCGGCCTCCAGGGGCGCCTCGACGGACTGTTCCCGCATGGCCGTGGTGTCGGCGAGGCCGATGCCGAGCGCGGAGAGGAGACCGGCCATGGGGGGTACGAGGACGGTGCGGATGCCGAGCGAGTCGGCGACCATGCACGCATGCTGGCCGCCCGCTCCGCCAAAGGTGGTGAGGGCGTAGCGGGTGACGTCGTGGCCCTTCTGGACGGAGATCCGCTTCACGGCGTTGGCGATGTTGGCGACCGCGATCTGCAGGTAGCCCTCGGCGACCTGCTCCGGAGTGCGGTCGTCGCCGGTCTGCTCGCGGATCTCGCGCGCGAGGGCGCTGAAGCGGTCGCGGACGAGGTCGGCGTCCAGGGGCTGGTCGCCGCCGGGGCCGAACACCGCGGGGAAGTGGGCCGGCTGGATGCGGCCGAGCATCACATTGGCGTCGGTCACCGCGAGCGGGCCGCCCGCGCGGTAGCAGGCGGGGCCGGGGTCGGCCCCTGCCGAGTCGGGGCCGACGCGGTAGCGGGAGCCGTCGAAGTGGAGCACGGAGCCGCCGCCCGCGGCGACGGTGTGGATGTCGAGCATGGGGGCGCGCAGCCGGACGCCCGCGATCTGCGTGGTGAAGACGCGCTCGTACTCGCCGGCGAAGTGGGAGACGTCCGTGGATGTGCCACCCATGTCGAATCCGATGACGCGGTCGAAACCGGCGCGCTCGGACATGCGGGCCATGCCGACGATGCCGCCGGCCGGCCCGGAGAGGATGGCGTCCTTGCCCCGGAACTGCCCGGCCTCGGTGAGTCCGCCGTTGGACTGCATGAACATCAGCCGCACGTCCCGGAGTTCGTCGGCGACGTGCTGTACGTAGCGGTGCAGTACGGGCGACAGGTAGGCGTCGACGACGGCGGTGTCCCCCCGGGGGACGAGCTTCATCAGCGGGCTGACCTCACTGGACAGCGAGATCTGCGGGAAACCGGTGCGGGCGGCGAGGTCGCCGATGGCGCGTTCGTGGGCGGGGTGGAGGTGGCTGTGCAGGCAGACGACGGCGACCGCGCGGATCCCGTCCTCGTACGCCTGCCGGATCGGGCTCGCGAGGGCGTCCCGGTCGGGCGCCCGCAGGACGGTGCCGTCGGCGGCGATGCGTTCGTCGGCCTCGATCACCCGCTCGTAGAGCAGCTCGGGCAGTTCGATGCGGCGGGCGAAGATGCTGGGGCGGTTCTGGTAGGCGATGCGCAGGGCGTCGCGGAAGCCGCGGGTGATCACCAGGAGGGTGCGCTCGCCCGTGCGCTCGAGCAGCGCGTTGGTGGCGACCGTGGTGCCCATGCGGACGGCGTCGACGGGCTCCTCGGAGCCGCCGAGAAGTTCGCGTACGCCGGCGACGGCCGCGTCGGCGTAGCGGGCGGGGTTGTCGGACAGCAGTTTGTGCGTGAGCAGGCGGCCGTCCGGGCGACGCGCGACGATGTCGGTGAAGGTGCCGCCTCGGTCGACCCAGAACTGCCAGCCTGTCACGTCACTACTCCGCTTCCGCGCCGGTCACAGCGCCCGGAGGCCGTTGATCACGTCGCGCAGAATACTCTCGTCGGGCAGCTCTGCCGGGGGCACCGGACGCGTCACATGGACGAGTTCCGCGTGCACGAGGTCCCCGATGAGGACGCGCACCACCCCGATCGGCAGATTGAGCTCCGCGGCGAGTTCCGCGACCGACTGCGGTGCCGCGCGGCAGAGCCCGACGATGTCCACGTGCTCGGGGGCGAGGGTCGGGTTCGCATCGGGATCTCCCGCGTCCGGTTCGGTGACGACCACCGCGATCACATCGAGGCGGTGCTGGGCCGGACTCGTGGTGCGACCGCGCGTCATGGCGTACGGACGGACGACCGGTCCGGCCTCGTCGTCGAACCAGTGGCTTCTTCCCTGACCGTCTGCGCTCATGTCATCCCACTACCCGCCTGCGGGCAGATCGGTGCGCGGAGCGGCGCCGAGATGCACGCCGACCCGCTTGACCAGCAGGGTCATCTCATAGGCGACCTGTCCGACGTCGGAGTCGGCGTCCGAGAGGACGGCGAGGCAGCTGCCGTCCCCGGCGGCGGTGACGAACAGGAAGGCGTCGTCGAGCTCGACCACGGTCTGGCGGACGCTGCCCGCGTCGAAGTGCCGGCCCACGCCCTTGGCGAGGCTGTGGAAGCCGGACGCGACCGCGGCCAGGTGTTCGCTGTCCTCCCTGGTCAGGTCCTTGGACACGCCCGTGGGCAGACCGTCGCCGGAGAGCACGACGGCCTTGCGGATGCTGGCGACCCGGTCGACGAGCTCGTCCAGGAGCCAGTTCAGCTCCCCCTTGTTCGTCTCGGTGTGGCCGGTGGCCTTCGGTGCGGTCATCGACCGTCCCCCTTAGTCGTTCCTGGTGCTGTGCCGTTCCGGGACTCGTCGCCCGCGGCGTTCTCTTCACGGCCGCGCTGCCAGCCCTGCTGGAGCGAGGCCATCCGGCTGCGGACCTCGTCGGCGTCGCGCTCGTCGGGTTGCGCCGGGGTTTCCGGGCGCCGTTCGGTCTCCTGCTTGAGCTGCGGGGCGAGGCTGGCCTGTCGTACACGCCGGGGCAGTGGACCGGTGCCCGGCTCGGTGGCCGCACCCCCGGCAGTCGGGGTGCCGTCGCCCGGGCCACCGCCGGAAGCGGCCTGCGGGGGCCGGGTCCGCCGGGGCAGCGCCGGGGGCATGGAGGCCTGGTCGGCGCTGGCCGGGGCGGCCGTGCGCTCGTCGACAAGGTCGGCGAGTCCGGTGCCCCGGGCTGTCTCGCCGCGGCGGCGGGTGGGCAGGGCGGCCAGGTCGCCGGTGTCGGGGTGGCGCGAGCCGACCGTGGTCCGCTCGTCGGCCTGCTCGTCCGAGGCGGCTCGCCGGGAGCGCTGCTCGGTGACGGGCCTGCCGTGCGAGCTGACCAGCTTGGGCGTCTGCCGCCGTGGCAGGGGTACGGGTCCGCCGTGGCGGTCGTCCGGTTGGCCGTCGTCGGCGCGCTGGGAGGCCGGCTCATGGGGCTCGCCCAGCCGGGAGGCGGCTTGATCGTCGGTGCGGCCGCGCGGGCGGCGGGGGCGGAACAGGCCGCCGCGCTCGCTCTCCTCGTCGGTCAGGGCGCCCGGGAAGTCGTCGATGGCGTCCAGGTCCACGGGTGCCTCCAGCTCCACCGGGCCGTCCAGCAGGGAGGGCGGCAGGCCGGGCAGCTGCACCGGCGCCTGCGACCGGGCGGCGGTGAGGCTGGGCGCCTGCTCGGCCTGCTTCGGGAGGCGGTCGCGGTCGAGGCGGAAGCCGATGCCGTTGGTGTCCGGGACGTCGTCGGTCAGCAGCGCGTCGGGGATGAACACGACGGCGGTGGTGCCGCCGTAGGGGGACGGCTGCAGGGAGACCCGCACGTTCTGGCGCTGGGCGAGGCGGCTGACCACGAACAGGCCGAGCCGGTCCGTGTCCGAGAGTTCGAACTCGGGGGTCTCGGCGAGCCGCAGGTTGGCGTCCAGCAGTGCCTCGGCCGTCATGCCGAGTCCGCGGTCGTGGATCTCCAGGGTGAAGCCGTTGGCGACCCGCTCACCGAGGACCTGGACGGCGGTGTGCGGCGGCGAGAAGACGGTGGCGTTCTCGAGGAGTTCGGCAACCAGGTGGGTGAGGTCGGCGACGGCCGGACCGGTGGCGGCGACCCGTGGCAGGCGCCGGACCTCGATGCGCTCGTAGTCCTCGACCTCGGCGACGGCGGCGCGGACGATGTCCATGAGCTGCACGGGGCGGCGCCACTGCCGCGACGGGGCGGCGCCCGAAAGGATCACCAGGCCCTCGGCGTGCCGGCGCATACGGGTCGTGAGGTGGTCCAGGCGGAAGAGATCGGCGAGTTCCTCGGTGTCCTCGGTCCGGCGCTCCATGGTGTCGAGCAGGGTCAGTTGCTTGTGCAGGAGGACCTGGCTGCGGCGGGCGAGGTTGACGAAGACCTCGGAGACGCCGGCCCGCAGTTCGGCCTGCTTGACGGCGGCCTCCACCGCTGCGCGCTGGAGGGTGTTGAGGGCCTGGCCGACCTCGCCGATCTCGTTCTTGTCGTACTCCAGCCGTGGCACCTCGGTCTCGACGTCGACCTGTTCACCGGCGGAGAGGCGGCGCATCACGCTGGGCAGCCGCACGCCGGACGCCTCGTGCGCCTCCAGCCGCAGTTGCCGCAGGTCGCGTATGAGGCTGCGGCCGACGCGCACGGACAGGACGACGGAGACCAGGAGCGCGACCAGGCCGAGGACGCCCGCGACGGCCGCCTGCACGATCACTCCGACGGCCACGGGGCGCATGCGGTCCTGGAAGCGGTCGCCGGCCTGGTCGTCCAGGGTGCCGAGTTCGTCGAGGACGCTCGCCGCGGCGGAGTCCCAGCTCTGGGCGGTGACACCGTGCGGGGTCCCGGCATCGCTGCCGATGACGGTCTGTTCGGCCACGCGCAGCGGGGCGGTGGTGGCGTTTCTCCAGAAGCGTTCGTAGCGTTCGCGTTCCGCGGCGGGCAGCAGCGGCAGGCTGATGTCGTACAGGAGGGTGCGCTGGGCGATAAGGTCGGAGATGTCCCGGGCCTCGTCGTGGGAGAGCCTGCCGACCACCAGCGAGGAGCCGAGCAGGGCGTCTTCGCGGGAGAGCAGCTCGCGGGCGCGGGTGACGTTGACCAGGGCCCGGGCCTGCTTGTCCATCTCGACGTCGTCGATGCCCTCGAGTCCGGCGAGCAGCGTGTAGCAGGGGTCGACGAGCCGGTTGTAGAGGCCGAAGGCCTGAGCGCGGCTGACCGTGCGCTCCTCGACGCTGTGACGCAGGGAGTCGAGGTCGTCGAAGGCGTCCAGGACGACGGTCAGGCGCTCGGTGTCGCTCGTGTCCATGCCGCCGCGGATGTCTCGGTCCTTGGCGTTCCTGCGGATCTCGGCGACGGCCCGGTCGGTGGCGGTGCGGGTGCGGTGCAGTGCCGCGAGGGCGTCGGCCGCCCGCGGGTCGGCGAGGTAGACGAGGGTCTGACGGCGTTCCTGCTGGAGGACGCGGACGGTGTCCTCAGTGGGATAGCCGATGTCCTGCACGACGTCGGACACGTGGAAGAGCCGGGTGACTTCACGCCCCGTGAGCACCGTGGCGAAGCCCCAGACGGCGGTCAGGGACACCAGCGGCACGAGAAGCAGCGCCACGATCTTCCGGCGGATCGACTTCCCGCGAAAGCGCATGGCCTCCCCCAGCTCGTCCCCCACCGGCCGGGGGTACACATGTCCGTCAGCAAACGGCGCGAGCCTACTACCGCACCACAGCCAACTCGAAGGCTTGTCCGGAGGATGAACTTCCGCACCGAGGGCGAGACATGGCGAGTTGTCCGGGCATTGCGGGAGATTGCGCCCGCGATCCATGGCTCTGCGGCGCGACCGGCCGAAGCAGTACGGACAGGCGGTTGGCTGGAATTTTTCGCAACATGGGAATCTTCGCGGGCCGTTGTTCGTCTTTCTCTACGGGAAATGGGGGCGGAATCGGCCACAGGAGCCGCATCCCGCACCCCGGCGGCGTAAAACAGCGCAAGCCGGGCAGCCACCGGGGAGTCGGGGTCGTGGGACGCCGGGGCGAGCGGTCTGCTGGCGGTGGGGAGTGACACGGTGATGGGCACGGCGGAGCGGCGCGAGGCGCCCGGGGAGAGCGTGGCGGGGCGCTCGGCGGCGCGGTGGGGCCAGGAGGCGCCGGATCGCGACATTCCGGTGCATGAGTGGGCTTGGGAGTCCAGCGGCGGGCAACGGCAGCCGGATCACCGGCCGTTGTGGGTGGAGGAGCCGGCGCGCCGACGCCGGATGCCCGACCCGGTGCGTACGGCGGCGGTGCGGGCGGTGCTGATCATCGCGGTGACCCTGATCCAGGCCATGGTGGCGTTCCTGTGCACGCTGGCCGGGTCCTGGCTGGCCTTCCCGATGGTGATCAGCGGCGTGACCAGCACGGTGGTGGCCACCTGGGCCGTGGTCGACGTATGGGTGACCCGCCAGGTGTGGAACCAGCGTCATGGCGTGGTCTCCGAGCCGAGCAGCACGGCCCGGTCGCTGCGCCGCGAGCGCCGTGCCCGCCGGCGCCAGGAGCGGGCCGCCCTGCGGGAGCAGGAGCGGATACGCCGGCGGGGCGGCGCCGGGCAGCTCTCGCACTCCTGACCTCCGGGCGGCCCGGGCCCGTCTTCACAGCGCGGCGGGCTCCACCGGCTCCTCCTGCCGCCTCAGCTCCCGCCGGGCCCGCATGAAGGGGCGGGGGTGGTCCACCGAGAGCACGGCGACCGTGCGCCCGTCCCGTTCGTAGCGGGCGAGGAAGCCGCCCTCGCCCGGGCCTCCGTCGGCGAGGTCGCCCTCCGTGATGCGCACGGTGTCGCCGTCGCGGCGCCGGCCGGCGAACTGGATGCGGGAGCCGTACTGGTCCGACCAGAAGTAGGGCATCGGGCGGGCGGTCTGGAGGGTGCGGCCGGCGAGCAGGTTGGTCACGGCGGTGCGGGGCTGCTCGGTGGCGGAGGTCCAGTGCTCGGCCCGGATACCGCCGACGCGGGCCACGTCGCCGACCGCGACGACCTGCGGCAGGGCGGTCACGCATCCGTCGTCGCACAGCACCCCGTCGTGCAGGGCGAGCGTCGAGCCCGCCAGCCAGGAGGTGTTGGGGGTGGCACCGATGCCGACGATCACGACGTCGGCGGGCAGGGTGCGGCCGTCGGTGAGTTCGACGCCGGTGACCGTGGTGGTGCCGCGCAGGGCGGCGACACCGGTGCCGGTGACCAGGTCCACTCCGCCGCGGCGGTGCAGCGTGGCGCACACGGCGGCCATCTCCGGGCCGAGTTGGGGTACGAGCGGGAGCGGGGCGGCCTCGACGACCGTGACCGCGTGGCCGAGAGCGGCGCAGGAGGAGGCGGTCTCGGCGCCGATGAAGCCGCCGCCGATGACGACGACCTGGCGCGGGCCCCCGGTGAGGTCGGCGCGCAGGGCGCGGGCGTCGTCCAGGGTGCGCAGGGTGTGGATCCCGGTGAGGCTGTCGCCGGGCAGGCGGCGGGCGGCGGCGCCGGTGGCGATGACGACGCCGTCGGTGGAGACCGTGCGGCCGTCGTCGAGGAGCACGGTGCGGCCGCGGGGGTCGATGCCGCGGGCGCGGATGCCGAGCAGCCACTCGGCGTCGAGTCCGGCGGTCTCGTCGGCGTCGGTGAGCGCAAGGTGGTCCTCGTCGGCGCCGCCGGTGAGGAAGTCCTTGGAGAGAGGAGGGCGGTCGTAGGGGTGGTGGGGTTCCTCGCCGACGATCACCAGTCGGCCGTCGAAGCCCTGGGCGCGCAGCTCGCGGGCCGCGTAGAGCCCGGAGAGGGAGGCGCCGACGATGGTCACGGTCCTCATGCGGCGCGACTCCTCAAGTCCGGGAAGGTCCGGCGCCCGTGGGAGGGACCGGTGGCGGGAGGTGCCGTGGCGGGAGAGGCCGTGGGCGGGTCCGCGGCGGTGTTCATGCGGCCGTGCCCTCCTCGGCGGTGAGGTGGACGTGGATGACACCTTCGTCGACGGTGACGCGGTGGGTGCGGACGGGGCGCCGGGCCGGGAGACAGGTGGGCTCGCCCGTGCGCAGGTCGAAGGACGCGGCGTGCAGCGGGCATTCGACCAGGCAGCCTTCGAGCCATCCCTCGGAGAGGGAGGCGTCCTGGTGGGTGCAGGTGTCGTCGATGGCGTACAGCTCGCCGTCGTCGGTGCGGAACACGGCGATCGGCGGCGTGGTCCCGACGCGGACGGACTCTCCCTCGGGGAGGTCTTCGAGGCGGCAGACGGGAATCACGGGCCCCCCTCTCGGTCCGGGACACTTGGTCCGGGACCTGCTCGATGCAGGCGTTAGGGATGCAGACGGGAGTCCGGACCATCGTGGGTCCGGGCGGTGCAGCGGTGCGGGAGTGCCGAATCGTCCTTGGTCCGGACGCTCCGGGTGGTCCGAGTGGTGGTCCGGGTGGTCCGGCACCCTTCCGGGATCTGGACACTCCGGTAACATGATGTTTCGCATGGCGCACGAGCAAGCGCTATGCGCAACAGAATCCGCGCGGGACGACCGTCGCGTCAAGGGCTTCCCGCAGATGCGGCCCGAACCGGGCCGACAGGTGGTGAGAGTTGAGCCATGACCCGCACGCAGAAGCAGTCTGAGGGCAGCGCGGAGACCACGGCGAACCCGGCGAACCCGGAGCGGCAGAACGGCCGCGGAGCGGCCAGTGCGGTGCAGTCGGTGGACCGCGCCGTGAGCGTGCTGGAGATCCTCGCCCGGCACGGCGAGGCGGGCGTCACCGAGATCGCCGAGGAGCTGGATGTGCACAAGTCCACGGCGTTCCGGCTGCTCGGCGTCCTGGAGAACCGGGGCCTGGTGGCCCAGGCCAAGGATCGCGGCAAGTACTACCTGGGGGCCGGGGTACTGCGCCTGGCGGGGGCGGCGGCAGTGCGGCTGGACATCTCCCAGGAGGGCGTCCCGGTCTGCCGCGAGGTCGCCGACGAGCTGGGCGAGACCGTGAACATCGCCGTGCTCGACGACGACGCGGCGGTCAACATCATGCAGGCCCGCGGCACCGCGTCGGTGACCGCGCAGAACTGGCTGGGCAGGCGCACCCCGCTGCACGCCACGTCGAGCGGCAAGGTGCTGCTCGCGCACATGCCGCCCACCCTGCGCGAGGGCCTGCTGGCCCGGTCGCTGCCGCGGTTCACGGACCGGACGATCACCGGCTCGGCGATGCTGCGCGCGGAGCTGGAGGCGGTGGTCGAGCAGGGCTACGGCGTCACGATCGAGGAGCTGGAGCTCGGGCTCGCCGCCGTGGCCGCGCCGGTGCGGGCGCACGACGGCAAGGTGATCGCGGCGATCAGCGTCTCCGGGCCGGTGTACCGGCTGAATCCGGACCGGTTGCCGGAGGTGGCGAAGCGGACGGTGGCGGCCGGCGCCGAGCTGTCCCGCCGGATGGGCTACGGCTTCTGACGGAGGGCGAGCAGACACTCCGACGAGACCTGGATGGACACACGGAGGGCATTCACAACACGCGCACCGCGGCGCGGGACCGGGACGTTCCTGGTCCCGCGCCGCCGCGTGTCCGACAGGTTTCGCCCCACAGGTTCCTTTT
This sequence comes from Streptomyces sp. NPDC031100, assembly GCF_055570785.1. NCBI lineage: Bacteria > Bacillati > Actinomycetota > Actinomycetes > Kitasatosporales > Streptomycetaceae > Streptomyces > Streptomyces sp. NPDC031100. The sequence goes on from NZ_JBVIGN010000005.1 coordinate 27,728, forward strand.
GCCAAGGGTTAACGCGCACCCCTTGACGGCTCCGTCACGCCGTTCTCAATATGTTCCCCATCGCGCAACCCATCGTGCAATGCGCAACAGCAGAGGAGCTTGTCGTGCCACACGAGGTCCGTGCCGTAGTCGCTGTGAAGAAGGGCGCACCCGTCGAGGTGCAGACGATCGTCGTCCCCGACCCGGGCCCCGGCGAGGTGCTCGTCACCGTGCAGGCCTGCGGGGTGTGCCACACGGATCTCCACTACCGCGAGGGCGCGATCAACGACGACTTCCCGTTCCTGCTCGGCCATGAGGCGGCGGGGACGATCGAGGCGGTCGGGCCGGGAGTCACCGATCTCCAGCCGGGTGACTACGTGGTGCTGGCCTGGCGGGCGCCCTGCGGCAGCTGTCGTTCCTGCCGTCGTGGCCGACCCTGGTACTGCTTCGACTCCCGCAACGCCGCCCAGCCGATGACCCTGTTGGACGGCACCCCGCTCAGCAATGCCCTCGGCATCGGCGCGTTCGCCGAGAAGACGCTGGTCGCGGCCGGGCAGGCCGTGAAGATCGATCCGGCGGCCCGTCCCGAGGCCGCGGGCCTGATCGGCTGCGGAGTGATGGCTGGTTATGGCGCCGCGGTCAACACGGGCCGGGTCGGCCGGGGCGACTCGGTGGCCGTCATCGGCTGCGGCGGCGTCGGCAACGCGGCGATCGCGGGCGCCTGCCTGAACGGCGCCATGAAGGTGATCGCCGTCGACATCGACGACAAGAAGCTGGACCAGGCGGAGAAGTTCGGCGCCACCCACACCGTCAACTCCCGCGGCACGGACCCGATCGAGGCCGTACGCGCGCTCACCGACGGCTTCGGTGTGGACATCGCGATCGACGCGGTGGGCCGCCCGGAGACCTTCGAGCAGGCCTTCTACATGCGCGACCACGCGGGTCTGCTGGTTCAGGTCGGCGTCCCCTCCCCCGAGATGAAGATCGAACTCCCGCTGATCGACGTGTTCTCGCGCGGCGGCGCCATCAAGTCCTCCTGGTACGGCGACTGCCTGCCCAGCCGGGACTTCCCGTTCCTCATCGACCAGTACCTGTACGGCCTGCTCGACCTCAACGCCTTCGTATCGGAGACCATCACCCTCGACCAGGTGGAGGAGGCGTTCGGCAAGATGCACAGGGGAGAAGTACTGCGCTCGGTGGTGGTCCTGTGAGCGTCCACGGGAGCATGCGCGTCGACCGCGTCGTCACCTCGGGCACGTTCAGCCTCGACGGCGAGACCTTCGACGTCGACAACAACGTCTGGCTGGTCGGCGACGACGAGGAGGTGCTGGTCGTGGACGCCGCTCATGACGCCGAGGCGATCCACCGCGCCACGGCCGGCCGCCGGGTCACCGCCATCGTCTGCACCCACGCCCACGACGACCACATCGACGCCGCACCCCGACTCTCCGTCCTGACCGGTGCCCCCGTCCTGCTCCACCCGGGCGACCACGAGCTGTGGTCCCACACCCACCCGGACCGCAAGCCGGACGGCGAACTGTTCGACGGCCGCGTCCTCTCGGTCGCCGGCATCGAACTGCGGGTCCTGCACACCCCCGGCCACACCTGGGGCAGTTGCAGCCTCCACGCTCCCTTCCTCAACGCCGTCTTCACCGGCGACACGCTCTTCCACGGCGGCCCCGGCGCCACCGGCCGCTCCTACTCGGACCGCCCCACCATCGAGGCGTCCCTCCGCGAACGGCTCCTCACCCTGCCCGGCGACACGGTCGTCCACACCGGGCACGGCCAGGACACGACCATCGCCGCCGAGCGGCCCCACCTGCCCTCCGCATAAGCAACTCCCGACCCGCCACCCCTGCCATCCCCGCCAGCTCAAGGAGGGGCATGTCCAGCACACCCGAAAACAGCTCGCGCACCCCCGAAAGCCGATCTCGCACCCCCGAAGACCGCTCTCGCACCCCCGAAATCCGCCCCCGTGTGGTCATCATCGGCGCCGGCATCGTCGGCTGCTCCCTCGCCGACGAGCTGACCGCCCGCGGCTGGACCGACGTCACCGTCCTCGAACAAGGGCCCCTGCCCGCGCCGGGCGGCTCCACCTCCCACGCGCCGGGTCTCGTCTTCCAGACCAGCCCGTCGAAGACCCTCGCCGAGTTCGCCCGGTACACCGTCGAGAAGTTCAGCTCGCTCCAGGTGGACGGCGTCTCCTGCTTCAACCAGGTCGGCGGTCTGGAACTCGCCACCACCCCGGAGCGCCTGGCCGAGCTGCACCGCAGGGCCGGCTACGCCGCGTCCTGGGGCATCCGCGGCGAGATCGTGAGCACCGCCCGGTGCAAGGAACTCTGGCCCCTGCTCGACGAATCGGTGGTCCTCGGCGGCTTCCACACCCCCGACGACGGCCTGGCCCGCGCCCTGCTCGCCGCCCGCGCCCAGATGGACCGGGCCACCGCTCGGGGTGCCCGCTTCCTGGACCGGCACACGGTCACCGGCATCGAACAGGAGGGCGGCCGGGTGACCGCCGTGGTCACCGACCGGGGCGCCTTCCCCGCCGACCACGTCGTCTCCGCGGCCGGATTCTGGGGTCCGGTCATCGGCCGCATGGCCGGCATCGACGTACCGCTGCAACCCCTCGCCCACCAGTACGCGCGGACGCAGCCGCTGCCCGAGCTGGCCGGTGCCACGGCCGAGGCGTCGAAGCCGATCCTCCGCTTCCAGGACCGCGACCTGTACTTCCGCGAGCACACGGACCGCATCGGCATCGGGTCGTACGCGCACCGGCCCATGCCGGTCGACCCGTTCGCGGTCCTCGCCTACGACGAGGCGCGCGCCCAGGACATGGAGATGCCGTCCTCGTACCCCTTCACCACCGAGGACTGGGCGCCGAGCTGGGAGGACTGCCGGCGGTTGCTGCCCGCGCTGCGCGAGTCGGAGATCGAGACCGGCTTCAACGGGGTCTTCTCCTTCACCCCGGACGGCATGCCGCTCCTCGGGGAGGCGCGGCAGCTGCGGGGCTTCTGGCTGGCCGAGGCGGTCTGGGTCACCCACTCCGCCGGAGTCGCCAAGGCCGTCGCCGAGTGGATGGTCGACGGGCGGCCGTCCAGCGACCTGCACGAGTGCGACCTCACGCGGTTCGAGGAAGCACAGCGTTCACCGTCGTACGTCCGTGAACGCGGTTCACAGCAGTTCGTCGAGGTGTACGACGTCCTGCACCCGCTCCAGCCGATGGAGCAGCCCCGTCCGCTTCGGGTCAGCCCCTTCTCCGCACGCCAGCAGGAACTCGGCGCGTTCTTCCTGGAGGGCAGCGGCTGGGAGCGCCCGCACTGGTACGAGGCGAACGCCCCGCTCGTCGACACCCTCGGCGACCTCCCCGAACGCGACGCCTGGTCGGCCCGCTACTGGTCCCCCGTCGCCGCCGCCGAGGCCAGGGCCACGCGCGAGAGGGTCGCCCTGTACGACATGACCCCGCTGCGCCGCCTGGAGGTGACCGGCCCCGGCGCCCTCGCCTTCCTCGACCGCATGACCAGCAACAACCTCCGCAAGAAGCCGGGTGCGGTCACGTACACCCTGCTCCTGGACGAGACCGGCGGCATCCGCTCCGACCTCACGGTCGCGCGTCTGGCCCCCGACCGCTTCCAGGTGGGCGCCAACTCCCCCGCCGACCTGGACCGGCTGCTCCGCCACGCACCTGCCGACGTCCAGATCCGGGACATCACCTCCGGCACCTGTTGCATCGGCGTCTGGGGGCCCCTCGCCCGCGAACTGGTCCAGCCGCTGACCCGCGACGACTTCTCCCACGAGGGATTCGGCTACTTCCGGGCCAAGCAGACCTACCTCGGACACGTCCCCGTGACGGCGATGCGCCTGAGCTACGTCGGTGAGCTGGGCTGGGAGCTGTACACCACCGCCGACCTGGGCCTAAGGCTCTGGGACACCCTGTGGGAGGCCGGACGGGACCTGGGCGTGATCGCCGCCGGCCGCTCCGCCTTCAACTCCCTGCGCCTGGAGAAGGGCTACCGGGCCTGGGGCACCGACATGACCGACGAGCACACCCCCTTCGAGGCGGGCGTCGGCTTCGCGGTCCGCATGGACAAGGCGTACTTCGTCGGCCAGGAGGCCCTTCGCAGCCTTCCCGAACCGGCCCGCCGGCTCACCCCGCTCCTCCTCGACGACCCGGCCGCGGTGGTGCTCGGCAAGGAGCCCGTGTACATCGATGGGGCCCCGTCCGGCTACGTGACCAGCGCGTCGTACGGCTACACGCTCGGCCGCTGCGTCGCCTACGCCTGGCTCCCGGCCCGCCTCGCCACCGGCACCGGCGTACACATCGAGTACTTCGGCGAGAAGGTGCCGGCCACCGTCGCGGACGAGCCGCTGTTCGACCCGAAGATGACCCGCATCCGTCGATAGGAGGCGCCCGTGTCACCGTCTTACGACGTCAGCTCCGGCCCGGTGCACAACCGGGGGTCCGGCCACGACGGCTCGCGGATCACCCGGCAGTCGTGCGTCGTGCCCTGGAACCGTCCGATCCACATCTCGGAGAACGCGGCCGGCCACCTGACCCCGACCGGCTGCACCGCACACCCCATCGGCCCGTTCGACCCCGCCCTCCCCCACTCTCGGCTTCGCTCGAGCGGGGGGACCCTCACCGCCGCCGCGCCCGCCTGAGGAGCCAGCCCGTGACGACGACCCCGATCTCCCCGAGCCTCATCGCGACGCTGCCGGGCCACTACTACACCGACCCGGACGTCTTCCGGCAGGAGCAGGAGTTGCTGTTCGAGTCCCTGTGGTTCTGCGCGGTCCGCAGCGCCGATCTGGACAAGCCGGGTGCCTTCCGTACGGTCCAGGTGGGCCGCGAGAGCGTCATCATCACCCGCTCGCGCACTGGCGAACTGCGCGCCTTCCTCAATGTGTGCCGGCACCGCGGGGCGCGGCTGTGCACCGAGGAGTCGGGCGAGGTGCGCCGCAGTCTGCAGTGTCCGTACCACGCATGGACGTACGACCTTGACGGCAGGTTGATCGCCGCACCCAACTTGATCAAGATGCCCGATGTTGATCGAGTCGAGTACGGGTTGATCAAGGTGACCTTGCGCGAATGGCTCGGCTACGCCTGGGTGTGCCTCGCCGACGAACCGCCCTCCTTCGAGGAGACGGTGAAGTACGCGGCCGTGGAGCGGCTCGGCGACGCGGCCGCCATCGAGCACTACGGCACCGAGAAGCTGGCGCTCGGCAAGCGCATCACCTACGACGTGAAGGCCAACTGGAAGCTGATCGTCGAGAACTTCATGGAGTGCTACCACTGCGCGACGATCCACCCCGAACTCACCGAGGTGCTCCCGGAGTTCGCGGACGGGTACGCGGCCCAGTACTACGTGGGCCACGGCGCGGAGTTCGGCGAGGAGATCAAGGGCTTCACGGTCGACGGCAGCGCAGGCTTCGCCAAGCTCCCCGAGGTCAGCGCCGACCAGGACCGCCGCTACTACGCCATCACGATCAAGCCGACCGTGTTCGTCAACCTCGTACCGGACCACGTCATCCTGCACCGCATGTTCCCGCTGGCCGAGGACCGCACGATCGTGGAGTGCGACTGGCTGTACGCACCCGAGGTGATCGCCTCCGGAGCGGACGTCTCGAAGTCCGTCGAGCTGTTCCACCGCGTCAACGTCCAGGACTTCGACGCCTGTGAGCGCACGCAGCCGGCGATGTCCTCGCGCGCGTACCGCAAGGGCGGTGTGCTGGTCCCGAACGAGCACCACATCGGGATCTTCCACGAGTGGCTCCTGGAGAAGCTCGGAGGCGGCCATGCCTGACCTGTTCATCGACGGCACCTGGCGCAGCGCCCTGGACGAGCGCACCCGGGAGATCCGCTGTCCCGCCGACGGCTCCCTGGTCGGGGTCGTGGACGAGGCCGGCGGCAAGGACACGGTCGAAGCGATCGCGGCGGCGCGCCGGGCCTTCGACTCCGGTCCCTGGCCGCGCACCTCCCCGCAGGAGCGCGGTGACCTGCTGCTGCGGGTGGCCGACCTCCTCGACCGCGACAAGGACGCGCTGGCCCGCGCCGAGTCCCTGGACACGGGGAAGCGGCTGGTGGAGAGCGCGTACGACATGGACGACATCGTCAACTGTTTCCGCTACTTCGGGCGGCTGGTGGCGAGCGAGGCCGGGCGGGTCGTCGATACCGGCCGGGAGGGCGTCGACAGCCGGGTGGTGTACGAGCCCGTCGGTGTGTGCGCCCTGATCACGCCGTGGAACTACCCGCTTCTGCAGACCGCCTGGAAGGTCGCCCCGGCCCTCGCGGCCGGCAACACCTTCGTCCTGAAGCCCAGCGAGCTGACCCCGCACACCGCGATCCACCTAGTCCGGCTGCTGGCCGAGGCGGGGCTGCCGCCGGGCGTGGCCAACCTGGTGCTGGGCGCCGGACCGGAGGCCGGGGCTCCCCTCGGCGACCACCCGGACGTCGACCTGGTGTCCTTCACCGGCGGTCTGCCGACCGGCCGCCGGCTGATGGCGGCCGCCGCCGGCACGGTGAAGAAGGTCGCGCTCGAACTGGGCGGGAAGAACCCGAACATCGTCTTCGCCGACGCCGACTTCGAGACGGCCGTCGACATGGCCCTGACCGCCGTCTTCCTGCATTCGGGTCAGGTCTGCTCGGCCGGGGCCCGGCTGTTGGTCGAGGACGCGCTGCACGACCGGTTCGTGGACGAGGTCGTCCGCAGGGCACAGCTGATCCGGCTGGGCGGGCCGTTCGACGAGCAGGCTCAGACCGGGCCGCTGATCTCGGCGGCGCACCGGGCGAAGGTCGAGGCCTATGTGGCCAAGGGCCTCGAGGAGGGCGCGGTGCTGCGCTGCGGCGGCGCCCGGCCCTCCGGTCCCGGCTACGACGAGGGCTTCTACTACCTGCCGACCGTCCTGGACGAGTGCACGAGCGCCATGACCGTCGTCCAGGAGGAGTCCTTCGGGCCCGTGCTGACCGTCGAGCGGTTCGCCAGCGAGGAGGAGGCCGTCCGGCTCGCCAACGACACCGTCTACGGCCTCGCCGGCGCCGTGTGGACGAGCGACGAGGGCAAGGCCGCCCGGGTCGCGGCGCGGCTGCGGCTCGGCACGGTCTGGATCAACGACTACCACCCGTACGTGCCGCAGGCCGAATGGGGTGGTTACAAGCAGTCCGGGTTCGGCCGCGAACTCGGGCCGTCAGGGCTCGCCGAGTACCGCGAGACGAAGCACATCTGGCGCAACACCGCGCCTTCGCCACAGGGTTGGTTCGACTGACCCTGGGCATGTTCCTCCGCCCCCGGCACCCGCACGAGCCACTCCCTCCCCTCCCCCCGGCCCACGAGGAGTCCGCTCATGACGACCACCGAGCAACCACCAGGCCCACACCACCACGACGACGCCGAACTCGCCGAGTTCGGCTACAAGCCCGAACTCAAGCGCACCCTCGGGAACTTCCACACCTTCGCCGCCGGGATCAGCTACATCTCGATCCTGACCGGCACCTTCCAGCTGTTCTACTTCGGCTACGGCAGCGGCGGCCCCGCCTACTGGTGGTCGTGGCCGATGGTGTTCATCGGCCAGTTCATGGTCGCCCTGTGCTTCGCCGAACTGGCCGCCCGCTACCCGGTGGCGGGATCGGTCTACAACTGGTCGAAGAAGATCGGCAATCCGCATCTCGGCTGGCTCGCCGGGTGGATGATGTTGATCGCGTCCATCGTGTCCATCTCGGCGGTCGCGCTCGCCTACCAGCTGACGCTGCCGCAGATCTCGTCCGTCTTCCAGTTCGTCGGGGACGGCAGCGGCAAGTACGACGTGGCGACCAACGCGGTCATCCTTGCGGCCGTGTTGATCCTGTTCACCACGCTGGTCAATGCTTTCGGCGTCAGGTTGATGGCCACGATCAATACAGCCGGCGTCTTCATCGAGTTGATCGCCACCGTTGTATTGATCATCCTGTTCGCCGTCCACATCACCCGGGGCCCCCAGGTCGTCATGCAGACGAACGGGACCGGAACGGGCTACGGCGCCGGATACCTGGGCGCCTTCCTGGTGGCCTCGCTGGCGTCGGCGTACGTCATGTACGGCTTCGACACGGCGGCCTCGCTCGGCGAGGAGTCCCTGGACCCGTCACGGAACGCACCGCGCGCGATCATCCGCGCCATCGTCGCCTCCTTCATCCTGGGCGGACTGGTGCTCCTGCTCGCCCTGATGAGCGTCTCCAGCCTCAAGGGCGACAAGCTGTCCACGGACGGCCTGCAGTACATCGTGCTCGACGTGCTCGGCCCGACGGCCGGCAAGGCGATGCTGTGGTGCGTCCTCATCGCCGTAACGGTGTGCGCGCTGGCCGTCCACACGGCGGCGATCCGGCTGGCCTTCGCGATGGCCCGGGACAACAACCTGCCCGCGTCCTCGCTGATGGCCCGGGTCAGCCCGCGCTTCCAGACCCCGGTCCTGCCGGCCGTGATCATCGGCGTGCTGGCGCTGGCGATCCTCGTGGTCAACATCCGCCAGCCGCAGATCTTCACGGTCGTCACCAGCATCGGCATCATCATGATCTACCTCGCCTACCTGGGCGTCACCGGGCCGATGCTGGTGGCCCGGCTGCGCGGGAAGTGGCAGCCGGCGGGCGAGGGCAGGTTCTCGCTGGGCCGCTGGGGACTGCTCGTCAACATCGTCGCGGTGGTGTGGGGCGCGGCCATGACCGTCAACCTGATCTGGCCGCGGACCTCCGTCTACAACGCGAGCGCGCCGTACCACTGGTACCTGCGCTGGGGCGCGGTGCTGTTCGTGGCCGTCATCGCGGGCGGCGGCTACGCCTACTACTGGTTCGTCCAGCGCCACCGCACCGGCGTGCTCGCCGAGCACCGTCTGGAGCCCGTCCCCGCCCCGACCGCTCCCCTCGCCGCCCCGGCGGCCGACTGATCCCGGCTCCAAGGAGGTCACTGCTCATGAGCATCGATGAGTTCGACTACGTCGTGGTCGGCGGCGGCACCGCGGGCAATGTCGTGGCGGCGCGGCTCTCCGAGGACCCGTCCGTGACGGTCTGCGTCCTCGAGGCGGGCCCCAGCGACGTCGGCGACGACGACGTCCTCAAACTGGAGCGCTGGATGGGCCTGCTGGAGTCCGGCTACGACTGGGACTACCCGGTCGAACCGCAGACCAGCGGCAACAGTTTCATGCGGCACGCGCGCGCGAAGGTGCTGGGCGGCTGTTCGTCGCACAACTCCTGCATCGCCTTCTGGGCGCCTGCCGAGGACCTGGACGACTGGGCGGCCCAGGGCTGTACCGGCTGGAGCGCCGCCGACCTCTTCCCGCTGTACCGGCGCCTGGAGAACAACGACGCCCCCGGCGAGCACCACGGCCGCACCGGCCCGGTGAAGCTGCGCACCCTGAAGGGCGGGGACCCGTGCGGCGCGGCCCTGCTGGAGGCGTGCGCGCAGGCCGGTATACCCACGGTCGGCTTCAACACGGGGAAGACGGTGGTGCGGGGCGCCAACTGGTTCCAGATCAACTCCGACGAGAACAACGTCCGCCAGTCGTCCTCCGTGGCCTATCTGCACCCCGTGCTGGGCAAGCGGAAGAACCTGGACGTGCGGACGGGGGTGCGCGCCAAGAAGCTGGTGCTGGAGGGACGGCGGTGCGTGGGCGCCGAGTACCTGGACCCCGACCTGGTGCACACGCGCACGGTGCGGGCCCGGCGCGAGGTGATCGTCTCGTGCGGCTCGATCGACTCCCCCAAGCTGCTGATGCTGTCCGGCATCGGCCCGGCCGCGCATCTGCACGAGGTCGGCGTCGAGGTGGTGGTCGACTCGGCGGGCGTCGGCGAGAACCTCCAGGACCACCCCGAGGGCGTCATCATGTGGGAGGCGCAGCAGCCGATGACCACCGTGTCCAGCCAGTGGTGGGAGGCGGGCATCTTCTACGACACCGAACCCGGCCTGGACCGCCCCGACCTGATGTTCCACTACGGCTCGGTGCCGTTCGACATGAACACCGCGCGGTGGGGCTATCCCACCTCGGAGAACGCGTTCTGCCTCACGCCCAACGTGACGAAGGCGAAGTCACGCGGCACGGTGCGGCTGCGGACGCGGGACTACCGGGACAAGCCGATGGTGGATCCCCGGTACTTCACGCACGAGCACGACGTACGGGTGATGACGTACGGGCTGAAACTGGCGCGCCGCATAGCCGCACAACCCGCGCTGAGCGGCTGGGCGGGCGCGGAATTGGCTCCCGGTCCCGATGTCCGGTCGGACGACGAACTCCTCGACTACATCCACAAGACCCACAACACCGTCTACCACCCGTCCTGCACCGTGAAGATGGGCGCGGACGACGACCCCTCGGCCCCGCTCGACGCGCGGCTGCGGGTCAAGGGGGTCGAGGGGCTGCGGGTCGCGGACGGCTCGGTCATGCCGGACCTGATCGCGGTCAACCCGTGCATCACGACCATGATGATCGGCGAGAAGTGCGCCGACCTGATCAAGGAGGACGCCTGACGGCTAGGCCGGCCGCTTGTACATCCGTGTCGCCGTGATCTCGCTGTGCACCGCCTCTCCGGCCCGGGCCTGCTTCGGCAGTCCGGGCCGGAGGTGTTCCTCCACGCTGATGTACTTCAGGCCCGCCCTGAGGTCGGCGTCGTTCCGCAGCCGGATGACCAGCGGGAACTCGGCGAGCGCGGTCGTGTCGAACAGGCCGGTGGTGTACAGCAGCTGCACGCCCAGCGCGTCGGAGACGGCCCGCTGCAGCTCGAGCAGATACGTCGCGTTGGCGCGGCCGATGGGGTTGTCCAGGAACAGTGTGCCCGCGTGCCGGTGCTTGTCGCGGCCCCGGTCGTTCGAGCGCAGGGCCGCCATCGTGCAGTACAGGGCGATGGCCGCGGTGAGCAGCTGGCCGCCGGAGAACACGTCGCCCATCTGCCCGACGGGCACGCGCTCGGCGCGCAGTACGGCGTCGGGCTTGAGGATCTCGACGGCCACGCCCTTCGGCTGCAGCGCCGCCGCGACGCCCCGCAGCAGCAGGGTCATGCCGTCGCGGCGCAGGTCGGAGTTCTTCTTGACGGCCGCGCGCGTGGCTTCGTCGATGACCTCGCCGAGGCGTTCGGTGAGCGTGGCCTGGTCGGGTTCCTCGAAGCGGATGCGCAGGAACTCCTGCCCGGACCACTCGCCGAGCCCTTCGGGGAGGCGGGAGAGCCGCTGGGCGGAGCGCAGCGTGGCGAGGGCCGACTCGACCAGTCCGCGCAGCCGGTCCACGATCGAGTCCCGGTTGCGCTCCAGCTGCGCCAGCTCGTCGGTGAGGACGCGCAGTCGCGGCGCGAACGCGTCCGCCCACTTCTGGGCGTGCTCGGGCAGCGCGGCGGCGGGCAGCTCGCGGATCTGCTGCCGTGCGGGGGTGCGGACCTGCTCGTAGCGCGTGGAGTTGGCATGCCGGACGAGCACGTCGCCGGCCTCGCGCACGGCCGCCTCGGCGGCGGACAGGTCGGCGGCGCAGCCGCGCAGCGAGCGGCGGGCCTCAGCGGCCGAGTGCCGGGCCTCCTCCGGGCTGCCGGGGTACGGCTCCGGCTCCTCCTGCTCCTCCTCGGGGGTGTGCTCGCGCAGCAGGTCGCGGAGCATGGCTGCGATCTCGTCGAAGCCTCCGGCCGCGTCCTCGGCGGCCCGGTGGGCCGTCAGCAGCTCGGCGTGGGCCTCACGGGCCTCGGCCAGCGCCTCGGTGCGGGCGGCGAGTTCGGCCGTGGCCGTGCGCAGCAGGGCCTGTGCGTGCTCGGCGTCGCGCGGGACGAGTTCCTCGGCCAGTTCGGTGTGCGCCTCGCCGTCCTCGGGGGCGTGCCGCTCGGCCTCGCCGCGCAGCCGGCCCAGCTGCTCACTCGCGGTCGACATCCGGGTCTCCAGGAGCTGGACCAGCTCCTCCGCGCGCGCGGCGGCGGCCTGGCGGGAGGGGCCGTCGGAGCCGTCGGGCGACTGGAGCAGCTGCTCGGCGCGCGTGCGGACCTTGTTGCTGAGCCGGTCCAGCTCGGCGAGGGACGCGCTCTCGTCGCTCTCCGCGCGGGCCTGCTCGGCGCGCAGGTCGGCGCCGACGCCGACCTTCTCGTACACCTGGGAGGCGGCCCGGTAGGCCTCGCGCAGGGCCGGCAGGGACGCCTTCGGGGTGTCCGCGTCCGTCTCCGGTACGTCGTCGGGGGCGCCCGCGATCTCGGAGCGCTCGGCGCGCAGCGCGCGTGCGGTGCGGCGGGCGTCGTCGGCGGCGCGCTGGGCGGCGCGGCGGTCCTCGTCGGCGGCGCGGGCGCGGTCCAGGCAGGCCTGGGCGCGGGCCTCCGACTCGGCGGCCTCGTCGGCGAGTTCGCGGAGCTTGACCTGCCAGCCGGCACGCTCGCGCAGCCGGTAGGCGAGTCCGGCGAGGGCGTCGGCGGCGCGGCGGGCCTTCTGCGCGGCCTCCTGCCGCTCGTCGCGGACCTGGGTGGCCTCGGCGGCTGTTTCGTCGGCCTCCGCACGCGCGGTGCGCGCCTCGGCCAGCTCGGCCTCGGCCTCCTGCGCGAAGGTGCGCGCCTCGTGGGCGGCTTCGGCCAGTTCGGCGAGCCGTCCGGCCGGGCAGCCGGTGCGCCAGGACGCGAGCCGCGCGGCCAGTTCGCGGTCCTTGCCGAGGCGGCCGGCGAGCGCACGGATCTCTTCGTCGCGGGCGGTGGCCCGGGCGCGCAGCGCCTGCCGCTCCTCGTCGGCCGCGTGCTCGTCGTGCATGGCCGGGTTCGGCGGCACCAGGAAGACGTCACCCGGGGTGGCGCCCTGCGCCGGGGGCGGGGCGAGCAGCGCGGCCGCGGTGCCGACGGCCACGGCGGAGCGCGGCAGCAGGGCGGCGTCGCTGAGCGCCTCGCGGGCACGTGCGTGCGAGTCCGGGTCGGTGATGACCACGCCGTCGACCAGTTCGGGGCGCGCTCCGAGCACGCGCGCGTGGTCGGCGGGGTCGACGGCCTGCGCGAGGTAGCGCCAGCCGGGCAGCGCGGGGATGCCCTGCTCGCCGAGGAACTCCACGGTGGCCAGCACATCCGGCCCGGGCGGCAGCAGCCCGCCGTCGCCGAGGGCCCCGAGGATGCGGGCGTCGTCGGCGGCGGCGGTGCGCAGTTCGAAGAGGTGCCGTTCGGCCGTCGACACCGCGTCGTCGAGGAGTTCGCGCAGCTCGTCCGCGAAGCGGTCGAGTTCCTCGGGGCTGAGCGGGCCTTCGGCGCGGGAGCCCCCGGGCGCGCCGCCGCCGGCCGCGAGCCCGTCGTCGGCGGCTCCCGTCCTCGGTCCGGGCACGGTGCCCCGCGCCGTGCCGGTTGCGCCCGGCAGGCTGAGCAGTTCGGCGAGCCGTTCCTCGGCGGCCAGGGCCTCGGCGAGGCGTCGCTCGGCCTCGTGGCCCCGCTCGGCCGCCGTGGCGGCGTCGGCCGCGCGGGCTGCGGTGAGCTCCGCGCGGGACTCGGCGGAGGCGGCCTCGCGCGCGTGCTCGGTCGCCCTGCGGGCGGCCTCGCGGGCCACGTCCCAGGCGGCCACGGCGGTCTTCTCGGCGTCGCTGGCGGCGAGCGCGGCACGGGCCGGGTCGGCGTCCGGTGCGCTGTCGTCGAGCCAGCCCGCGCGGACCGCCTCGGCGGTCTCCTGCTCGACCTCGGCGAGTCGCTGCCGCAGATGCCCGGCCTCGCTGCGGGCGCGCTGCGCCTCGGTGGCGGCGGCCGTGGAGTCCCGGTAGGCGGAGTCGCTGACGTCCTGGAGTGCGGCGGAGCGCTCCTCCTCCTCGTTGGCGAGGGCCTCGGCGCTCTCGGCGGCCGCGTGCAGGGCCCGTACGAGGTCCACGGCGGCCTTGGCGCGGGCGGCGAGCGCGGGCGCGGCGTCCCGCTCGGCCTCCTGGATCGCGGCGGACACGCGCGCGACGCGGTCGGCGGCGGCGCGGTGGCGCAGCACGGCCTCGGCGGCCTGCCAGGCGGAGTGCAGCGTGCGGGCGTCGGCCAGCTCGCGCTTCTGCGCGGCGGCGGACTTCTCGGCGGCGGCGAGCGCCAGGGAGGCGTGCCGGAAGGCGAGTTCGGCGGCGACGAGGGCGCTGCGCTCCCGAGCGCCCTCGGAGTGCGTGACGGCGTAGGCGGCGGCCGTGACGCGCTGCGCCAGGTCGGCGGCCCGCACCCGCTCCTGCACGGCCCGCGCGGACAGCCGTCGGGCCAGCGTGCGGGTACGGCGCTCGGCGCCTGCGTGGATGTCACGCGCGCGTGCGCGTGCCTCGGCCGCCTCGACGATCCGCCCGAGCAGGTCCACGGAACCGGCCGTGAAGTCCCGCTCGGCGATCAGCTCGGCCCGTCGGCCCAGCTTGTTGCCGAAGCCGCTGACGAGGTCGGCAAGGCCGTCGGTGTCGCGGGTGTCGGTGACGGCGCGCAGCAGCAGGTCGGTGAAGTCGGAGTCCTTCTTGACCGCGAAGAGGCCGGCCGCTTCACCCTCGTCTGCGTTCATCTCCCGCTGGTAGCGGAAGAGTTCGGGGTCGAGGCCGAGTTCGCCGAGGTGCTCGGTCCAGCGCTCGTGGGTCTCCTCCCAGTGCACCTCCAGGTGCGGGTAGGCCTTCCCGGCCTCGGTGAGGGCGTCACGGAAGCCCTTCATGGTGCGGCGACGGCCCTGGGCGCCCGAGGCGCCCTCGACGGGGGGCCGGACGGCGGTGGACTCGGCGACGGGCAGGTTGTCCAGGCTCAGTCCGGGGCCGGGCCGGAAGGAGTACCAGGCCTCGGCGAACTTCCGCGGATCGTTGGAGACCTGGCGTCCGCGCCACTCGCTGACCTTGCCGACGACCACGCACTCGCCGGTCTGCACATGCTGCCACTCCAGCGCCACGTGCCCGCAGTCGTCGGCGAGCAGGAACTTGCGCAGCACGCCGGAGCTGGCGCCGCCGAGGGTGTTGCGGTGGCCCGGCAGCATCACCGAGAAGATCAGCTTGAGCAGTACGGACTTGCCGCCGCCGTTCTCCAGGAACAGCACGCCCGCGGGCGCGGGCCGGCGCGGCGGCCCGGACGGCTCCTCCTCGAAGAACTCCGCCTGCATGGGGGCGGGGTCGGGCACGGGCTCGCCCACGCCGCGCAGGTCAAGCACGGTGTCGGCGTAGCGTGCACCGGCGGGCCCGATGGAGTAGAGGCGGACCCGGGACAGCTCGTACATGGCGGACTCTCGTCAGTCTTCCGGCAGATCGTGGAGGTTTGTCAGGAGTGCGACGGCGCGTGGAACGGCAGCCCGGCGTCGGCCACCAGGTCCAGGTCGTCGGTGTCCTCGGCGGGCAGCAGGCTGGCCGTGCCGTCGGTGACCGGGACGACGCCCAGCTCCAGCAGCTCGGCCATGGCGGCGCTGCCGGCCATGTCGCGCACCTGGAGCTGGTAGCGGGCCGTGGTGCGGTAGGTGCCGCCGTGGTCGTCCCCGGTGCGCTGCAGGAACCCCGAGTCGGTGAGGAAGGCCACGGCCTTTGCCACCATGCCCGTGGTGGACGCGGCCGGCCGGCGCGCGTCCTTGGTGGCGCCGGTCGCGCTGCGTCTGGCCCAGATCCGCCAGGCGGCCTCGAGGCCGGGCGCGTCGGTCGCCGGGTCGGTGTTCTCGCCCTGCTCCTCGGCGCGCTCCTCCAGGCGGCGGCAGGCCTGCCGTACGAACGCGTCGACGCCGTTGACGGTGACCCGGCCGATGTAGGAGTCGTCGGCGAGGTCCTCCGGGCGCGGAAACGCCAGCGCGGCGACGGCGAGATGGGCCAGCCCGTGCAGAAACCGGTCCGAGGAGTCGGCGGCGGTGCGACGCGCGTAGTCGCCCATGCGAACGGCGAACACCGAGTCCTCGGCGGCCGTCACGGCCATGCCCGCGCGCGGGGACACCTCCAGCACGACGAGCCCGAGACCCGCGGCGACGGCGTCGGCGAGCCGCGCGAACGCGGGGTCGTCACGGTAGCGCCGCAGCAGCTCGGTGTACTCCTGGTCGCGCGCCGGCTGCAGCTTGGGCTGCAGCCCGAAGGCGACGAGCCGCGCCGCGTCGGCGGCGTCGGCGGGGGTGACGGCGGCGGATGCCGACGGGGCCGGGGCCTCGCTGTCACTCCACTCGACGTGCTCGCTCACGACTGCAACTCCTCGGTCTGGAAAACAGGGCTGGGGGCAAGCGCCCCGGAAGGGGCGTGGGGCTGCATCCATGTGCGGCTCCGCCGCGGGGTGCGACCAGCCACAACGGACCCGCACCCGGCAGACGACGTCATGCCGCCTCCGTCCGGTCCGCCGCCATTCCCGCCGCATCCAGCAACGCGGTCCCGACGATCAGATCGGCCCCGCCGAACTCGGGATCATCCAGCTCGGTCCCGTCGTCCACGGCGAACAAGAGCTTCTCCTCGCCCTGGCGGTAGGCCGTGCCCACAGCAGGACTGGCCGCGTGCACCGCCAACAGAGCAACCAGATATGCCAGATCGGGGTCCCCGGTCCGCCGGGCCTCCGCCAGCAGCCCGGACAACCTGCGCGGCGCATCGGCAGGCAGGTCCAGCAGCTCCGTCGCAGCGGCCAGCTGCTCCTCGCTGAAGCGACTGTCGTCCGGCGTCGCGATCAGGTCGGGCTCGGGCATCTCCGCACCCAGGTGCTCCCGCTCCACCGGCGGCGTCAGCAGTATGTCGACGAGGTCGGCCACGCGCACCGACACCGGCGTGCGCAGTCCGGTGCCGTTGGCGAAGAACGCGTCCGTCACCCGTATCGCCTGCTCCACGGGCAGCGGCAGCAGCGGCGCGACCAGGTGGCCGTACAGGTCTGTCCCGGAGGTCGTGGTGGGCGTGGCGAAGGCCTGCCGGTCCTGTTCGGCGCGGAAGAGGGGGCCCGCCTCCAGCAGGCGGGACTGGAGCTGGGTGTGCCGCCGGATGCAGTCCTTGACGATGTCCACCAGCTCGGCGGCGCGCCGCTTGTGTTCGGGGTCCTCGGTCTCGTCGCGGGCCTTGCGGATGTTGGTGAGGATCGCGTTCTCGTGGCGGTACCGGTCGGCCACGTGGTCCAGCGCCTCGGCGATCATGTCGGGCACGGTGTCGAGCCAGTCCACCGCGCGGACGTTGCGCCGGGTGGCGTCCAGGGCGCGGCGCAGGGTCTCCGAGTACTGCACCGTGCGGTACCGGGCCTGCTCGGCGGCGAGCTGGGCGTCGGCGAGGCGGCCGCGGCTGATCAGCACCTCCAGCTTGACCTCGGCCGCGATCTGCGCGCTCGTGACGTCGGTGTCCAGGGCCCCGACCAGGACGTTGACCGCTTCGTCCGTCGTGCGCAGGTAGACCGTGCCGCCCGGGCCGGGGACCTCCTCGATGAGCTTGAAGTCGTAGTCACGGCGGACGTAGGTGCCGTCCGGCGCGAACGTGCCGTACACCGCGCGGAAGCCGCGGTCCACGCTGCCGACGTTGATCAGGTTCTCCAGGACCCAGCGGGCCACGCGCTCGTGTTCGAAGACGGGCCGGTGCGGGGTCTGGGCGGCGATGCGCGGGACGAGCCGGGCCACGACATGCTCGTGGTCGGCGCCCGTGTCGAAGTCCATGTTCAGCGTGACCAGGTCGATGGCGGCCAGGGCCACCTCGGCCATGCCGTACACCGAGTACTCGCCGGCCAGGTTGGCCTTGCGCGCGTCCAGGTCGTGCAGCGGCGCCGTGCAGGCGAGCGCGCGCAGCCGACGCGCCAGCCCCTCGTCGGCGGCCGGGCCCGGTGCCGGGCGCGGCCCCGCGCTGAGCTGGGGCGGAACGCTGTCCGTCGATCCAGGCGAAGTCACGGTGCACAGACTAGGTCCTCGGTCTGACAACGACCCAAACGACGCAGAAGCGACGGCCGTCACAGACGCTCAAGAGGCGCCGGTGCCGTCCTCGCCGACCCGCCGCCGGTACACCTCGACGACCCGCTCCAGCGAGTCGGCGAGGTAGGTCTCCAGCAGCTGCTCCGCCTCGCGGCGGTCCCCGGCCTGCAGGGCCTGGAGGATCCGACGATTGCGGGCGAGGTACGGCTCGTGCAGCCGACGCGGGTCGTCCACGACGTGGAAGGCGAGCCGCAGTTCGGCGAAGACGCTGCGCATCAGCTCGTCGGTGCGTTCGCTGCCGGCCAGCGCGACCAGCTCGCGGTGGAAGTGGATGTTGGCCGTGCCCAGCGCTTTCCAGTCATTCTCGTGGGTGGCCAGCTGTCCCTCGGTGACGGCGGCGGCCAGCCCGTCGAGCCCGTACGGCGGCTCGCCGAGGCCCCGGACGACCGCGCACTCGACCAGGGCCCGGGTGCGATAGATGTCCTCGACGTCCTCCACGGTCAGGACCCGGACGAAGACACCGCGGTTGAGTTCGTGGACGAGCAGGCGCTCGTGCGTGAGCAGCCGGAACGCCTCGCGCAGGGTGTTGCGGGAGACCCCGAGCGCGCCGCCGATGGCGTCCTCGGACAGCCGGGTGCCTGGCGGGAAATAGCCCTCGGCGATACGGCTCCGGAGGATGTCGGAGACCCGTTCGGCGGTGCTGGTGCGCCCCAGCAGGGCGCGGTCGTCGGCCAGTCCCGTCAGCTGCTCTGCCATGCCCGGAATTCAATCGCAGACTCCGGAACGAAACAACGTGGGTATTGAAGGATCGTTGAACGATCCTCTACGGTGCTCGGCACGGCACGACTCCCCCACGGCACTGCTCAGTTCCCGCACCCTCCGTCCCCTGTCTGCGAGGTGCCCATGAGCACGACCCCTCCGCCCCGGTCCGTGACTTCGGACCTACCACCGGCACACGGTGAACGCGCCGCCGAGGACGGCGCGTTCGGCTGGCTGCACGCCCTCGGCCCGCGTGGCCGGCGCGCATTCGCCGGCGCTTTCGGTGGATATGCCCTGGATTCCTACGACTACTTCACGCTGCCGCTCAGCATGGTGGCGCTCGCGGCGTCCTTCGGCCTGGACAGTGGCCAGACCGGCCTGTTCACCACCGTCACGCTGGTGGTCTCCGCGATCGGCGGTGCCGCGGCCGGTGTGATCGCGGACCGCGTGGGCCGGGTCCGGGCTCTGATGATCACCGTGATCACGTACGCCGTCTTCACCGTGGCCTGCGGTTTCGCACCCGACTACGAGACCCTGCTGGTCTTCCGCGCCCTCCAGGGCCTCGGCTTCGGCGGCGAGTGGGCGGTCGGGGCGATCCTGGTCGCCGAATACGCGAGCGCGAAGCACCGGGGCCGTACGCTCGGCGCGATCCAGAGTTCCTGGGCGGTCGGCTGGGCGCTGGCCGCGATCGTCTACACGCTGGTCTTCTCCTTCGCGGGCGACGGCCTGGCCTGGCGGATCATGTTCTGGACCGGGGCGCTGCCCGCGCTGCTGGTGGTGTGGCTGCGCCGCCGGGTTCACGACGCGCCCGGGGCGACGGCGGCCCGCGAACAGAGCCCGCAGCGCGGCTCGTTCACGGCGATCTTCCGGCCGGGTACGGGCGGCGAGCCCGGCCTGCTGCGCACGACGGTCTTCGCGGGCCTGCTCTCCACGGGCGTGCAGGGCGGTTACTACACGCTGGCGACCTGGGTGCCGACGTACCTGAAGACCGAGCGCGGACTGTCCGTCGTCGGCACCGGCGGCTATCTGACCTTCCTGATCTCGGGCGCCTTCCTCGGCTATCTGACCGGCGGCTATCTCACCGACCGGCTCGGCCGACGCCGCAACATCTGGCTGTTCGCCGTGCTCTCGGCTGGGTGCATCCTTGCGTACGCGAACATCCCGCACGGCGCCAACACCCTGCTGCTGGTGCTCGGTTTCCCGCTCGGCTTCTGCATGTCGGCGATCTTCAGCGGCTTCGGCTCGTACCTGAGCGAGCTGTACCCGACGGCGGTGCGCGGCACCGGGCAGGGCTTCACGTACAACGCGGGCCGCGCGGTCGGTGCGGTGTTCCCGACCCTGGTGGGCTTCCTGGCCGACAGCTGGGGCGTGGGCGGTGCGCTGGTCTTCGGTGCGATCGGCTACGCCCTCGCGGCACTGGCGCTGCTCGGGCTGCCGGAGACGCGCGGGAAGGAGCTGGCGTGATGCGGGTGAACCGTACCGAGGACCGGCCCGTGACCCTCGTCGACGAGCACGCGCACGCGTGGCGCCCGGATGCCGCACGGGCCCGCTTCCGGGAGGGCCTGGCGGGCCACACGGCGGGTGTCGCGGCGGGCCACACACAGGCCAACCTGATCGCGGTGCCGGCCGACTGGGCGTACGACATGCTGCTGTTCTGCCAGCGCAATCCGAAGCCCTGTCCGGTGCTGGACGTCACGGACGCGGGTTCCGTCACCACCGTCCTCGCGGAGGGCGCCGACCTGCGCACCGACCTGCCGCGCTACCGGGTCTGGCAGGACGGCGAGCTGGTCGAGGAACCGACGGACGTGCGCGCGCACTGGCGGGACGACCTGGTGTCGTTCCTGCTCGGGTGCAGCTTCACCTTCGAGTGGGCGCTGGCCGGGGCGGGCGTCCCGATCCGGCACGTCGAGCAGGGCCGCAACGTGCCGATGTACGTGACCGGCAGGCAGTGCCGCCCGGCGGGCCGGCTGCGCGGCCCGATGGTGGTGTCCATGCGTCCGGTGCCGCCGGACCACCTGCGCGCCGCGATCCGGGAGAGCAGCCTGCTGCCCGCCGTGCACGGCGGCCCTGTGCACTGCGGCGATCCCTCGGCCCTCGGCATCGAGGACCTCGGCCGGCCCGACTTCGGGGATCCGGTGGACGCCGATGCCGACGACATCCCGGTGTTCTGGGCGTGCGGGGTGACGCCGCAGGCGGCGGTGATGGCTTCCCGGCCGCCGTTCGCCCTCACCCACGCACCGGGCCAGATGTTCCTGACCGACGCCCGCGACGAGCAGTACCGCGTGGTCGGCGTCGACTGACACCGGCGAACACCGACACCGGTGAACAGCACACACGACACGAGGACCGGAGACACGCAGGACCATGACCGCGATCGATCTGAACGCCGACCTCGGCGAGGGCTTCGGCCGCTGGCGGCTGACCGACGACGAGCAGCTGCTGTCGGTCGTCACCAGCGCCAACGTGGCCTGCGGGTTCCACGCCGGGGACGCGGCCACCATGCGCCGGGTGTGCGAACTGGCCGCCGAGCGCGGGGTGACGATCGGCGCGCAGGTCTCCTACCGGGACCTCGCCGGTTTCGGGCGGCGCGCGATGGACGTGCCGCCCGCCGAGCTGGCGGCCGAAGTGGCCTACCAGATCGGTGCCCTGGAGGTGTTCGCCAAGGCGGCGGGCGCGCGCGTGGCGTACGTGAAGCCGCACGGCGCGCTCTACAACCGGGTCGTGCACGACGAGGAGCAGGCCGCGGCGGTGGTCGACGGGGTGCTCCTGGCCGACGGTTCGCTGCCGGTGCTGGGCCTGCCCGGCTCGCGGGTGCTGGCGCTGGCCGCGAAGGCGGGCCTGCCGGCCGTCACGGAGGCGTTCGCCGACCGTGCCTACAGCGACGAGGGCACGCTGGTGCCGCGCGACCGGGAGGGTGCCGTGGTGACCGATCCGGACGCCGTCGTGGAGCGCTCGGTGAGTCTCGCGCGTTCGGGAGCCGTCGTCGCGCACTCCGGCGCGCACATCCAGGTGCGCGCCCGCTCGCTGTGTCTGCACGGCGACACGCCCGGCGCGGTGGAGCTGGCCCGCCGGGTGCGCGAGCGGCTGGTGACGGCGGGCGTACGGGTGGAGGCCTTCGCATGAGGGCACTTCCCGTCGGCGACGACGCCCTGTTGGTGGAGGTCGCCTCGGGCGCCGAGGCGCAGGCCCTGCACGCGGAGCTGCTGCGCCGCCGCGCGGAGGGTTCGCTGGCCGTCCGCGAGATCGTCCCTGCAGCCCGGACGGTCCTGCTCGACGGCCTGGCCGACCCGGTCCGTTGGGCTTCCGAACTGACCTCCTCCGCAGTACCTCCCGCTCCTCCGCGCGCGCGTGAGCTGGTCGAGCTGCCCGTGCGCTACGACGGCCCGGACCTCGCCGAGGTCGCCGCCCACTGGAAGGTGTCCGAGCGTGAGGCGGCCCGGATCCACTCGGGCACCGAATTCACCGTGGCGTTCTGCGGGTTCGCGCCCGGCTTCGGCTACCTCACCGGGCTGCCCGCCCGCTACGACGTCCCGCGCCGGGCCACCCCGCGCACGGCGGTACCGGCAGGCGCCGTGGCCTTGGCTGGGCCGTACACCGGCGTGTACCCGCGCTCCTCGCCGGGCGGCTGGCAGCTGATCGGTACGACGGAGGCGGTGCTGTGGGACCACGCGCGCGTACCGGCTGCGTTGCTCTCACCGGGCACGCGCGTGCGCTTCATGCCGGTGAGGGATTCATGACAACCCACACGAGCGTGCGCCTCGTACGCCTCGAACGAAGAGAGCTCGAACGTCTCGTGCACCTCCGTCTCGTGCACCTCGTACGCCTCGTGCAAAGAGTGGACACATGACCGACCGCGCGCTCGTCGTCGTACGCGCCGGGGCGCTGACCACCGTGCAGGACCGTGGGCGGCCCGGGTACGCGCATCTCGGCGTGCCCCGCTCCGGGGCGCTCGACCCGCGCGCGGCGGCCCTGGTCAACCGGCTGGCCGGCAATCCGCCGGACGCGGCCGTCCTGGAGACCACCCTCAACGGCTGTGCCCTGCGCCCCCGCTCGACGGTGACCGCGGTGGTCGGGGGCGCGCCCTGCCCGGTCACGGTGGGCGGCCGCCCGGCGGCCTGGGGCGCCCCGGTCGTCGTACCCGCCGGCGCACTGCTGGATGTGGGGGCGGCCGTGGCCGGCGTACGCACCTATGTGGCCGTGTCGGGCGGCATCGCCGTGGAGCCGGTCCTCGGCAGCCGCGCCACGGACCTGCTGTCCGGCCTCGGCCCGCCGCCGCTCGCGGACGGCATGGTGCTGCCGCTCGGCACCCCGGCCGGCCCTCCCGCGCGCGTGGACGGCGTTCCGCAGCCGGGTCCGCCGGCCGAACTCGTGCTCCGGGTGACGCCGGGCCCGCGCGAGGACTGGTTCACGGCGCGCGCGGTCCGGGATCTCACCACGCGCGCGTACCGGGTGTCCTCGGCGAGCAACCGGATCGGCCTGCGCACGGAGGGGCCCGCCCTGGAGCGGGCCCGGATCGGCGAACTTCCCAGCGAGGGCATGGTGCTCGGCGCGGTGCAGGTCCCGCCGGACGGCCGGCCGGTGGTCTTCCTGGCCGACCACCCGACCACCGGGGGCTACCCGGTGATCGCCGTGGTCGGCTCCGCCGACCTTCCTGCCGCCGCGCAGGCGGGGCCGGGCACCACGGTCAGGTTCGTGGCCGTACGGCGCCGCTGAGCCTCGGCGTCGTCAGGGGTGGCCTGCGACCGCTCCGCCACGGGCAGGGCGGCCAAAGCCGGGGCGTCCGGCGACCGCTCCGCCACCGGCAAGGCCGCCAAAACCGAGGCGTCCGGCGACCGCTCCGCCACCGGCAAGGCCGCCAAAACCGAGGCGTCCGGCGACCGCTCCGCCACCGGCAAGGCCGCCAAAACCGGGGCCTCCGGCGACCTCTCCGCCACCGGCAAGGCAGCCAAAGCCGGAGTGTCCTGCGACCGCTCCGCCACCGGCAAGGCGGCCAGTGCCGCGGACACCGCGGCCGTGGCGCGCACGTCGAGGCGGGCGCTGGTGCCCCGCGCGCGGTGCCGCATCTCGTCGGCGGCCAGGCTCAGCAGTTGCGGCAGCAGGTCCTTGCACCGCCGGACCACCCAGGCGGTGCCCGCGGTGGCCAGCCACAACAGGCTCGCCGACCGAGTCGGGGCGGGGAACTCGGGTTCGGGGGACGGCGCCGTACCCAAGCCCATGCCCGCCTGCGCGAGCAGGGCGTGGAAACGGACGGCCAGCTGCCGGTGACCGCGCTCGCCCGGGTGCAGCCGGTCCGCGCTCCACAGCGCGCGGTCGGTGAGCCACTCGCCCTCCGAGGCGTGCAGGTGGACGGCCCCGTACCGGTCGGACAGCGCGTGGACGACCGCGTTGACCGCCCGCTGCCGGCGGGCCAACGGGCGGGCCAGGGCGGCCGGGAGCCGCAGCATCGCGCCGGGGTCGGGCAGACAGGCGGTGAGCAGGGTCGCCCCCTGGCTGGTGAAGGCCGCGTACACCTGGTCGAGCCGGGCGGCGACCGCGTGGATGTCGAAGGTGGCGCGCAGGGTGTCGTTGACACCGATGACCACGGCCACCAGGTCGGGGGCGAGCGCGAGACCGGCCGGAGTCTGCCGCTCCAGTACGTCCCGCGTCTGGGCCCCGCTCACCGCGAGGTTGGTGAACTCCACGCCCCCGGTGTCCCCGGCGAGGCCGCCGGCCAGCAGCGCCGCCCAGCCCCTCCAGACGTCCCCTGCGCGGTCGCCCACGCCTTCGGTCAGCGAGTCCCCGAGCGCCACGAAGCGGACCGTTCTCATGCCACGCCCTCCCGGGCGGCGGGCCGCGCCGGGGCGTCCGCACGCCTCAGCACGGGCGCGTCGTGCGCCGCCAGGAACGCCTCCACCGACGTTCCCCACCCGAAGCACTCGGCACGCGCGCGTGCGGCCTCCCGGCGCTCGGGCTCGGAGCGTGACAGGAGCCGCTCCACGGCGTCCGCGAAGGCGTCGGCGCGGTCGGCCGCGGCCGCCCCCGCGGACCCGATCACCTCGGGCAGCGCCGACGAAGCGCTCGCCACCACGGGCGTCCCGCACGCCAGGGCTTCCAGCGCGGCCAGACCGAAGGTCTCGGCGGGCCCGGGTGCCAGGCAGACGTCGGCGGACGCCTGGAGCGCACCGAGCACGGCCCGGTCGGAGACGTACCCCAGGAAGGTGACCGGCAGCCCGCGCTCCCGCGCACGCTGTTCCAGTCGCGCCCGCAGCGGGCCGTCCCCGGCCACCACGAGCACCGCCCGCCGACCGCGCCGCAGCAGCGCCTCCAGGGCGTCCAGAGCCGTGCCGGGCCGCTTCTCCACGGACAGCCGGGAGCACATCACGAGCAGCGCCTCGTCCGCGCGCGCGTGAACGGCGCGCAGCCCCGGGTCGCGCAGTGCGGGGTGGCGCGCCATCAGGTCGACGCCGAGGGGGGCGCGTACGACGTTGCGCGCGCCGATGCGTACGAACTCGCGCTCGGCGAACTCCGTCGTGCACACGACCCGCGAGTAGACGTGCGCGGTACGGGTGTTGAGGCTGTCGGCGGTCCGGCGGGCGAGGTTCTCGGACATGCCCCAGGTGCGCAGCACGCCGTCGGCGGTCTCGTGGGAGACCATCACGGCGGGCACGCGCGCGCGGCGGGCCCAGCGGCCGGTCCACCGCAGGGTGGTGCGGTCGGAGACCTCCAGGCGGTGCGGGGCGAGGTCCTCCAGGAGGGCGGCCACGCGTCGCTTGTCGGTCAGGACGCGGTAGCCGCCGGTGCCGGGCAGGACCGGTCCGGGCAGGGTGATGACCCGGCCCTGCTCCGTGTCGCGGTCGCTGTACCGCTCGCCCGGGACGATCAGCACCGGCTCGTGGCCCGCTGCCCGGAAGCCCTTGCCCAGTTCGTGCAGGGCCGTGCGCAGGCCGCCGGAGGCCGGGGTGACGAAGTTGGCGAGCCGGACGATGCGCAGGGATGCGCCGGTCATGCCGCCACCGCCGTCCTCCGTGCGGCGAGCACGTCCTCGTAGTGCGCGATCAGCCGGTCGCCGACGGCGGCCCAGGTGCGCCCCTCGACCATGGCCCGCCCGGCGGCGCCGTACTCCGCCAGCTGGTTCGGATCGGCGATCAGGGTGCGTACGGCCTCCGTCACGGCGTTCTCGTCGCGCGGCGGTACGAGCAGTCCCGTGCGGCCGTGGGCGACCAGGTCGAGCGGGCCGCCGGCGGCGGGCGCGATCACCGGCACCCCGCTGGCCATGGCCTCCTGGACGGTCTGGCAGAACGTCTCGAAGGGGCCGGTGTGCACGAACAGGTCCAGCGAGGCGAAGATCCGGCCGAGTTCGTCGCCGGTGCGGCGGCCGAGGAAGACCGCGCCGGGCAGGGCCTCGGCGAGGTGGGGCTGGCTGGGGCCGTCGCCGACCACCACCACCCGCACGCCCTCCAGGCCGCAGACTCCGGCGAGGAGTTCGACCTGCTTCTCGGGGGCGAGCCGGCCGACGTAGCCGACGATCAGCTCGCCGTTCGGGGCCAGTTCGCGGCGCATCGCCTCGTCACGGTGCTCCGGCCGAAAACGTACGGTGTCCACGCCGCGCGGCCACAGCCGTACCCGCGGTACGCCGTGCGCCTCCAGGTCGTGCATGGCGGCGCTGGACGGGGCCAGGGTGCGGTCGGCGGCGGAGTGCACGGAGCGGATCCGGCGCCAGGCGGCGGCCTCGCCGGCGCCCATGTAGGTACGGGCGTATCCGGCCAGATCGGTCTGGTAGACGGCGACGGCGGGGATGCCGAGCCGGGCTGCGGCCGCCATGCCGCGGACACCGAGAACGAAGGGACTTGCCAGGTGAACGACGTCGGCGCGGTGCTCGGTGAGCGCCGCGGCGAGGCGCCGGCTGGGGAGCGCGACGCGCACCTGGGGGTAGCCGGGGAGCGGGAGGGAGGGGATACGGACAACGGGGCACGGCGCCTCGAGGGCGTCGGCCTTGGTGCCGGGCGCGGTGGCCGGCGCGACGACGAGCGGGTGGTGACCGCGATCCACGAGGTGCCGGGCGGTCTGGAGCGCGCAGTGGGCTACGCCGTTCACATCGGGGGGAAAGGATTCGGTCACTATGACGACACGCATACGGGTGTTGTCGCCGCGCAGGACGTGGCCTCGTCAACGTCGATCTTTCCGGCCGGGGAACGTCCCATGAGCGTTGGGCTGCACACCCGAGCAGGTCAGTCGGCCGCCATGCCCGCCTGACCTGTGAGTCACCCGATGTTCACCCGACGGGCGGTCTTCCGCCCGTCGGGTGTGCGTACGACGGTGCCCGGTGGGGTCAGATGGCCTGGGTGTCCGGTCCGAACCGGCTGCGGACCGCGGTCTGCACCTCGGCCTCCTCGGCCGGATCGGCGGCGAGGCGGCGGAGCCTTTCGACGACCCGGGCGTCACCGGTCTCGGCGTGCCGGGCGGCGAGTTCGCGGGTGGTCTCCTCGCAGTCCCACAGGCATTCGACGGCGAAGCCGGTGGCGAAGGAGGGGTCGGTGGCGGCCAGGGCGCGGGCGGCGCGGCCGCGCAGGTGGGAGGAGGCCGTCTCCCGGTAGATGTGGCGCAGGACGGGGGCCGCGCAGGCGATGCCGAGGCGTCCGGTGCCGTCGACCAGGGTCCACAGGGTCGGCGCGTCGGGGCCTTCGCCGCGTACGGCCTCGCGCAGGGCGCCGAGGACGAGTTCGCGGTCCTGGGCTCCGCCCCGGCAAGCCAGCATGCGTCCGGCGGCGGCGCCGAGGACGTCGGGGCGCTGGGCCCAGCCGCGCGCGCGGTCGACGGCGGCGATGCTGCGCATCCGTTCGAAGGCGTCGACGGCGGCCTCCACGACGAGTGCCGGTCCGTCGGCGACGGCGGCCTCGATCAGATCGAGGGCGTCGGGGTCGTTGCTGTCGGCGAGGTAGCGCAGTGCCGTGCAGCGGGCGCCCTCGAAGCCGTTCCGTGCGGCCTGGAGGATCTCCGGCCGGTCCTCGGGTCCGGCCACGGCGACCAGGCAGCGGGCGGCCGGCACATGGAGGGCGGCGCCGCGCTCGACGCCCTGCTGGGCCCACTCGAAGACGGCTCGCACGCTCCACCCGGGGCGGGGCCCGGTGGGCCGCATCTGGCGCTGCCAGCGGTCGAAACAGCCGGTCTCCTGGGCGGCACGCACGCGCGTGGCGATCGATTCGCGCGGATCCTCGGCCCACAGCCGCCAGGGCCTCGGCTCGAAGGCGTCGCGCACGGCGGCGGCCAGCTCGGCCTCGCCCTCGGGGTCGGTGGCGAAGCGGGCCAGGACGGGGGCGGCGAGGGCGCGCAGGCCCGCGTCGTCGTCCCTGAGGGCCAGCTCGTCCAGGGCCCAGGCCCAGTTGGAACCGTGGGCGGCGTACCTGCGCAGCAGTGCGAGCGCGTCGCGCCTGCCGTAGGAGGCGAGGTGCCCGAGAACGGCCAGGGCGAGGCCGGTGCGGGACTCGTCGGAGTCGAGGACGTCCTCGGCGTCGAAGAGGTGCGCCTCGATGGCGTCCAGCTCGCCGTTCAGGTCGAGGTAGAGCCGGGCGTAGTAGAGCGAGCGGTTCTCCACCTGCCAGTCGTGGCGGGGGTCGCGGAGCACGCAGTGGTTCAGGGCCGCGAGCGCTTCCGCGCGCGGGGCGGTGAGCGCGTGCAGCGTGCCGTCGCCGCGGCCCCGCTGGAGCAGGCCGAGCAGCGTACCGCTGGGCGCTATGACCGGATCGAACATGGGAAACAGCCTCACATCAAGCGTCGACGCAACCGGGAAACACGCACTACCTGGCCGCGTGACACAACGTCGGAGCGCCCGCCGTCTCTTGCTTGCTGTAGACCATTTCTCTCTGCCTCTCGTCGGTGGCCCATGCGGACCGCATCACGGTCCGCGCGGTGCGGCAACATCTGCCCAGCCATCGCGTCCGTGAATCACGTCGTCATGATGACCCGCGGTGTCTGCTGCCGCGACCGTATTTCCGGCGGCCCTGTACCGCCTCCCCCGTTGTCTGTGTCGTTCCTGGTCAGGACGTATGCATCAGTGTGCGCCGAACATTTCCAGGAGTTCCGTCTTGCCGAACATGCGTGCCGTGTCCACGGCCGAGGGAGTGCCCGCGGCGGGATCGGCGCCGCCCTCGATGAGGGCCTTGATCACTTCCGTCTCACCCTTGAAGACGGCTCCCGCGATCGGGGTCTGGCCTCGGTCGTTGATCCGGTCCGCGTCCGCGCCACGGGCGAGCAGAGCGCGTACCGCGTCGGCGTGACCGTGGTAGGCGGCGAGCATCACGAGCGAGTCGCCGCGGTCGTTGGTGAGGTTGGCCGGAACGCCCGCGTCGACGTACGCCACGAGCTCCTCGGTCCGCCCCTGCCGGGCCAGATCGAAGATCTTGGTCGCCAGCTCCACGACCTCGGGGTCGGGGGCTTCACTCATCGGCCGGACCGCCTCTCATTACAACCGTTCAGGTGAATCGCAAGGGTACTGGCTCGCGCCTCACATGACCCGTTGTGCCCGAGGTAAAGATCACTGCAGACCTCGCCCGGTGCAAGTGCCCTGTTCAACCGGCCTATGAACGCTCCGCCGGCTGGGGGAAACAGCCTGAATTTCACCCAGTTGCACCTTTTATCGTATAGACACATCCTGTGATCCTGGAAGTACTCATGGTGACTGTCCCCTCTCGACACCAGGAGGCCTCAAATGATCCTCTCCCTGTCAGGCGTGCTCCTGCTCGGCATCATCGTCTTTCTCTTCTTCCGCAAGGACGGACTCAAGGGCACGCACGCCGCCGTCTCGGCCCTGTTCGGCTTCTACCTGTCGAGCACGGCCATCGCCCCCTCCATCAAGGCCGGCGGCGAGAGCCTGGCGAGCCTCCTCGGCGGCATCAAGTTCTGACGCCCCACCACCCGCCCGTACGCACCATCAGGAGACAGCAGTGGCCCGGCGCCCTCTCCCCCGCATTCTGAGCAAGGACAGCGCACAGATCGCCCGGATGCAGATCGCCCGGAGCCGGGAGCTGGCCCGCACGGCGGCCGACAGCGCCACCGACGTCCTCCACCCGCTGATCACCATCTCGCGCGGGCTGCGCCGACTGGCCTCGGCCGGGCGGCGCAAGTGGGCCGAGACCCCCAAGGACAAGCGCGGGCCGCTGCTGTTCCTGGCGGCCTCCGTGGTCCTGGTCGTGTCACTGATGCCCTACGGGCCACTGCTCGCCGCCATCGGCCTGATGGCGGCGGCGGCCTGGCAGGGCCGCGACCGCACCCCACCGGCACCCGAGGGGCCGGACGAGTCGCAGACCGAGCGGCTCCGGTCCTTCTACGAGGCGCTCGTGCCGTACTTCTCCACCGCCGAGGACCCGGCGCCGCTGTACGCGCACGGCGGGGAGTGGGAGAAGGCGTTCGAGACCCACGAGTTCGACGACGGCGGGCGCGTCGGTCACCTCGTGATCCGCTACCCCGCCTACTTCCCGGACGGCGAACCCGCGGCCCGCGCGCGGATCGAGCAGTTGCTCACCACGAAGGCCGGGCGGGGCCGCGAGTACCACTTCGTGTGGGACGAGGAGGGCAACCGGTTGACGGTGACCGCTCTCGCCCCGCTGCCCACCGACATCGCCGCCCAGCGCTTCGTCACCACGCCGGGCGAGACGGTGCTCGGCTTCACCGACCCGAGCGAGGTCCAGCGCACGCTTCCCCTCTCCTACGGAGAGGAACAGCACGACGTTCCGCCGGTCGTCTGGCGCACCGGCATCCGCTCGACCGAGCCGCACCTGCTGGCCATGGGGCACCCCGGCAGCGGCACGTCGACCCTGCTGCGCTCGATCGCCCTGCAGGCGCTCCAGTACGGCGACGTACTGATCGTCGACGGCGGCGGCACCGGCGAGTACGCGTGCCTGATCGGGCGGGACGGTGTGCTGGCCGTGGAGTGCGCGGCGGCCGGGGCGCTGGCCAGTCTGGAGTGGGCCGCGCAGGAGACCGAGCGGCGGCTGATCGCCGTCAACCGGGCACGGCAGGCGGGCGACCCGCCGCCCGAGGACGCCCGGCGCCCGCTGTGGATCCTGCTGGACCGGCCGACCGTCTTCACCCACCTTTGCGCCGCGGACGGCCGCAGGGACCCGCAGGTGATGCTCCAGATGCCACTGCGGCACGGACGCGCGGCGAACGTGACCGTGGTCGTGGCCGAGCAGTTCGAGAGCGCGGAGGCGTTGAACGACGCGGTACGGCTGCACACGCGCGCGCGGGTCGTGCTGGGGGCTGCGGCGCCAGAGCAGGTGGAGGCGGTGCTGGGGGCGCGGCCGCACACGACGCCGCTGGTGCACGTGCCGCCGGGGCGGGGGTATGCGCGGCTGGGGTCGGGGGCGGTGCATCGGCTTCAGGTGCCGTCCACTCCGGACCCTTACGACGATGCGACCAGCGATGCCGATCGGCAGGCGGTGCTGGGGCTGCTGCCGCCGCGGACGACTCCCGTGGAGGCCACGCCGACCGGGGCGGAACCGCCGGCTGCCGAGGCTCTGGCTGCCGAGACTTCATAGGCGGCGCGGCACTGTCGCCGGGCGGGGGTGGGGTCGCTCGCCCGCGTCGGCGGGGTGCCTCCCCTTGAAGGCGCACGGGGAACCGCGCGACCAGCCCCCACGCACCCGCAGCCGAACACGCAGCGAAGCGACCCCGCGCCTACGCCACAAACGTGCGAGGCGCCTCCGTACCCCCCGTCGCCCCCGTCTCCACCAGGCGGGCCGCCGCGGCCAGGCGTGATGCCGCCTCGTCCGCCACTGCTCCGCCGACCGTGAACGGGAGGCGGACGTAGCCCTCGAAGGCGCCGTCGACGCCGAACCGGGGGCCCGAGGGGACCCGGACTCCGACCCGCTCCCCCGCCTCGGCCAGCCTCGATCCCGAGAGGCCGCCCGCGCGGACCCAGAGGGTCAGGCCGCCCCGGGGGATCTCGAACTCCCAGCCGGGCAGCTCGCGGCGTACCGCGGCCACCAGGGCGTCCCGGTTCTCACGTGCCTGGGCCCGCCGCAGCTCGACGGCCTGTTCCCAGCCGCCCGTGCTGAACAGCCAGTTCACGGCCAGCTGTTCCAGCACAGGCGTGCCGAGGTCGGCATACGCGCGCGCGGAGACCAGGCTGCGGATCACGTCCGGGGCGGCGCGCACCCAGCCGATCCGCATGCCGGCCCAGAACGCCTTGCTGGCCGAGCCGACCGTGATGACGGTCGAGCCGGCCGGGTCGAAGCTGCACACCGGACGCGGCATCCCGCCGTGCTCGAACTCCTCGTCGAGCCACAGCTCGGTCATCGTCTCGTCGGCCACGAGGACGGTCCCGGCCGAGCGGGCCGCGTCCACCAGCCGGCGCCGCTGGTCCTCGTCGGCGAGCGCGCCGGTCGGATTGTGGAAGTCGGCGACGACATAGGCGAGCCGGGGCGCCGCCTCGCGCAGGACCTGGCGCCAGCGGTCCATGTCCCAGCCGGTCAGCCCCTGGGCCATGGCGACCGGCACGAGGCGTGCGCCCGCCTCCCGCATCAGCTGGAGGATGTTGGCGTAGGACGGCGACTCGACGGCGATGCGCTCGCCGCGGCCCGCGAAGAGGTGGCAGATCGCGTCGATGGCGCCCATCGCCCCGGTCGTCACCATGATCTGCTCGGGCATGGTGGAGATCCCGCGCGCGGTGTAGCGCTCCGCGATCATCGAGCGCAGGGCCGGCAGCCCGGCCGGGTAGTCGCCGTGCGTGTGGGCGTACGGCGGCAGCTCCTCCAGCGCTCCCTGCACGGCACGGGTGAGCCACGGCTCCGGGGCCGGCAGCGAGGCGCAGCCCAGGTCGATCAGCGAGCCGAGGGCCTCCGGGGGCAGGGGCTCCAGGCCGCGTGCGGGCAGTGGGTTGCCCGCCGGTACGGCGGTCCAGCTGCCGGCACCGCGCCGGGATTCCAGGAATCCCTCGCTGCGCAGTGCCTCGTAGGCGGCCGCCACCGTCGTACGGCTGACGGAGAGGGCCAGGGCCAGTTCGCGTTCGGCGGGGAGCCGGGCGGCCACGGGGACGCGCCCTTCGAGCACCAGGAGCCGGATGCCGTCGGCGAGGGCACGGTAGGCGGGCGGACGGCGCGTGCCGGGGCCGGCCGGGCGGTCCTGCTGGGAGTTGAGCTGCCGGGCGAGCTGCGCGGCCCCGACCGCTGAGGTCCACTGCGCCATGACGATCAGTCCACCTTCCCCGAATTGGCCATGGATGGGAATTCATCCCGAGCCACAGAGTGTCATGCATCAGGCCACCGCCACCACCCAGGGGGGTATGTCGTGTCCACTCCCAGCCGTCTCGGACGACGTCTGTTCCAGCTGTACGCAGGACTCGCGCTCTACGGCGCGAGTTCCGCGCTTCTCGTGGCAGCGGGTCTCGGCCTGGAGCCCTGGAACGTGCTCCACCAGGGGCTGGCGGAACTCACCGGGATGACCATCGGCGTGGTGTCGATCGTCGTGGGGGCGATGGTGCTGCTCCTGTGGATCCCGTTGCGCCAGCGGCCCGGCCTCGGCACGGTCTCCAACGTCTTCGTCGTCGGTCTGGCCATGGACGGCACCCTCGCCCTGCTACCGGACGTGCACAGCCTCGCCGTACGGGTCCCGCTGCTGGTGGCCGGCATCGTGCTGAACGGCGTGGCGACCGGCCTGTACATCGCGGCGCGTTTCGGACCGGGCCCGCGCGACGGGCTGATGACGGGACTGCACCGGCGCACCGGCCGCTCGATCCGGCTGATGCGGACGGTGGTCGAGGTCACGGTGGTGGTCACCGGCTTCGCCCTGGGCGGCACCATAGGTGTCGGCACGCTTCTGTACGCGGTGTCCATCGGGCCGCTGGCGCAGCTGTTCCTGCGGATGTTCGCCGTCCCGGCGGCATCGCACGGCAGCACGGTGGTTGCCGCGCGGACACCCGATGGGGCGATACTGCGTCCGTGACCACCGCAATACGCCACCCCTATCTCGACCATCCCGGCCCCATCGCCTTCGCCCACCGCGGCGGGGCGGCCGCAGGGCTGGAGAACACCGTGGCGCAGTTCCGGCGCGCGGTCGACATGGGCTACCGGTACATCGAGACCGACGTCCACACGACGCTGGACGGCAAGCTGGTCGCCTTCCACGACAGCACGCTGGACCGGGTGACCGACGGGGCGGGCCGCATCGCCGACCTGCCGTGGGAGGACATCCGGCACGCGCGCGTGGGAGGGAAGGAACCGGTACCGCTCTTCGAGGAGCTGCTGGAGACCTTCCCCGGGGTCCGCTGGAACGTGGACCTCAAGGCGGAGACGGCCCTGCGGCCCTTCCTGGAGCTGATCGAGCGCACGGACGCCTGGGACCGGGTCTGCGTGGGCTCCTTCTCCGAGGCGCGGGTGCTGCGGGCGCAGCGGCTGGCCGGGCCGCGCCTGGCCACCTCGTTCGGCACCCGCGGGGTGCTCAGCCTGCGGCTGCGCTCCTGGGGGCTGCCAGCCTCGGTGCGCCGTTCCGCGGTCGCCGCGCAGGTCCCCGAGGCCCAGTCGGGCGTCCCGGTGGTCGACGAGCGCTTCGTCCGCGCCGCCCACGCGCGCGGGCTGCAGGTGCACGTGTGGACGATCAACGAAGCGGAGCGGATGCACCGGCTCCTGGACCTGGGAGTCGATGGCATCATGACCGATCACATCGACACGTTGCGCAAGGTCATGGAGGACCGCGGCGTCTGGGTCTGACCGCCCGGGCCACCCGGGCCACGCCTTCGCACAGCACTTCAGCGGGGAAGCGAGGGCACGGGTGGACACCGAGACCGTGCGGACACAGACGGCCGAGGAGGCCGCGGGACTGCGGCGCGAGCAGCGCGGCTGGTACTTCTACGACTGGGCGTGCTCGGTCTATTCGACGACCGTCCTGACCGTCTTCCTGGGCCCGTACCTCACCGCGGTCGCCGAGAAGGCCGCGGACGCCGACGGCTATGTGCACCCGCTGGGGGTGCCGGTCCGCGCGGGCTCCTTCTTCGCCTACTCCGTCTCCCTGTCGGTGATCGTGGCCGTCGTGCTGATGCCCCTGGTGGGTGCGGCCGCGGACCGCACCGGCCGGAAGAAGCCGCTGCTCGCGGCGGCGGCGTACACCGGGGCGGCCGCCACCACGGGCCTGTTCTTCCTGGACGGCGACCGCTATCTGCTCGGCGGGGTGCTGCTCGTGGTGGCCAACGCGGCGCAGTCCGTGGGGATGATGCTCTACAACTCCTACCTGCCGCAGATCGCCCCGCCCGAGGAGCGCGACACGGTCTCCTCCCGGGGCTGGGCCTTCGGCTACGCGGCGGGCTCCCTGGTCCTCGTGGCCAACCTCGTCCTGTACTCGGCGCACGACTCCTTCGGTCTGACCGAGACGGCCGCGGTCCGCATCTGCCTGGCCTCGGCCGGGCTGTGGTGGGGCGCCTTCACGCTCGTACCGCTGCGCCGGCTACGCGACCGGCACGCGCGCGTGGAGCGTGCCACCGCCCCGGGGCTGCGGCAGCTCGCGGCGACGGTCCGGGACATGCGCCGGTATCCGCTGACACTCGCCTTCCTGCTGGCGTACCTCATCTACAACGACGGCATCCAGACGGTGATCTCCCAGGCCTCGGTCTACGGCTCCGAGGAGCTGGGACTCGGGCAGTCGACCCTGATCGTGGCGGTGCTGCTGGTGCAGGTGCTGGCCGTGGCCGGCGCGCTCGCGATGGGGCGGCTGGCCCGGACCTACGGGGCGAAGCACACGATCCTCGGTTCGCTGGTGGCCTGGACGGTCACCCTGGGGGCCGGCTACTTCCTGCCCGCCGGGGTCCCGGTGTGGTTCTTCGTGCTGGCCGCCGGGATCGGGCTGGTCCTCGGTGGCAGCCAGGCGCTGTCCCGGTCGCTGTTCTCCCACCTCGTGCCGCCCGGCAAGGAGGCCGAGTACTTCTCCGCATACGAGATGAGCGACCGCGGGATGAGCTGGCTCGGGCCGCTGCTGTTCGGCGTGACCTACCAGCTGACCGGGAGCTATCGCTCCGCGATCATCTCGCTGGTGGCCTTCTTCGTCATCGGCTTCGCCCTGCTCGCACGGGTCCCGGTACGGCGCGCGATCGGCGAGGCGGGCAACCCGGTTCCGGAGAGGATCTAGCAACGATTTAGCACTCAGCGCGAAAGGGCGGTAGTGTACGCGTTTGGCCTGCCAGGCGTACCGTTACTGCGCGTCAAAGATGCCGAAACGCTGGGTGACATCTGCTAGCAGATGTGACAAACCGGGCGCCTGTGGGTAGAACAAGGGGCGGCTACGACGGCGACGCATGACCCGGAACGGGACACGGAACGGGAATCTTTACCGCCGACCGGACGTTGACCGGATGACGACGACAGCGACACCTGTCCTGTGGGCGACAAGCCCGGGAGGCACGATTCATGAGTGAGCGAGCTCTTCGCGGTACGCGCCTCGTAGTGACCAGCTACGAGACGGACCGCGGTATCGACCTGGCTCCGCGCCAGGCCGTGGAGTACGCATGCGAGAAGGGGCACCGTTTCGAGATGCCCTTCTCGGTCGAGGCGGAGATCCCGCCGGAGTGGGAGTGCAAGGTCTGCGGGGCTCAGGCACTCCTTGTCGACGGCGACGGCCCGGAAGAGAAGAAGGCCAAGCCCGCGCGTACCCATTGGGACATGTTGATGGAGCGGCGTACCCGTGAGGAACTCGAAGAGGTCCTCGAGGAGCGCCTGGCGGTTCTGCGCTCGGGGGCGATGAACATCGCGGTTCACCCCCGCGACAGCCGCAAGAGCGCGTAACGCGAGACACGCGAGTAGCCGCGGGCGCCGTACGTGAACGTACGGCGCCCGCGGTTTCGTGCTGTCCGGAGCCCCCTCCCGGGGGCCGGGCTCACCGAGGCAACGGCGGCCACTGCTCCCCCGGCTCCCGGCTGCTGTCCTGCCTGATCACCTCGCCCTGGACCACCTTCCCGTCGGGGCGGTGGATGCGCGCCCGCTGAAAGGCGTCGCCCAGACTGCCCGGGGCAGCCTTGCGCAGGCTCCTGTCGAGGGTGCGTTCCGCGAACCGGCTCACGGCCTTCTGGGCCGGCGGGAGCAGCAGGAGCAGGCCGGCCGCGTCGGAGATCAGGCCCGGGATCATCAGCAGCAGACCGCCGAGCATCATCAGACCGTTGCCGCCGCCGCTCGTCGGCGAACCGCCGCGCTGCAGCGCCTCGTTGAGGTTCTGGAAGGCCCGGCGGCCCGCCCGCTTGATCACCACGGATCCGACGACGAAGCCCGCCACCAGGAGCAGGAACACGGTGGGGCCGCCCGCCGCACCGGCGACCTGGATCAGCAGCCAGATCTCCAGCACCAGCCACACGGCGATCCCCAGCGGCAGATACCTGCGCAGCCGGGAGCGCTGGGGCCGGGCGGTGGACGGAGAAGTGGGAGCGCCAGTCGTCATGCTCCCAGTGTGCCTGGAGGCAGCTCAGTGCGGGATAAGGGACGATCAGCCACAGCTGTGGAGCCGCCGGACGGGCCTCAGCCCCGCTTGCCCTTCCCCGTGAGCTTGCCGACGCGGTCGCCGACGCCCCAGGCGGTGACCCGCCACAGCGCCTCGACCAGGATGTCGCGGCTCATCTTGGAGTCGCCGAGCTCGCGCTCCACGAAGGTGATGGGCACCTCGACCACGTGGTAACCGGCCTTGACCGCACGGCGGGCCAGGTCGACCTGGAAGCAGTAGCCCTGCGAGGCGACCTCGGTCAGGCCCAGGCCCTCCAGGGTCTCGCGACGGAAGGCACGGTAGCCGCCGGTGATGTCGCGCAGCGGCAGGTCGAGGGCGATGCGGGAGTAGAGGCTGCCGCCGCGGGAGATGAACTCGCGGGACTTGGGCCAGTTCACGACCCGGCCGCCGGGCACCCAGCGCGAGCCGAGCACCAGGTCGGCGCCCTTGAGGGCGGTGAGCAGCCGGGGCAGCTCCTCGGGCTGGTGGGAGCCGTCGGCGTCCATCTCGACCAGCACGCCGTAGCCGTGCTCCAGACCCCAGCGGAAGCCCGCGAGGTAGGCGGCGCCCAGGCCCTCCTTGCCCTTGCGGTGCAGCACCTGGACGTGGTCGTCCTCGGCGGCCAGCTCGTCGGCGAGCTTGCCCGTGCCGTCGGGGCTGTTGTCGTCCGCCACCAGGACGTGCGCCTCGGGTACGGCCCGGCGCACCCGGCCGACGATGGTCTTGATGTTCTCCGCCTCGTTGTAGGTCGGGATGATCACCAAGGCCGTGCCGAGCGGGCCGAACTGCCTCCCCTGGGCGCCTGCCGCGAGGGTCCCGTCGCCGTCGTTCACTGCTGCCCCTTCATGTCGTACGCAGAGGTCCACCATAGTGGGCGCGGCCTGGGATGACGCGACTTGCCGGTTCGTACGGCGGTGTCGATTCCACAAGAGTGGGGTAAGAGCAGGTTTTTCGGCATCTTCGTCCCACGGCGGATGGGGGCCCGGCGCCCTTCGGGCCGACCTGGGACCCGCTGGCTGCGGGTCGACCTCAAGCCGTTGTCTACTGAGCGCCCGGGCCCCACCCGGGTCACACCTTGCCGACCGGCTGGAACGTTCCCTCGTCGGCGCGGGCGCTGAGCCTGGCTCCCAGTGACGGTGCCCCGTGCGGCACACCGTCCCTGACCCAGCGGCGCTGCGACGAGTGCGAGCACTCCCCGGGCGGGCGTCCGGTGGTGGACTCGGCCGAACCTACCGGCCCCCGGCCGTCGACTGTCAACAGCCTCCTGACCTGCACAGACGCCCTCCTGGCCGGGGGGAGCGCGGAGGATGCCCAGGTGGGGCGACGCAGCGGCCGGGAACGATCACCGCCGCGCCACCCCGGGAGATCACTCGCCCGGCCGTACGAACACCGTCCGTCCGCCCACGACGGTCCGCAAGCAGACCGGCAGGTCACGGCCCGGCGTCAGGTCGGGCAGACCGGGGGTGCCGGAGCGCGGGTCCGTCGACCAGCGGGCCACGCGGTCGTCGGGGGCCTGGACGATCAGTTCGTCGGTCCGCCAGACGGCATAGTCGGCGGGCGCGCCGGGTACCAGGACGCCCGCGTCGTCGCGGCCGATCGCCCGCCAGCCGCCCCGCGTGTGCGCGGTGAAGGCGGCCCGCACGGAGACCCGGTGCTCGGGGGTCTGGTGGAAGGCAGCGGCGCGGACCGTGCCCCAGGGGTCGAGCGGCGTGACCGGGCTGTCGGAGCCGAACGCGAGGGGTACGCCTGCCCGCAGCAGGGCGGCGAACGGGTTGAGGGTACGGGCCCGCTCGGCGCCGAGACGCTGGGCGTACATGCCGTCCTCCCCGCCCCAGAGCGCGTCGAAGGCGGGCTGGACGGAGGCGATCAGGCCCAGTTCGGCGAAGCCGGCGACGGTCTCGGAGGTGAGCATCTCGGCGTGCTCGACGCGGTGCCGGGCGGCCCGGACGCGGGCGAGGCCGACCTTCTCGGCGGCGGCGCGCACCCCTTCCACGACCGCGTGCACGGCGGCGTCGCCGATGGCGTGGAAGCCCGCCTGGAGCCCCGCCTCGGTGCAGGCGGCGACATGGGCGGCGACCGCGTCGGCGTCCAGGTAGGCGGTGCCGGTGTGGCCGGCGTCGGTGTACGGCTGGTGCAGGCAGGCGGTGTGCGAGCCGAGGGCGCCGTCCACGAAGAGGTCGCCGGCGGCGCCGTGGGCGCCCAGTTCGCGGGCCTTCGCCACGCCTTCGTCGGTCCGCTCGGCCCAGTAGCCGATCACGCGCGGCCCCGGCACCTCGCCGGCGAGCCTCAGCAGGTCCGTGAAGTCGTCCTCGGAGGAGATCTGCGGGCCGCCGCACTCGTGGACGGAGCCGATGCCGAGGGAGGCGGCATGGGCCAGGGCGGTGCGCTGGGCCTCGGCACGCTGCGCGGGGGTGATGGCGGCGAGAGCGGCTTCGCGTACGGCGTGGTGGTCACCGGCGGTCAGCGGGCCGTCCACCGGGCCGATACCGGGCACGAGGTCGAGCAACGCGGAGGTGACGACCGCCGAGTGGACGTCGATGCGGGAGAGGTACAGGGGGCGGCCGCCGGTGGCCGCGTCGAGTTCCGCACGCGTCGGCGGACGGCCGCCGGGCCAGCGCGCGGCGTCCCAGCCGTGGCCGAGCAGGACCCGGTCGTCCGGGCGGGCGGCGGCGAAGTCGCGGATCAGTGCGAGGGCCGCGTCCAGGGACGGGGCGTCGGACAGGTCCAGGCCGGTCAGGGCGAGGCCCGTGGCGGTGGTGTGCACATGGGCGTCGGTGAAGGCCGGGGTGACCAGGGCGCCGTCGAGGTCGATCACCTCGTCCACACCGTCGGCGAAGGCGTCGGCGGCGCCCTCGGAGCCGACCCAGGCGACCTGGCCGCGCTCCACCACCATCGCGGTGGCGAAGGGGTCGGCGGGGCTGTGGACCTCTCCCCGGCGCAGGAGGACGGTCTTGGGGTCGGCGGACTGCTCACTCATGACCGACAGTCTCTCGCGTGCGCGGGGTGCGCCGGGCACCGGGGCGGCCCGTTCAGATCTTCGGGGGGCGGGCCTCGTAGGGGGTCGACAGCACCACGGTGGTGCGCGTGGAGACCCCGGCCAGGCTGCGCACGCGGGCGAGCAGTTCCTCCAGCTCGTGCGGGGTGGCCACACGCACCTTGAGGATGTAGTTCTCGTCGCCGGCGACGCTGTGGCAGGCCTCGATCTCGGGGACACCGGCGAGGCGGTCCGAGATGTCGTCGGGGGCGCTGGGGTCGAAGGGTTTCACCGAGATGAACGCCGTCATGGGCAGCCCGACGGCCTCGGGGTCGACGACCGCGGCGTAGCCGCGGATGACGCCACGCTGTTCGAGCCGGCGCACCCGCTGGTGCACGGCCGACGTGGACAGGCCCGTGGCCTTGCCCAGGTCTGTGTAGCTCATCCGCCCGTCCTTGACGAGCAGCTGCACGATCTGACGGTCCAGCTCCTCCATGGCGCCAAAACCTACAGTGCGCTTGATCTCCTCGGATAGCTCGGCAGCGCAGGTCACACCTGCTTCGGCATAAAAAGGACCGCCCTGGGCACCTGCATACGGCATGTGACGAACGCCACAGCGCTCGAACGGGCTCTGTGATGTTCTCGTGATTACCGCCGAGAGCGGACGGGAAGTGCTTGCTGTGGTCGAGGCCGCAGTGCCTTCACGGCCCAGCCTTAGGGGGAGTAACCCATGCAGAGTCTCAAGCGCCCTGGTCGTTCCGCGTCCAAGCGGCAGCAGCCGGTGGTCGAGCCCGAGCCGGAGGGCGTCGAACCCGACGTCCACGAGCTCGAGGAACTCGACGCCTACGACACCCTCGAGATGTACCGGGTGATCTGCCCGGACTGCGCGCAGCCGATCGCGCTGCTCACGGACGAGGAGAGCCTGCCGGAGCACGCGCGGTGCGCCTCGCCGTGGAACCCGTTCGGCCTCACGGTCTGTGCGGGCACGGGCCGCAGGGCGGCCGAGGCCCGCCCCGCGGACGAGTCCTTCACCCCGCAGGAGCAGGACACCGCCCTGCTGCTCACGCTCCCCCAGGGTCTGAACTGGCGGACGCAGCCCTTCTCGCACGTCGGCGGCCCGGGCTCGCGCCCGATGCGCGTGCCGGAGATGCGCCGGCACGCCGCCTGAGTCCGTCCGGACCGGCCCCGCTCAATCCCAGTAACTGCCCTGCACCATGGCGCGCAGACTGTCGTGGTGCAGGATCAGTGTGTCCGGGTCCGCCGGCACGGCGACCTCCCCGAAGTACGCCTGGCGGTAGGCGATGCGCAGCATGACGATCGCGTGCCGCAGGGCCGCGTAGAGGGTGTGGAACTCCATGTCCCGCGGGGTGTGGCCGGTCAGCCGGGCGTAACGGGCCTCGACGCGGTCGCGGCCCAGGAAGTCGGGCAGCCCGCGCTGTCCGGAGGCGACCGTGAGGTCGTGGAAGAAGCGGTGCAGATAGACGGTCCAGCCGAGGTCCACCTCGCGCGGGGCGAGGGCCGCCATCTCCCAGTCGAGGACGGCGACGGGGTCGAAGCCGTCGTAGACGACGTTCCCGATGCGCGCATCACCCCAGTTCAGGACGGGTGCGCCGGGTTCGCTCGGCCACAGCTGTTCCAGTCGGTCGAACGCGGCCTCGATGAGGGGTGAGCGGGCGAGCCCGTCGATCACCCAGGAGTAGTAGGCGCGTTGGGCCGTCACATGCCGGCGCAGGGCGTCGCCTTGGCCCGGCAGGGTGAGGAACTCCGCCTCGTTCAAGGGCACTTGGTCGTGCAGCCGGGCGAGCAGACCGACCGTGGCGGATTCCAGGTGCTCGCGCTCGGCGTCGCTCGCCGCGTGCAGCCAACTGCCCTCGTACGTGTACGGCATGACGTCCGGAGGCACGCGGCCCGCCACCCGTTCCATGACGAAGAACGGCGCCCCGAGCGGTTCCGGGTCCTCCTCCAGCCACAGCACCCGCGGTACCGGGAGGTCGGTGTGCTCGGCGACCAGCTGCAGGGTGCGGTACTGCCGGGCCATGTCGTATTCCGGGAACACGGTGTACGCCGCCGGGTCCGCCGCGAGCCGCAACGCACAGGCCGCGCCGGGGGTACCGCCCGCTCGAGCGAAGCCGGGAGTGGGGGACGGTGGCCGGGCGTGCTCGATGTCGAACAGCAGGGTCTCGCTGGACATGCCGTTGGAGGCCGGGACGGTGACGCCGACCGCCTTGGCACCGGGCAGTCGGGTGCCGAGCCAGGCGGTGAGCCGCCGGGCGAGTTCCTCGGGATCGCGGGTGCTGGTGCGCGGGCGCGGTGCCGTGGCCATCTGGCCCTCCCTCAGGGTGCGACCGAGTCGAAGCCGGTGAACCCGCTCGGGTCGTGCCGACCGAACGAGCCGTGCTCGAAGATGCCGTAGCCCGTCCGTCCCTCCATCCGGAACCGGGCGGAGTGGTCGGTGACGCCGTAGGCGGCGAGAGGGTGCGGCGCCGACATGTCGTACGTACGACGGTCGACCCATCCCGGGCCCTGCCACGCCCCGTGCTGCCAGTCGTCGGCCGGCGGATAGCCCGCGCCGATCGCGAGCGGCGAAGAAGCCAGGATCTCCGCCTCCACCTCCAGTGGCTTACGGTGATGGCCCAGGTGGACGACCGCGCGCTCGGGGTGGCGGGTGCCGGAGCGGTAGGTGATCTCGGCCTGGGGCCAGCCCAGTTGGCGGTCGCGTCGGCCGGGGCGGACCAGGGTCGCGTCGTTCAGGGAGCGGTGGCCGTCGGCGTCCTCCTGGGTGATGACCATCAGGAAGCGGTCCTCGAAGCGGACCGGGCACCAGATCCAGTGGAAGCCCTCGGTCGGGTGGTCCTGGGCGAGCCGCCCGCCCTCCTCCCCCGGGATCGGCCGCACGCCCCAGCTGCGGTCCCGGGTGCCGGTCCAGTCCCGCGCGGTGACGTCGAACCGCTCGCCGTCCGCCCGGATCACACCCTCCACCGTGCCCGCCTGGACGAATCTGCGCCCCTCCAGGGTGAGCCGGTCGCCCCGGCGCTGGAGGTGGTGGGGCTCCCACAGGGCCGGGAAGGCGGCGGTCCAGGTGAGGTCGTACGACAGCTCGTCCTCGCAGACCAGGCGCAGCCGCCTCAGCGGCTGCTGGACCTCGATGCGCAGCGGGCCGACGGCGAGGCGCATCCGGTCCTCGCCGAGCGCGTCCGAGGCCCGGACGGCGTGCAGCGTGTCCCCGGTGCGCAGGGTGGCGTAGGCGTCGATCACGCCCAGATTGGGGTAGACGCCGAGGCCGAGGATGAGCAGGGCGCGGCCTGCGTGGTCGAAGACGTGGAAGATGCAGCGGTCGTAGGCGTTCCGGTCCCCGGTCGCCACGTGCTTCATGGACAGCGGCACCTGGTGCACGGGGTACTCGTCGAGTGCGATGGGACGATCGTCGGCCACGGACACCCCCCTGGGAGACAGTCCGCTGACGGTACGTCAGATAATCCGAGGAGGCCAGAGCGGGGACCGGACGTCCGTGAACTCACGCACGATTCCCGGGAGCGGTGACCTGCCCGGTGTCCGCCGCGTTGCCCGGGTATGACCCCCACGTACTCGGTGACCGGGCGTCAGCGCCTCATCTTCGTGCCCCGCCCTGGGGAATCGGTTCCGCCGCCCCAGCCTCAGGACCCGCCCATCTATCGCGACCTGATGCGCGCCTGGGCCGACCGGGGCCGCACCCTGCCGGGCCGCCACGACCCGGAGTGGGTCAGGCTGGCGGCCCCGACGATCCTGGCCGGGCCGTTCAGCGACCCTCCGGTCCTGCCACGTGACGTGCGATGACCATCCGCTGGATCTGGTTGGTGCCCTCGACGATCTGCAGCACCTTGGCCTCGCGCATATAGCGCTCGGCCGGGAAGTCGGCGGTGTAGCCGTAGCCGCCGAGGATCTGCACGGCGTCCGTGGTGACCTTCATCGCCGTGTCCGTGCAGTGCAGCTTGGCCATGGCCGCCTGCTTGGCGAACGGCTTGCCCGCGTCGCGCAGCCGGGCGGCCGCGAGGTACAGCGCGCGGCCGGCCTCGATCTGGGTCGCCATGTCGGCGATCATGAAGCGGAGGCCCTGGAAGTCGGCGATGGGGCGACCGAACTGCCGGCGCTGGGTGGCGTAGCCGACCGCCTCGTCCAGCGCTGCCTGGGCCAGGCCGATGGCGCAGGCCGCGATGCCGAGCCGCCCGGAGTCGAGCGCGGACAGCGCGATGGGGAAGCCCTGCCCCTCCTCGCCTATACGGCGGTCGTCGCCGACACGCACGCCGTCGAAGTGGACCTGGGCGGTCGGGCTGCCCTTCATGCCCATCTTCTTCTCGGGCACCGCGCCGCTCAGCCCCGCGGCGTCGCCCGGCACCAGGAACGCGGTGATCCCGCGCGGGCCGTCCTCGCCGGTGCGGGCCATCACGGTGTAGAAGTCGGCGATCCCGCCGTGGGTGATCCAGGCCTTGGTGCCGGTGATCACCCACTGGTCGCCGTCGCGGACGGCCTTGGTGCGCAGGGAGGCCGCGTCCGAGCCGGAGGACGGCTCGGAGAGACAGTAGGCGCCGAGCAGGCCGCCGCCGAGCATCGCGGGCAGGTGCTCGACCTGCTGCTGCTTGGTGCCGTAGGCGGCGAGGGCGTAGGAGGCGAGCGTGTGCACGCTGACGCCGAGGCCGACGGTCAGACGGGCCGCGGCCAGTTCCTCCAGGACCTGGAGGTAGACCTCGTAGGGCTGGTCGCCGCCGCCGTACTCGGAGTCGTACGGGAGGCCCAGCAGGCCCGAGGCCGAGAGCAGGGTGAAGACCTCGCGCGGGAAGCGTCCGGCGTCCTCCTCCTCGGCCGCCTTCGGCGCGATCTCGCGCTGGGCGATCTCCCGGACGAGGGCGAGCAGGTCCCGCGCCTCTTCCGTCGGCAGTTGACGCTCCACCGGC
Organism: Streptomyces sp. NPDC031100; assembly: GCF_055570785.1. Lineage (NCBI taxonomy): Bacteria > Bacillati > Actinomycetota > Actinomycetes > Kitasatosporales > Streptomycetaceae > Streptomyces > Streptomyces sp. NPDC031100. Next base: position 72,547 of record NZ_JBVIGN010000005.1, read on the forward strand.
TGCGGGTCGCGGTCGGACATGGCGTCGGTCTCCTCCCTGTCGGGCACTGGCGGCCCAGCCCTTGGGGTGGGGGCGGCGCCGCCTGATCGTTCCGATTCGGCCGAGGACGCCGCTCCCGGGTCTCGGAAGCTGCTGACCAGCGGCTCTGTGCGGTGAGTATGCCCGATCAGCGACCTCTCGTCACCAGTTAACGACCGCTTACTTCAACATTCCCGTCGGAAGTTTCCGTGGCCCTACCCAGGGCCCCGAAATTGGTCCGAACCATTGACGCAGTGGTCTAGTCCTCCTACCGTGCATGACCAACGCTTTACCGCGTTCATGCCAATCGGCGCGCGTTCCCCTCTCCCCCACGAGGAGCCACCCGATGCACACTCCCCACCGCCCCCGCGCCCGGTTCCGGGCGCTCGTCGCGGCCGCGTGTTCCGCCGTCCTCGGTGCCGGGCTGCTGGCCGGCGCGGGCACGGCGACCGCTGCCGCTCCGGCTGCTGCCCCGCAGCTCAAGGCCGGCTCCAAAGTCGTCGGCTACTTCACCGAATGGGGCACCTACGACCGCAAGTACTTCGTCAAGAACGTCGAGACGTCTGGTTCGGCGGCCAGGCTGACCCACATCAACTACGCGTTCGGCAACGTCACCGGTGGCAAGCGACTCCCATGCGGCCACCGACCGGGTATGCACCGCGGCCGACGGCAAGACTGATGCCGTCGGCCGCGCGGAGGTGACACAGTACGTCGACTGGTACAACCGCTCCTAGCGTCACTGAGCACGCTTGCCCAGCTCCATATCCGGACCTCGTCCGAACCGCCCCGCGAACGGTCTTCGGGGTCAGGAGGCGCGCTGGTCCGTCTCGGCGATCCGCGTCTTACGGCTCATGGCTGCGCGAAGTCCTCGACGGGGCTGGTCCACCTCCCCACGGTCCTCGGCTGCAGGCGCCCCGACGGGTAGCTCTCTCGGCACGATCCTCCGGTCGCACACAAGTCACACCTCGGCGGTAGCAGGCGCCCCGCTGTAACCGACAACTCGACAATATCACCCTCCGGAAGCAGTTGTTGACCGAGCGTACGCAACCCGATGACGTACGACTACTTCGGCGCCTGGGACGCGGCCGGCCCGACCGCCCCGCACTCCCCGCTGAACTCCTACTCGGGCATCCCGAAGGCGAACTACTACACCTCGGCGACCATCGCCAAGCTCAAGGGCCTCGGCATCCCGGCCGCCAAGCTGCTGCTCGGCATCGGCTTCTACGGCCGCGGCTGGACCGGGGTCACACAGGCGGCGCCGGGCGGCACGGCGACCGGCCCGGCGGCGGGGACGTACGAGCAGGGCATCGACGACTACAAGGTGCTCAAGACCAAGTGCCCGGCGACCGGCACGGTGGGCGGCACCGCCTACGCCAAGTGCGGCACCAACTGGTGGAGTTACGACACCCCGGCGACCATCGGCACGAAGATGACCTACAAGAACGCACAGGGCCTCGGCGGCACCTTCTTCTGGGAGCTGAGCGGCGACACCACCAACGGTGAGCTGATCAAGGCGATCAACTAGCCCCAGGAGAGGGGAAAGTGAGGAGCGGAGGACCACGAGCCTCCGCTCCTCACTGTCATATGGGGCGGCGGGCCGGCGGCGGGGCCGGGTAGGACGGGTCGAGTTCCTCGATGGCGCGCAGGGCTCCGCCGAGGGTCTTCACCAGCAGGTCGCGCATGGTGTCGCGGGGGAGCCCGGGGCGGTCGATCCAGTCGAGGGTGGCCCCCTCGACGCTGCACACCCAGGAGAGCAGGCCCATGCGGGCCAGCGGGGCGATGTCGCTGCGGCCGTAGGCCCCTTTGGCGATGGTGGCGACGATCGCCTCGCGCACTCCGTCGCGGATGGCGTGCACCTCGGTGTCGAAGCCGACCCCGCCGCTGACGACGGTGCGGTAGGCGGCCTGGTGGTGCTCGGCGAAGCGCAGGTAACTGTCGATCGTGCGGTGGACGCGGTCCACGGCGGGCAGTTCGAGGCCGCCGGCGGCGAAGGTGACCAGGTCGGCGACGGAGTCCTGGATGATCGCCAGGTAGTAGCCGCGCTTGGACCGGAAGTAGTAGTAGATCAGCCCCTTGGCGACATGCGCCTGGCGGGCGATGTCGTCCATGGACAGCGCGTCGTAGGACGTGTCGGCGAACAACTTCCGCCCGATGGCGATGAGTTCGGCGCGACGCGCCACGGAACGCTCGGTGCCGCGCGCCCGGGGACGGACGGCGGCACTCTGTTGACGCATATTCAATTTCGACCCTGGTCTGGGAGGTCGGCGGGACCCCCGCAGTATGTCAGAACATGCCGATCGCGTAAGGCGCCGGGCACCGCCGGGAGGGTCAGAGCAGGCCGAGCCGGGTCACGAGCATCGCGACCACCACAACGAGCACCCAGCCCATGACGTGCTCGAGGATCTTCGGGCCGTCGTCCTTGGGGCCGCCGGTGCGGACGCGGGTGGCGGTGGCCGGGTGTGCGGTCATGCTGTCTCACTAAGGTCGGACGTACGGAGTGGACTCCCCCCATTTGTCCACCTTGCCACCCACGACGGCCTGTGCGACGGAGACGTTGCTCACACGGGCCGGGTCAGCGCACGCCCACCGCCTCGAGCGCCTTGCGCAGGCGCGGGTTCGGGTGGGCCGGGAAGTAGAGGTAGCAGACCCCTCCGGTGCCGGAGACGACCTTGCCGGAGGCGTTGTACCGCTTGGTGCGCAGCCAGATGTTCTCGAACTCCCGCCGCAGATAGACCCGCCGTACCGCCGCGTCGTCGGCCGAGGCCGGGTCGCCCGCGATCACGTCGCCGTTCTCCGTGAAGCCGATCACCGTCATCAGGTGGCCCGAGGTGCCGTAGCCGGCGCCGGTCAGCTCGCTCTTCAGGAAGGACTGGGACGTTATGGCCGGGATGCCGGCCGCGATCAGCGTCTCCAGCTCGGTGAGCGAGGCGAGCCGGGTGACCACGCCCTGGAGGTCCTTGAACGTGGCCGCGTAGGCGGCGTTGAAGGGCCAGTTGCCGCAGCCCTGGTACTGGTAGTCGTAGGTGAACCGGGCCGCGTGGTCGACCTGTGGGTCGGCGTAGGACGGGTCGACCCACGACAGCTGCTCGGGCGTGAGGCGGCCGCCCCAGTACTCGACGATCATCTGCGAGGAGGTGGGGCTGCACCAGGCCTCGCCGCCGTTGTCGTACTCCGGGTACTGACCCTTGTGGATCTCCTGCGAGTATCGCGGAACGGCCAGTTCCGCGGCGAGACCCGGGGCGGAGGCCGGGACGGTGAAACGGTCGGGGATGTCGGAGCCCATGGCGCCGAGCCGCCAGACCTTCGGGGTGAGCTTGGTGCCGGGCTTGCGGTAGAGGGTCAGGCGCAGCCGGTACGAGGCCAGGCGCAGGCCGGTGCTCGCGTCGTCGATGGAGAAGGTGTCGGTCCCGATCGTGCTCTTGCCGTCCTTCTGGTCGTCCACCGAGGTCCGCTTGATGTCCTGGTCCCCGGCCGCCCAGCGGCCCATCACGTACCAGGGGGTGTCGGTCCCGTCGGAGTACGTGCCCCGCAGCTCGACCTGGAGCCAGGTGCCGTCGGGGGTGTGCGCGTTCCAGGAGGCGATGGCCTCGGTCGCGGGCACGGCGAGCCGGTGGACCGGGGAGGTCCAGGTCGCGTACTCCCAGGTGGCGGTGGTGCCGGTGTGCGGGTCGGTGTAGTCGGTGCGGCCGACGGCGGCGCCGATCTCGACGCCCGGGCGGCGGCCGGACACGGCCCGCACCCCCTCGGCGATGCCGCTGCGCCAGTCGCGGTACGTGGTCCAGGCGTGGTAGTCGATCGGGCGGGCCGGCGCCTGGGCGGGGTCGTCGGTGTCGGCGGCGGGCGCCGGTGCGGTGGCGGCGGCCGCGGGCACCGCCCCCGAGGCGACCGCGGCGGCCACGGCGGCGGTGAGAACGGTACGGCGGGACGGCTGCTGGGCTCTGCTCATGGACGCGGTTACCCCCGGGTGTCCGGTGTGGTTGTGGGCCAACTATGGAGGAGACGGCATGCCCCTGCCAGCACTTCTGCGCACGGCGCGCCACCAATATTGGTCTAGTCCACTGGAGTGACGTGTGCGGGCAGGGGAGGTGCCCCGGCGCCGGCCGAGTGCCGTACGCCGGGGCCGTGGCCGGTGTGTCAGACGAGGTCCATCGCGGCGACCTCGTCGGGACGGCCGTAGCTGACCGGGCCCTGGAAGCGGCGGCGGGCGGTGGCGAACCACCACACCGTGGCCACGAGCAGGACGACGGCCAGCGCGATCGGCGCGTAGTTGAAGGAGTCGACGGTGATCGGCGAGGCCTGCGGCAGCATGAACAGGACGCTGCTGAGCAGGATCCAGGTCACCGCGAGCCAGCCGATCGGCCTGCCCCAGCGGCCCAGGTGCCAGGGGCCGGGCTGGAACTCGTCGCCGAGCCGCAGCCGCAGGAAGATCGGCACGGCGTAGGCGAGGAAGAGCCCCACCACGTTGACGCTGACGATGGCGGTGAACGCGGTGTGCGACCACCAGCCAGGCACGACCAGGGCCAGCGAGCAGACCACCGCGAGCCACACGGCCTTCACGGGTGTGCGGGTGCGGGGCGAGACCGAGTGCCACAGGCGCGAGCCGGGCATGGCGCCGTCGCGGGAGAAGGCGAATATCTGGCGGGTGTTGCTGGTGAGGTTGGCGAGACCGCAGAAGAGCATCGCGCCGATCACGACGAGGAGCATGACTTTGGCGGTGCCGACGCCGAGGCCGTCGATCAGAATCTGGACGGGCGGAGCGGAGGAGCTCGCCACCTTGCCGTAGTCGCTAATGCTGTAGACGAGTGCCAGCATCAGGATCAGGCCGGTGATCGCCGAATAGCCGATGGCGCGCATGATCCCCTTGGGCGCGTTGACCGTCGCGCGGACCGTTTCCTCGGACATGTGGAAGCTGCCGTCGAACCCGGTGAAGGTCCAGCTGGTGACGAGCAGACCGAGCATGCCGCCGTAAAGTCCGCTCGCGAAGCCGGTGTTGTTCTCGAAATGTGTCACGAAGGACGCCGACTGATGGTGATCGGGCATCACTATGAGTGTGGTCACGATGACCACGAGTCCGATCAGCAGCCACCACACGGAAATCCGGTTCAGGACGGCGACGAGTTGGACGGTGTAGGTGTTGGCCAGACCCTGGAGCACGATGATCACGGCGGTGATCAGGACGGTCTGGTGCACGGTGGGCCGGTAGGAGGTCCACTGCAGGGCGATGAAGGCCTGGATGAAGGTGGCCGCCGCGTAGCCGGTGGCCGCTGTGCCGCCGATCTGGCCCACGAAGTTGAGCCAGCCGGTGAACCAGGACCACGCGCCCTTGTGCCGCTTGGCGAGTTTGCCGGCGGAGAAATACAGCGCGCCACTCGTCGGATAGGCGGAGGCGACCTCGGCCATCGCCGCGCCGATGAACAGCACCATGACGGAGACGCCGATCCACCCGAACACGAGAATGCGCGGGCCGCCCGCGTTCATGCCGTATCCGAAGGAGGAGAAAATACCCGAAAGGATATTGATGATGATGAAGGAGATCGCGAAATTGTCGAACGCCTGGAAGCGTCGGGTGAGTTTCCTCGGATAACCCATCGCATGCAGCGTCGCATCGTCGTCGATCACGACCGGGTCGTCCGCCCCGCGAGCCTTCGCCCGTGGAGTCGATGTCCGTTCCGACATAGATCGGCCTTTCTCTCGGTGGGGGGCAGAGCACGTGCGGGTTCAGGCGGATCCCGGGACGGGCAGGCCGCAGGCACGCCGGGCCCGGGAGAGCTGCTCGGCGGGGTCGCCGAAGGCGCTCCAGGGCATGCGCGAGGCGTACGGACCCATCGCCGTGAAGACCGCCCGGGCCTCGAACTCGCGCTGGGCCATGACCAGCGCGTGCGCGAGGTAGGCCAGGTCGAGCACCGGGGTGAAGCGGTAACCGGCCGCCGCGGGCAGCCAGTTGCGGTAGATCGCCAGCGCGGTGGACCGCCACTGGGGCTGCTCCCAGACCCGGTCGGCGAGCAGCTGGGTGGGGTTGTAGCTCTCCACCAGGGCCACCAGCGGCAGCAACCGGAGGGCGGAGTCGGCGGGTGCCCGCTGGCTGAGGAAGGCGGCCACGTCCCAGGCCGCGTTGACCGAGCCGCCGTGGCGCGTGAAGAAGAACGACAGGAAGCGGTGGTGGCCCTCCCGGTGCCACGGATCCAGCGACAGGACGTGCGAGAACAGCCGCCAGGGTCCGGGCGGGGCGGTGAGCAGCCCCTGCGGGGCGGGTTCGCGCAGCCGGTGCAGCCGGGCCATGGCCAGCTTGGCGACCCAGGGCGTGGGATCGTCGGGGGCCATGGCGGCGGCCCGGTCGCAGGCGGTCAGCGCGATCCGCTCCAGCGCCTCGGATCGCTCGTCGTGCGCGTCGGCGGCCCGCATCGCGCGCTGCACCGCGACCCGGGCCCACATCAGCGAGGCCTCGGGGGTCGGCTCCTCGGCCAGCCAGCGTTCGACCAGGTCGCTGCCGGCGGCCTCGGAGGCCAGCACCAGCGAGCGGTGGGCGCGCAGGGCGAAGTCGGAACGCGTCTCGGCAAGGGCTTCCGACGCGTATCGATAACGGCCCGCCCGCACATCGACGCATACGCTCGCCAGGACACGGTCGTCGGCCGCCGGATGCCATACATAGTGCCCTTCGAATAACTCCGCGGCCATGTCCCCCTGCCCGTCCCCGTCAGACGCACTCGAAGTTGCGCTGAAGGCACCTTACTCAGCCGTCGGCGCACCGGGGAACGCCGAGTTTCACCTATCGGTCAACGCGCGGGGAATATTAATCCGTTCGATTGACCGGCGGTCAGCCAGTGGTTCAAGAAGTAACGTTTTCCGGGCCCCTGTTCCCGTCACTATGGGCCACTACTACACTGATTCCGGAAAACACCCCACACCGCACCACACCTCAGGAATCGCCATTCACGACCTCGCCGCCCGGCTGCGCGGGCTTCCCCCGTCCGTGGGACCGGTACGGCTGATCGCCGTCGACGGGCACGCCGGCTCCGGAAAGTCCACCTTCGCCGGGCGGTTGGCCGCGGCGCTCGGCGGGGCGCCGGTGCTGCACCTGGACGACATCGCCAGCCACGAGCAGCTCTTCGACTGGACCGACCGACTGCTGGCCCAGGTGATCGTCCCCTTCTCCCGCGGCGAGAGCGCGCAGTACACCCCCTACGACTGGCGCGCCCGCGCGTTCGGCCCGCCGCGGCCGCTGCCGCCCGCCCCCGTGGTCGTGATCGAGGGAGTCGGCGCCGGCCGCCGGGCGCTGCGCCCGTATCTGGCGCGGCTGCTGTGGATGGAGCTGCCCCGGGAGGAGTCCTGGGCGCGGGGCAGGCGGCGGGACGGGGCGGAGCAGCGGGAGTTCTGGGCCGGGTGGGTGGAGGCCGAGCGCGCGCACTTCGCCGCCGACCCTACACGCCCCCATGCCGATCTCCTGGTGCACCAGGGACCGGAGGGGTACGCGGTGGCGCCGGGGCCCGCGAGCACACTTGGACCGGACCAGGATGTCACCCACGGTGATGGATCCCCCGCAGTGTGCTGAACTTGTGAAGACCCTTGCGGGGGAACTTCTTTGAGACCCCCAGGTGCGCTTGACCCGGGGGCCGTACAGGACTTACGTTCTCAATGTGCGGCCATTCGGAGCCGCCCACACACGCGAAGCCCCCGGTTGTTCCCCCGTGATCGGGGGCTTCGTTCTGCCCGCGGCCCGTTTTCCGGGCGCCCCGCGCACCGATCCGCTCACCCTCGGTCACCGTTTCCAGTGCGCCCCGTCTGCTCCCACCTCGTCAAACGGCCCGTGCGGCACCCTTCGGCGCGCGGTCGTCCCACGGGTACGATGCCCTCGGTGCGACCTTCGAGCGGCTGCTTCGCGCACCTGCAACTCCGGTCCGCGGCACAGCGGTTCGACCGCGGCGGCCGTCGGGCGACTGCCCGGCGGTGAACCAACGGGGGCACGGTTTGTGGGGGACGTGATGGACTTCGGCACGCAGGGCCCCGAGGCCCCGGCCGACCTCGCCTGGCTGCGAGGTGTGGACGCCTACACGATGGGCGCCTATCCGCAGGCGGAGGAGGAGTTCCGCGCCGCGACGCGGATGGATCCGGGGATGGCCGACGCCTGGCTCGGGCTGCACGCGCTTCGGGTCGACACCACCACCGCGCTGCTCAGGATGTTCCGGCACCGGGACCGTTTCGGGGAGCAGCGCGCCCGGCACCGCCGGACGCTCAACTCCTGGTACTGGCTGGGCTGGTGGGTGCAGCCGGTGCTGGAGAGCCCCCGCGATCTGCTGCTCGCGCACGCCTCGCACTGGCTGGACGGCCGGCACGTCCCGGAACTGGACCGGGCGCTCGCCGGGCTGCCCCCGGTCGACACTGACCCGCAGGTCCGCTTTCTGCACGCCTGCCGCACCTACCTCGTCAAGGACTGGGACCAGCTGGTCCGGCACACCGACCCGCTCCTGGACGATCCCCTGCTCGGCATCGAGGCCGGCCTGTTCGGGGGCATGGCCCGGGTACGGCTGGAGATGTACGGGCAGGCCGAGCCGCTGCTGTCGGCGGCCCTGATGCGCTGCCGCAGCGAGCAGCCGCAGCGCAAGGAGCTGCGGTACTGGCTGGCGCGGGCGCACGAGGGGACCGGACGCAGTGCCGCGGCACTGCCGTTGTACCGCGCGGTGCACCGGGTCGACCCGGCGTTCATGGACACCTCGGCCCGGCTCGCCGCGATCGCCGAGGGGGACGGCTACGACGATGCCGCGGACCTCGCTGCGATCACCCTGACCGGGGCCGGAGCGGACGCCGTGGACGCACCGGACGGGCTCGATCCGCTCTTCGGTGCCGAAGGGCGCGATCTGCGACTGCCGGAGCCGGACCTGCCGACCGGGCCGCTGCCGTCGGTCCCCGATCCCGCGGTGCGCATGAAGAGCGGTGGGCCGTCCTCGCCCCTGCCCGCGGGGCCGACCGACCCCGTGTTACTCGAGGAGGCGCTCGCCGAGCTGGAGCGCATGGTGGGGCTTGAGCCGGTCAAGCGCCAGGTCAAGGCGCTCTCCGCGCAGTTGAACATGGCACGGCTGCGGGCCGGGCAGGGGCTGCCGGTGCAGCCGCCGAAACGGCACTTCGTCTTCTCGGGGCCCTCGGGGACCGGCAAGACCACGGTCGCCCGGATCCTCGGCCGGGTCTTCTACGCGCTCGGCCTGCTCGGCGGCGACCACCTCGTGGAGGCCCAGCGGGCCGATCTCGTCGGGGAGTATCTGGGGCAGACGGCCGTGAAGGCCAACGAGCTGATCGACTCCGCGATCAGCGGGGTGCTGTTCGTGGACGAGGCGTACTCACTGTCCAACTCCGGGTACGGCAAGGGGGACGCGTACGGCGACGAGGCGCTGCAGGTGCTGCTGAAGCGGGCCGAGGACAACCGGGACCACCTGGTGGTGATCCTGGCCGGCTATCCGGAGGGCATGGACCGGCTGCTCGCCGCGAACCCGGGGCTGTCCTCCCGCTTCACCACCCGGGTGGACTTCCCCTCCTACCGGCCGCTGGAGCTCACCGAGATCGGGAAGGTGCTCGCGGCGGAGAACGGGGATCTGTGGGACGAGGAGGCGCTGGAGGAGCTGCGGTCCGTCGCCGGGCATGTGGTCGACCAGGGGTGGATCGACGAGCTGGGGAACGGGCGGTTCCTGCGGACGCTGTACGAGAAGAGCTGCGCCTACCGGGATCTGCGGTTGTCCACGTATCCCGGTGTGCTGTCCCGGGAGGACCTCGCGACGCTGCGGCTGCCGGATCTGATGCAGGCGTACGGGGAGGTGCTGTCGGGGCGGGGGCCGCATGGTCCGTCGGCGATGTAGGTGCGGTGAGCTGGTGCACGACTGCCCGCGGCCAAGCGGGCAGTCGCAAGCCGAAGCTATGTGGCCAGCGCCTGCTCCGGCTCTCCCGTCGTCCGGGGTTCCAGCACAAGCGGCTCCGGTGTCTTCCTGTGTGCCGGGTCCCTGACCTCGCCCACCAGGAGTTCCAGTACGTCCTCCAGCGCGACCAGTCCCAGCACCCGGCCGGAGGCGTCCGCCACCTGGGCCAGGTGGGTCGCCGCTCGGCGCATCACCGTGAGCGCGTCGTCCAGCGGCAGCTCGGCGCGCAGGGTGGTCATCGGGCGCCAGACGTGCTGGGGGACGGCCCGGTCGGAGTGCTCCAGGTCCAGGACGTCCTTGACGTGGACGTAGCCCATGAACGCACCCGTACCGGCCGCGACCGGGAAGCGGGAGTAGCCCGTGCGGGCCGTGAGGCTGACGATCTCCCCCGGGGTGACCGACGGAGTCACCGTCACCAGGGACTCGCGCCGCAGCAGGACGTCCGTCACCGGGCGGGAGCCCAGTTCCAGGGCGTCCTCGAGGCGCTCCTGCTCCTCGGGGTCGAGAAGGCCCGCCTGGCCGGAGTCCTCCAGCAGGCGGTTCAGCTGCTCGCTGGTGACGACGGCCTCGACCTCGTCCTTCGGATCGACCCGGAAGAGCCGCAGGATCCCCTGGGCGCAGGCGCCGAGGGCGACCGTGATCGGCTTGCACAGGCGGGCGAAGGCGACCAGGCCGGGGCTCAGCCACAGGGCGGCCTTCTCCGGGGCGGCCATCGCGAGGTTCTTCGGCACCATCTCGCCGATCACCAGGTGGAAGAAGACCACGGCGGCGAGTGCGATCACATAGCCCAGCGGGTGGACCGCGCCGTGCGGGAGGTGGACCGCCTCGAACAGCGGCTCCAGCAGCTGCGCCACCGTCGGCTCGGCCACCGCGCCGAGCGTCAGCGAACAGACGGTGATGCCGAACTGGGCGGCGGCCATCATCTGCGGCAGCCGCTCCAGCCCGTACAGCACCTGCCGGGCCCGGGCCGTGCCGAGCGGTTCGATCTGGCTGCGGCGCACGGAGACGAGCGCGAACTCGGCGCCGACGAAGAAGCCGTTGGCGAGCACCAGCAGCGCGGCGAAGACCAGTTGGAGGACGCTCATCGGACGGCCTCCACGACGCTCGCCACCGGGGCCGTCCTGACCAGGCGGACGCGTTCGGCGCGGTAGTGGCCGACCTGGCGGACGGACAGCCGCCAGCCGGGCAGTTCGGCCCGGTCGCCGGGTGCCGGGATCCTGCCGAGCAGGTCGGCGACCAGGCCGGCGACCGTCTCGTACGGCCCCTCGGGCACGTCGAGGCCTATGCGCTGGAGGATGTCGACACGGCAGCTGCCGTCGGCGTCCCAGGCGGGCCTGCCGTCCTCCGGCGGGGCGGGGGCCAGCTCGGGCACGTCCTTGGCGTCGTGCTCGTCGCGGACCTCGCCGACGAGTTCCTCGACGATGTCCTCCAGGGTGACCACGCCCGCCGTGCCGCCGTACTCGTCCACGACGACGGCGATGGGCTGCTCGCTGCGCAGCCGGGCGAGCAGGGGCTGGACCGGCAGCGTCTCCGGGACGAGGAGCGCCTTGCGGGCGATACGGCCGACCGGAGTACGCAGCCGGTCGTGCACGGGCACCGCCAGCGCGTCCTTGAGGTGGGCCATGCCGACGATCTCGTCGATCTTCTCCCGGTACACGGGGAAGCGGGACAGACCGGTGGCACGGGTCAGGTTGACGACGTCCTCGGCGGTGGCCGTGTCCTGGAGCGCGCTGACCTTCACGCGCGGGGTCATCACGTGCTGCGCGGTCAGGTCGCCCAGGGACAGGGTGCGCACGAACAGGTCGGCCGTGTCCTGCTCCAGGGCGCCGGCCCGGGCCGAGTGCCGGGCCAGGGACATCAGTTCGCCCGGGGTGCGGGCGGAGGCCAGTTCCTCGGCGGGCTCGATGCCGAGCGCGCGCACCAGCCGGTTGGCGACCGTGTTGAGCAGGGCGATCACCGGGCGGAACAGGCGGGAGAAGTGGTGCTGGGGGCCCGCGACGAAGCGCGCGACCTGCAGCGGCCTGGACACCGCCCAGTTCTTGGGCACGAGTTCGCCGATCACCATCTGGACCGCGGAGGCCAGCAGCATGCCGACGACGACGGCGACACCGGACACGGCGCCGTCGGGGATACCGAGGGCCGTGAACGGGCCGCGCAGCAGCTCGGCCAGGGCCGGCTCGGCGAGCATGCCGACGACGAGGGAGGTGATGGTGATGCCGAGCTGGGTGCCGGAGAGCTGGAAGGACAGCTCCTTCAGCGACTCCACGACCGTACGGGCGCGCTTGTCGCCCTCGGCGGCGGCCTTCTCGGCCTCCGGCCGCTCGACCGTCACCAGGCCGAACTCGGCCGCCACGAAGAAGCCGTTGGCGAGAATCAGCAGGAAAGCCGCTCCGAGGAGCAGCAGGGGGATGGTCATGATGCCGCCGCCTCCGTCGTATGTCGGGAGGGGGCGGCGCAGGTACTACAGGACGATCCGTCCATCGCCTAAGAGGGTCACTCCTCGGTTAGCAGGAACCCTCTGTGCACCGGCCGGCGCACAGAGGCGGAGGCGCAACCAATACGCCTCCGCCACCAGATTAATCAAGACAGGGGCCACTGGGGCAGGGTGGACGCCCCCGAGTCAGCCCTGATCTTGTGCCTCAGGGGCCGTCGAGTGGGCCTCGGCGAGCGCCCGGAGGGCCTTCGCGTCGGCGATGGCACGCTGCTTGGCGATGCCCGGCTGGATGCCGAGCGCGGGCAGGCTGGTGCCGTCGCTGAGGTTGAGGAACACCCAGGGGTCGCCCGGACGGAGGTTCACCTGGAGGATCTCTGCCCAGGCCAGGCGCCGCCTGCTGGCGATGTTGACGACGGTGACGCCGGACTCGTCGGCGACGACCTTCACCCGGGCGAGCTGGGCGAGCGCCCAGAAGATCAGTGCCCCGGTGATGACGAAGCTGAGCCGCTCCCCCGGGCCGAGCTGCGCCAGCAGCATCGCGATCCCGGATATCACCAGGAAGATCACGACGCCGGCGGTGAGCAGGATGGCCCGGGTGCGGCCCGGCCGGAAGGTGACGGGCAGGGTCGGCAGATCGGACATGGCGGTGCGAACCCTCAGAGGCGGCAGGCGTGGATGGCCGTGGTCAGGATGGCCCGGGCGCCGATCTCGTACAGGTCGTCCATGATCCGCTGGGCCTCCTTGGCGGGGACCATGGCGCGGACGGCGACCCAGCCCTCGTTGTGCAGCGGGGAGACGGTCGGCGACTCCAGGCCCGGGGTCAGGGCGACGGCCTTCTCGAGCTGCTCGACGCGGCAGTCGTAGTCCATCATCACGTAGGTCCGGGCGACCAGGACGCCCTGGAGGCGGCGCAGGAACTGCTGGACCTTGGGCTCCTCCTGGTCGGCGCCCACGCGGCGGATGACGACGGCCTCGGACTTCATGATCGGCTCGCCGAAGACCTCCAGGCCGGCGTTGCGCAGCGAGGTGCCGGTCTCGACGACGTCGGCGATGACCTCGGCGACGCCCAGCTCGATCGCGGTCTCGACGGCGCCGTCGAGGTGGACGACGGAGGCGTCGATGCCGCTGTCGGCGAGGTGCTGGGCGACGATCCCCTCGTAGGAGGTGGCGACCGTCTTGCCCTTCAGGTCCGCGATGCCGTTCGCGGTGCCCGGCTTGGCGGCGAAGCGGAAGGTGGAGCGGGCGAAGCCGAGCGGCAGGATCTCCTCGGCCTCGGCGGCGGAGTCGACCAGCAGGTCGCGGCCGGTGATGCCGATGTCGAGCCGGCCCGAGGAGACGTAGATCGCGATGTCGCGGGGGCGGAGGTAGAAGAACTCGACCTCGTTCTCCGGGTCCACGATCCGCAGCTCTTTGGAGTCCCGGCGCTGCAGGTAGCCGGCCTCATGCAGCATCTCCGCCGCAGGGCCTGAGAGGGAACCCTTGTTCGGGACGGCGATGCGCAGCATGAGGTCGGCTTCCTTTGCGTGAGGTGTGCGGGTGGGAGTGCGTGACTTACAGGTGGGCGTAGACGTCGTCCAGGGAGATCCCGCGGGCGACCATCATCACCTGGACGTGGTAGAGCAGCTGCGAGATCTCCTCGGCGGCCGCCTCCTTGCCCTCGTACTCGGCGGCCATCCAGACCTCGGCGGCCTCCTCGACGACCTTCTTGCCGATGGCATGGACGCCCTTGCCGACCAGCTCGGCGGTGCGAGAGGTGGCGGGATCGCCGTGTGCGGCCTTGTGCTGGAGCTCGGTGAAGAGCTCCTCGAACGTCTTCTTGGACATGGTGAGCCCCACCCTACGCGGTTCGGGCGACCACCTAGTGCCAGGGTTCAGATACTGAGCGGAGGGTGGCCGCGGTCGCCACCGCGGCCGTCACCGCCTCGTGCCCCTTGTCCTCGTTGGAGCCCTCGAGGCCGGCCCGGTCCAGGGCCTGCTCCTCGGTGTCACAGGTGAGCACGCCGAAGCCGACGGGCACGCCGGTCTCGATCGAGACCTGGGTCAGGCCCTGGGTCACGCCCTGGCACACGTAGTCGAAGTGGGGGGTGCCGCCCCGGATGACGACGCCGAGGGCGACCACCGCGTCGTAGCCGCGCTCGGCGAGGACCTTGGCGGCGACCGGCAGCTCGAAGCTGCCGGGGACCCGGATCAGGGTCGGCTCGTCGATGCCCAGGTCGTGCAGGGCGCGCAGGGCACCGTTCACCAGACCGTCCATCACCTTCTCGTGCCACTGCGCCGCGATGACGGCGACCCTGAGGTCGCTCGCGTTGCGTACGGACAGTTCCGGTGCACCCTTGCCGCTCACGTCTCTCCTAAGTGCCTTCTTGCTTACTGGTTGCTGCAGGCCGACACGGCGGGCGTGTCCAGCCAGGGCAGGTCGTGCCCCATCCGGTCCCGCTTGGTGCGCAGGTACCGGAGATTGTGCTCGCCCGCCTGGACCGGCATCGGCTCGCGGCCGGTGACCTTCAGGCCGTGGCGCAGCAGCGCGTCGGTCTTGTCGGGGTTGTTGGTCATCAGACGGACGCTGCGGACGCCGAGGTCGGCGAGGATCTGGGCACCGGCGCCGTAGTCGCGGGCGTCGGCGGGCAGGCCGAGTTCGAGGTTGGCGTCGAGCGTGTCGTGGCCCTGCTCCTGGAGTTCGTAGGCCCGGAGCTTGGACAGCAGGCCGATACCGCGTCCCTCGTGTCCGCGCAGGTAGACGACGACTCCGCGGCCCTCGTGCTGGATGCGGGCCAGGGCGGTGTCCAGCTGGGGGCCGCAGTCGCAGCGCAGCGAGCCGAAGACGTCGCCGGTGAGGCATTCGGAGTGGACGCGGACCAGGACGTCGTCGCCGGCGCCGATCTCGCCGTGGACGAGGGCGACGTGCTCGACGCCGTCGGCGGTGGACCGGTAGCCGTAGGCGGTGAAGGTGCCGTGCGCGGTGGGCAGGCGGGTCTCGGCCTCGCGGCGGACGGTGGGCTCGGTGCTGCGGCGGTAGGCGATCAGGTCCTCGATGGAGATGATCGTCAGGCCGTGCTTGCGGGCGAACGGGATCAGCTCGGGCAGCCGCAGCATGCGGCCGTCCTCGCCGGCGATCTCCACGATGGCACCGGCCGGGCGCAGGCCGGCGAGCCGGGCGAGGTCGACTGCGGCCTCGGTGTGGCCGTTGCGGACCAGGACGCCGCCGGGCTTGGCGCGCAGCGGGAAGACGTGGCCGGGGCGGACGAAGT
The DNA here is from genome assembly GCF_055570785.1 of Streptomyces sp. NPDC031100. Taxonomy (NCBI): domain Bacteria; kingdom Bacillati; phylum Actinomycetota; class Actinomycetes; order Kitasatosporales; family Streptomycetaceae; genus Streptomyces; species Streptomyces sp. NPDC031100. Next base: position 88,146 of record NZ_JBVIGN010000005.1, read on the forward strand.
CGGTGGGCTCGGCGGTGCCGCCGGCCAGCAGCTGGAGCGTGGTGGCGCGGTCGGCGGCCGAGATGCCGGTGGTCACGCCGTGGGCGGCGGAGGCGTCCACGGAGACGGTGAACGCGGTCTTCATCGACTCGGTGTTGTCGTCGACCATCTGCGGCAGCCGCAGCCGGTCGAGTTCCTCGCCCTCCATGGGTGCGCAGATGAGTCCGCGGCACTCGCTCATCATGAAGGCGACGATCTCGGGGGTCGCCTTCTCGGCGGCGATGACGAGGTCGCCCTCGTTCTCCCGGTCCTCATCGTCCACGACCACGACCGGGCGGCCGGCCGCGATGTCGGCGATGGCCTGCTCGACCGGGTCGAGCCCGAACTCCTCGATGTCGGCGGTGTCGTACAGCATCGGCGGGATCAAGGGGGTGACGCGAAGCGTCTCGTTTGGGGTGGTGGTGGGAGACGGGTGGGCGGTCATGCCGGTGCTCCTTCCAGAACCGGCTGCGCGGTCCGGCGGGAGCGCAGCCACCAGTCGCGCATGCCCCACAGGACGAGTGCGCCGTAGATGACGTAGACGAAACCGGAGAAGGCGTAGCCGTTGGCGAAGTTGAGGGGGACGCCGACGAGGTCGACGAGCAGCCAGGCGAACCAGAACTCGACCATGCCCTTGGCCTGGGCGTACATGGCGACGATGGTGCCAACGAAGATGTAGGCGTCCGGCCAGGGGTCCCAGGAGAGGGTCGGGTAGGCCTTGAAGAGCAGGGCCACGGCGACGGTGCCGACGGCGGCGGCGGCGATCATGGCTCCGCGCTCGGGCCAGGTGGCGAACCGGGGGGCGATGTGGCCGTCCGCGGCCTTGTCCTTGCCGCGGTTCCACTGCCAGAAGCCGTAGGCCGCGACGGCCATGACGACGACCTGCTTGCCCGCGCTGCCGGTCAGGTGGCTGAAGAAGGCGGCGAAGAGGATCAGGCCGGAGACGAACTGCACCGGCCAGCTCCACAGGGAGCGCCGCCAGCCGAGGGCGAGGGCGGCCAGGCCGAAGAGGTTGCCGACCATGTCCGACCACAGGATGTGCTGGCCGAAGAGCGTGAACGCCTCGGAGTTCAGCCAGTTCACTTGCCGGCCCCCTGACCGGCCGCGAGCAGCCGCTCCACGTACTTGGCGACGACGTCGACCTCGAGGTTGACCGGGTCGCCGGGCTGCTTGTGGCCGAGCGTGGTCAGGTCGAGGGTGGTCGGGATGAGGCTGACCGTGAAGTAGTCCGGACCCGCTTCGACGACGGTGAGGCTGATGCCGTCGACGGTGATGGAGCCCTTCTCCACGACGTAGCGCGCGAGGTCCGCGGGCAGCGAGATCTTCACGATCTCCCAGTTCTCGGAGGGCGTGCGCGCCAGCACCTGGCCGGTGCCGTCGACGTGGCCCTGCACGATGTGCCCGCCGAGGCGCGCGCCGACGGCGGTGGGGCGTTCGAGGTTGACCCGGGAGCCGACGGCGAGTGCGCCGAGGCTGGAGCGCTTCAGGGTCTCCGCCATGACGTCGGCGGTGAACTCGTCGCCCTCGTGCTCCACGACGGTGAGACAGACTCCGTTCACGGCGATGGAGTCGCCGTGCTGCGCGCCCTCGGTCACGACGGGGCCACGGAGCCGGAAGCGAGAGGCGTCGCCGAGGTTCTCGACGGCGGTGACTTCACCCAGCTCTTCGACGATTCCGGTGAACACTTCCCGGGTCCTCCTGCCTCATTCGGGCACGGACTCCGGGGCCTGTCGATGACGACAGAATGGACGGGTGAGCACTACCGTGAGCTTCGCCGACGCCGAAAGGGACCCGTCCGGAAACGGACGAGCCCAGATACGGCGGCGCGCACAGGTACATGCCCGCCCGCCGCGCACTGCCTCCCATCCGGACTTTAACCGTCGGTCCAGGAATTTCACCTGGTCAACCGGCCGCTGGAAGCGACCGGGTCGCGGACTGTAACCGCCGGTTCGGACTTTCACCGACCCCGGAGTGCGCTGCTTCTGGTACACGGTCAGTGTGCCACGCCGGGTCGTCGTCCAGACAGGTGATCGGTGTGGGTTCCCTCACAGTGCGTGTCGCTGGACTTGCACGGCGGAGCCGCCCTGGTCAACTGCCCTGCACAGGGCGTGGATTGACATTGGTCCGGACCCATTGACCGTACTGGTCTAGTCCTTTTAGGGTGCGGGCGGGCCCGGTGGCGGTGACGACGGCCCTTGCCCGCCGCCGGGCCGCCAGGCCTCTGGCAGGGTGGGCCCATGACCACGACGCCCCTGCTCGCCGACGAGTTCGAGTCCCACCGTCCCCGGCTGTTCGGTCTGGCCTACCGTCTGCTCGGCTCCGCGCAGGAGGCGGAGGACGTGGTGCAGGACGCGTATCTGCGGTTCAGCGGCGCCGACCGCGCGGCGATCGAGCACCCGGGGGCGTGGCTCGCCAAGACCGTCACCAACCTCTGCCTCAACCGGCTGACCTCGGCGCGGGCGCGGCGCGAGGAGTACGTCGGGGCGTGGCTGCCGGAGCCGGTGGTCACCTCCGACGGCACGCTCGGGCCGCTGGAGTCGGCGGAGCGCCGGGAGCTGGTCTCGATGGCGATGCTGGTGCTGCTGGAGCGGCTGACGCCGACCGAGCGGGCGGTGTTCGTGCTGCGCGAGGCGTTCGGCTACGGCCACCGGGAGATCGCCGGCGTCCTGGAGCTGAGCGAGGCCAACTGCCGTCAGCTGTACCGGCGGGCGGTGCAGCGGGTGGCCGTACCGGAGGGCCGGTTCGCACCCGCTCCCGAGCGGCGGGAGGAACTGGTCACGTCGTTCATCACGGCGGCCCGTGAGGGTGACCTGGCCGGTCTGGAGAGGCTGCTCGCCGAGGATGTGACCTGGTGGAGCGACGGCGGCGGCAAGGTCAGCGCGGCCCGGCGGCCGATCGAGGGCCGGGAGAAGGTCCTCCGCTTCCTGGTGGGCATCGCCCAGCGGTACGGGGTGGGGCTGGACTGCACGCTGGTGGAGGTCAACGGCGCGACCGGGCTGGCCGCGTGGGCGGGCGACACCCTGATCGCGGTCATGGAACTGGAGCCGCGGGACGGGCGGATCGCGCAGGTGCGGGCCGTGATGAACCCGGACAAGCTGGAGTACGTCCGACGGCAGCTCACGGCCCCTTAGAGCCTGTGTCATATCCCCGGTCGCCCGGCCGGGGATATGACACAGGCTCTAAGCCGGGCCCGCCGGGGCTTGTCACATTCACGGGGGCTGCGCGGTCCCAGCTGGGGAAGGGCGCTCCGGCCGGGAGCGCTCCGGTGTCCGGAGGGACGGAAACAGCATGACCACGATCCTGGTGACCGGCGGGACCGGCACGCTCGGGCGGCTCGTCACCGAGCGGCTGCGGGCGGACGGGCACGAGGTGCGGGTGCTCAGCCGGCACACCCAGCCGTACGCCGTCGACCTGCGCGAGGGCGGGCCCGGCTTGGACGCGGCCCTCGCGGGCGTGGCGACGGTCGTGCACTGCGCGAGCAGTCCGCGGGGCGGGGACGAGCAGGCGGCGGACCATCTGATCGCGGCGGCACGGCGGGCCGGGGTGGGCCATCTGGTCTACATCTCCATCATCGGCGTCGACCGGGTGCCGATCGGCTACTACCGCTCGAAGCTCGCCGTGGAGCGCCGGATCGAGGAGTCGGGGCTCGGCTGGACCGTGCTGCGGGCGACGCAGTTCCACGACCTGCTGGTGACGCTGTTCCAGGGGCTGGCCAAGCCACCCGTCATGCTGCTGCCGGCCGGGGTGCCGGACCAGCCGGTGGAGGTGGCCGAAGTGGCCGCTCGTCTCGCCGAGTTGGCCGCCGCGGAACCGGCCGGCCGGGTGCCGGACATGGGCGGCCCGGACGTACGGTCGTTCGACTCGCTGGCCCGCGCCTACCTCCGGGCGACCGGACGGCGCCGGGCCGTGGCGAACGTACCCCTCCTCGGCAAGACCTACCGCGCCTTCCGCGCGGGCGGTCATCTGGCACCGGAGCAGGCGGTGGGCAAGGGCAGCTTCGAGGAGTACCTGGCACGACGGTTCAGCTCCTCGCCTTCGGCCGGCAGATCATGAAGTACTGCGAGCTCAACCACCAGGGCGCATGCCGCACCGGGCTCAGATGCACGGCATCGATGTCAAACCGCTCGCTCACCACCTCTCGCAGTTCACGAAAGTCGAAACCCTTGTGTGTCGTGCGCGGATTCTGCGGCCGGCTCACACGCATTCCGACCATGGCCTTCAGCACTTCCGAAGGCGTGTATTCCGACGTGAGCGAGCGGCTGCGAATCATCCAGTTCGACACCTTCGGCACGATCGCCAGGCCGTACATGATCGGTACGGAAATCACGAGCGCGCCGCTCTCGTTGAGAATGCGCGATGCGTCTTTCAGCAGCGCATCGACTTCCCCGTCGTAAAGATGCTCGCAAACCTCGAACGCCGTCAGGACGTCCACACTGTGCGACTCGACACTGTCCAGCGATTCCGCATACTTCATTTCGGGAAACGTCGGCGCCATGTACGGATCGTGTCCGACGAGCGTGACGTCGGGGCGGACCTCGCCAAGCAGGTGCAGAAAAAGGCCCGGCCCTGCGCCGAAATCGACGACAGTGCCGCGCTTCGCACACACCTCGGCGACGAGATCGATCCCCTTCTTCATGCGGGCGCGATGGGCGAAACGTGCCAGCGGATTGCCGGAGTTGACTGTTTGTTCTTCGTATGAAATCTCGCGCATACAGAAGCTCCGTCACCGTGACTACGGCCAGTTGGTCCCGAGTTTTTTCGCTCCGATTTTCGGACGGACAGTAGCAAGGAGTCCGGACCGCGCGAAGAGCAACGCGCCGCATCCGAGGAAGGCCATCCACCAGGGCCAATCGACGGGAGAGGCGGGCATGTGACGACAGGGCCTAGCGCTCCGGTGGGGCGAAGAGTTCGTCCTGGGCCCGCTCGCGGGCCGTCAGCAGGGCTCCGCGCAGTACGGCGGTGCCGCCGAGGCTGCCGGCCCGTACCTCGGTGGCCAGCGGGGACATACGGCGCAGCCGCTCCTCCACGAGCTGCGCGAGGACCGCTCCCCCCGCCTGCCCCACCTCCCCGCCGAGCACCACGCACCCCGGGTCCAGGACGGCGACGACGGAAGCGACGCCGACGGCGATCCGGCCGGCGAGGGCGTCGAGAAAACGGGCGGCGAGGGTCGCGTCGGAGGGCACCCCGGCCACCGCACCATGGATCACCGCCGCGGCACCCGGTCCGTCCGGCGCCCCCGCCACCGGCAGGCCGAACTCCCGTGCCAGCGCGGCGATCGCCGCCGCCCCGGTCAGCGAGTGGAAGCCGCCGTCGCAGTCCGTCGCCGACGGCAGCGAGGTCGTCCCCGGGACCGGCAGGAAGCCGATCTCGCCCGTGCCGCCGGAGGCGCCGCGGCGGAGGGTGCCGTCGAGGACGACCGCGGCGCCGACGCCGTGGCCCAGCCAGAGCAGGACGAAGGTGTCCCGGTCCCGGGCGGCGCCCTCGCGCTGCTCCGCGAGGGCGGCCAGGTTGGTCTCGTTCTCCACGGTGACCCGTGCCTCGGGCAGCCGTTCCTGAAGGGCCGCGGCGAGGCGGCGGTGCCAGGCCGGGAGGCCGCCGGAGTCGCGGAGGTCGCCGGTGGCGGGGTCGATGAGGCCGGGCGCCCCGATGCCGACCGTGTGCAGCCGGTCCGCGCCGGCCTCCTTGGCCGTCCGCTCCACCGCCGCCACCACCTGCTCCACGGCGGGCCCGGTTCCGGTGTCCCCGTCGATCGGCACGGACGCCTCGGAGAGCACTCGCCCGACCAGGTCGGAGACCAGCACGAAGACGCCGCCGGTGCGGACGTCGAGCGCGGCCAGGTGGGCTCGGTCGGCGACGATGCCGTAGAGCCGGGCGTTCGGGCCCCGGCGCTGCTCGCCGGACTCGCCCACCACGGTGATCAGGCCGGAGGCGGTGAGCCGTTCGACGAGGTCCGCGACCGTCGGCCGGGACAGTCCGGTCAGCTGCTTCAACTGCCCTGCCGTCAGCGGGCCTTCCTGCTGCATCAGGCGCAGGGCGAGCCGGTCGTTGATGGCCCGGGCGGTGCTCGGGGATGCGGGCATGACCGGAATCCTCCCAGACATGGGCGGCCGTAATCCTCACTATCTATCAGGCAGGGTCCCTGATAGTTTACGGCGGTGCCGCGAGGACGCGATGGGGAGCTCCCGGGGAGGGGATGGAACATGGGTGACGTGGGCTACCCGCGTGACGAGGTCAGGCGCGCCCGGTACGCCGTTGCGGCCGTGTTCGCCGTGCACGGCGCCGTGACCGGCTCCTTCGCGACCCGTGTGCCGTGGATCCAGGACCATGCCTCGCTGAGCGCGGGGCAGCTCGGGTTCGCGCTGGCCTTCACGGCGTTCGGCGCCTCGTGTGCGATGCCGCTGGCGGGCCGGATCAGCCACCGTTTCGGCAGCCGTACCGCCCTGCGCGGGCTGATCGCGCTGTGGACGCTGTCGCTGGTCCTGCCGTCCCTCGCGCCGAACCTGTACACGCTGTGCCTGGCGATGTTCAGCTACGGCGCGACCTCCGGTATGGCCGATGTCGCGATGAACGCGCTGGGGGTCGAGGTCGAGCGGCGGCTCGGGAAGTCGATCATGTCCGGGCTGCACGGCATGTGGAGTGCGGGCGCGCTCACCGGCTCGGCCGCGGGCACGCTCGCCGCCCACCTCGGCTCGGACGCGCGCGTGCACCACGCGCTGGCCGCGGCGATCCTCACCCTGCTCGGCCTGCTGGCCTGCTCCTGGGTCCTGGACGTGCAGCCCGCCGAGGACGAGGAGCCGCCGCCGCGGTTCGCGCTGCCACCCCGCTCCGCGCTGCTGATCGGCGCGGTCGGCTTCTGCGCGGTGTTCGCCGAAGGGGCGAGCATGGACTGGTCGGCGGTGTTCCTGCGGGACCGGCTGGACAGCTCGGCCGGGCTGGCGGCGGCGTGCACGACCGGCTTCATGCTGACGATGGCGGTGGCCCGGATCGCCGGGGACGCGGTGGTGAACCGCTTCGGCGCGGTCCGTACCGTGCGGGCCGGCGGTGTCCTCGCCGGACTGGGCGGCCTGCTGGTGGTCGTCGCGGGGCATCCCGCGGTGGCGATGGCCGGATTCGGGCTGATGGGGCTCGGGATCGCCGTGGTCGTACCGCTGTGCTTCGCGGCGGCCGGGCACGCCGGCCCCCACCCCAGCCAGGCGATAGCGGGCGTGGCGACCATCACCTACACCTCGGGGCTGATCGCGCCCAGCCTGATCGGCGGGGTGGCACAGGCGACCAGCCTGACGGTCTCGTTCTGCGTGGTGACCGCGCTGGCGTGCGCGCTCGCCGGGTTCGCGGGGGTACTGCGCACCGCCGAGCGCGGGGGCCGGACCCGGATCGGCCCGCAGGCCGCAGCAGTTCCCGACCCGCGGCCCTGAAGCCGTCTGTCCGGGGAGGGCGGCAGGACAACATCTCGGTGTTCGCGATGTACCTGCCCGGCATCCGTCCTGGAAGATCAAGGGCAGCTGCCTCTACCGCCAGGAGCACCGTTGTCCCCCGCTTCCTCGTCCGCGTCCGCCCGTGTCGGGCTGGCGGCCGCCCTGCTCCTGCCGGCCGCCTTCCTCGGCGGATGCTCCCCCGTCGGCGGCGACGGCTGCCAGGGCACCGAGGCCGAACTCGAGCGGCTGGCCGCGCAGCCGCTGCTGGACGCGGCGCCGGCCCGGGCCACCGCGCCGGCCAACTACCGCGGCGTGGGCGTGACGACCGGCTGCGACGACGACAGCGGCGGAGCCCCGTGGCTGCACGCCGACCGCCTGTACACCGTCCCGGGCAAGCCCGACGACGTCCTCGCCCACTACTCCAGGGCAGCCGCCGCGGCCGGCTGGCACCCCGAACGGGACCCGGCCCCGGGGCGCCGCCCGCCGCCGTGGAGGGCGCCTGCTGGACCAGGACCACCAAGGGCCGGCACCTGCTGTTGAGCGTCGACTTCCGCACCGGCGGCCTCTCCCCCGCGCCCGAGGCGGGCACAGGAATCGCCTACCAGGTGTCGGTCGGCAGCACGTCGGACGGCAGCGGCGGCGCGGAGGCCACCTGCCGGCACTGATGCCGGTCAGCCCGCGATGGAGTCCAGCTGCTCGGCGGCCGGCCTGAGTGCCCACAGGTCACCGCCGGGAGGCGTCTGGAGATCGGACACGGCCTCCTGGGCCGCCGTATCGCCGGCGTCCGCCGCCGCGTGCACGACGTCCGTCGCCGCGTACCGGTGGAACTCCAGCTCGGGATGCGGCCAGGCGGCGGAGCCGGTCGCGGCCGGCAGCAGGTAGTCCACCGCCTTGAACAGGCTCTGCCCGTCCGGCCCCCGGTAGGTCCAGAGGTTCACGCCCACATGCCTGCCGATGGCGGCGAGCCGGGTGTAGGCGACGAGGTCGAAGGTCGAGTAGTGCCAGCTGCGGGTGCGGGCGAGTTCCTGCGGCTGGCTGCCGTCGGCGGCGATCTGCGGATCGATCCGCTTGGCGCGCGCGTCGAGCACGGTCCGCCGGGCCAGGGCCGTGTCGCCGGTGGCGTAGGCGAGGGCGGCGAGCTGCAGGTCGTAGAAGGTGCCGTGGTTGTTGGCGGCCGCGCCCTCCTGCCTGCCGAAGTCGCTGTTCCTCAGCCAGCCGAGGAAGTCGGTGTTCCATGCGTCCATCGCGGTGCGGTCCCCGGCGCTCCAGCCGGGGGCGCCGGTGGCGAGGATCGCCTGGGCGTCGAGCACGCTCGTGTACGACTGCGAGAAGTCGATGATGCCGATGGCCCGGCCGTCGTACTTGCAGGGGATGAACTGGGCGTGGTTCAGGTCGGGGTTCATCCGGGTGGCCGGGTCGAGGAACCAGGTGCGCAGGATCTGCCCGGCCTTCTCGGCGTAGCTCCGCCTGCCGGTGTAGTACCAGGCGAGCGCGAGGTCGTACGTGGCGTCGAAGACCTTCTCCGCGTCCTGCCGGTCCGTGCCGGTGTCGACCTCGGGATTGCGCTGCCCGTCGCGCTGGACGTAGGGGCAGCCCCAGGGGTTGTCGGCGGTGGGGGTCGTGGTGGGCCACCAGTAGGGGGCCTGGCTGAGGTAGTCGTGGACGTCGCCGCCGGGGGCGGGCTTCGGCTTGTCGACGACCGTCCACGGGCCCTGGTCCAGCCAGGCGTCCGCACGGGTGGTCAAGTCCTTGAATGCGCGCCGGAGTTGGGGGTCGTGGTCCAGGCGGCCCCGGGTCTGCTGGAGGCGGGCGCCGTCGAGGACGGCGGTCCGCGGGGCCTTGGGTCCCGCGTGGGCGGAGGGGACGAGCACGGCCGAGAAGCTCACCACCGCGGCCAGCAGCACGGCCGCACGGGATCTTCCACTCATCAGGCGCTCCGATCGTCATGAGTCAGCTATATGAACGCAGTTCACGAGTGGGGCCGTGCGAGCGTAGAGCGGCCAGGTACCCGTGACAATGGTCCGACCGTCTTCACGTACAGAGAAAGCGATTCCCCACCATGGACCTCGGCGTGCGCTGGAAGCTGCACGGTGACGGGCGCACACCCGCGGCCGCGTGCCGAGCTACCTGGGCTGCTCGCTCCTGAGCGGTATCGCGCTCGGCACCCTCGTCGTCATCACCGGCCACCACACCCTGGGCGCCTTCGCGCCCGCCCACCTCAAGCCGCAGGAGCCACTGCTGGACGCGGGCACGTCCACCTACGACGAGGAGGACGGTGAGCGCGCCAAGTCGTAGGCGTAGGACGGGGTGAACGTGCCCGCCGTGCCCCTGCAGCCGTCGGACTCCCCCGGCAGCTTCACCCACAGGTAGGCGTCGATCCGCGGCTCGCCGGTGACCAGGGTCGGCGCCCGGCCGATCCTGCGCCCGGCCGGGTCGCACCACTGGCCGTCGGGCGGAGCGCCGTTCCCGTTGCGACTGGTGTCGATCACCGCGCCGAGGGAGGCGGGGCCGCCGAGGGCGTCGAGTACCTGCCGGTCGTAGGCGATCTCGTCGGCGGTGGTCCGGAAGTTGGAGACGTTGCTGAAGATGCCGTCGAAGGCGGCGGCTCCCGCCTGTTTCAGCAGGGCGGCCTGCCGGGCGGGCGGGTTCCAGCCAGAGTGGCCGGCGTCGTAGTAGACCCTCGCGCGCGGGTTCGCCGCCTTCAGGGTCCGGCCCGCGCGGGCCAGCGAGGCGAAGCGGGCGGCGCGGGCGGCGTCCGGCAGACAGCCGGACTGGGCGATCGAGTCCGGCTCCAGGATCACGATCACCTCGCCGGAGCCCAGCCCCCGGGCGAAGGCGTCGATCCAGGCGTCGTAGGCCGCCAGGTCCGGCGCCCCGCCCCGGGAGGCGCCGCCGCAGTCGCGGTCCGGGATCGCGTACGGCACCAGCACCGGGACCCGGCCCTGATCCGCCGCGCCCGCGGTGACCGCGCTCACCCGGGCGGCGAGGGTGTGCGGGCTGTAGTCGGCGAACCACACCGCAGCCGGCCGGTCGGCGATCCGGGACGCGATGAGGGCGGTGCGCGGGTCGTCGGGATGGGCGCGGACCCAGTCCAGCACCTGGGAGTCGGGGTGGCGGTAGAGGCGGGGGGTCACGGGGGTGGTCCGCTGCTTCCTCTCGGCGCGGGTCGCGGAAGGGGTGGGGAGCTGCTCCTTCGGCGCCGGCGTGCGGATCCGCGTGGTCCTCGACGGGGAGGGCGACGGTGCGGGGACCGCGGGCACAGGCGCGAGGCTCGAGGTGCGGGTGACCTCGGGCCGGGCCTGCTCGGAGCCCCGGCCGTGGTCCAGCGCGGAGATCGTTCCGGTCACGGTGCCGACCAGGGTGACCACCGAGGCCGCCAGGACCATCGCCCCACGCCTGAGGGCCCGCCTGCGCTCGGCCCGGCGCGCCGCCAGGCGCCGGGTGCGTAAGCCTGACACGGTCTGCCGTCCCCTCCCCAGGCCCGGCGTTCCCCCGTTCCGGCGAAGCACCGGGCCGGTCGCCGCGCCGGTCAGCCTAGGGCTGGGACCCTTCCCCCATGGCGCAGTTGGAACACTTCAGTACGTCCGTCGACGCCGTCCTCGCGCGGATGCGCGCCCTCGACGCGGAGCTGCCCGAGCGGGACGGGGTCGCCGTGTTCAACCGCGTCTACCTCGCCGTCACCGCGGAGGTCGACCGGCACCTGGACGCCGGGGAGTTCCCCGACCCGCGGGCGGCGACCGCGCTGGACGTGCGGTTCGCCGAGCGGTATCTGGCGGCGGTCGGCGCGGTGGACCGGGGCCGCCGTCCACCCGCCTGCTGGCGGCCCCTGTTCCAGTTCCGTCTGCATCCCGGGGTACGGCCGCTGCAGTTCGCGCTGGCGGGCATCAACGCGCACATCGGGCACGATCTGGCGCTGGCCGTGGTGGAAACCTGCCGTACGCTCGGCTGCGAACCGGCCGACCTGGAGGACGAGTTCGACCGCGTGGGCGATCTCCTCGCCTCGCTGGAGGAGCGCATCCGCGAGGATCTGATGCCGGGCCCCGACCTGCTCCAGATCGCCGACCCGCTCACTCATCTGCTGGGTTCCTGGAGCCTGGAGCGGGCGCGGGACGCGACGTGGGCCGCGGCCCGGGCCCTGTGGGCGCTGCGCCGCTGCGAGGACGTCGTCGAGGAGTTCACCGAGCGGCTGGACGCGGCGGTCGGCTTCGCGGGCCGCATGCTGCTCACCCCGCTGACCGACTGACCTGGCCGGTTATGGCCCTTGGGCGAGCCTGCCGTGGAACAACCATGTGACCGCCGTACGTTGACGGTTCAACACCCAGCGCAGAGGAGCAGCGGTATGGCGACCCGGCTCGGCCTGAGTCTTCCCCAGATGCGGCAGTACTCCCTCGGCAAGGACGTGCCCGACGTGGCACGCGCCGCCGAGGAGATCGGTTACGACAGCCTTTGGGTCTTCGAGCGGGCCCTGTTCCCGGAGCCCGCGACCCAGGGCCTGTACGGCATGGAGGGCGTGCCCTGGCCCGACCAGTACCGGAGCGTGGCGGACCCGCTGATCACGCTCACCCTCGCCGCCGCGGCCACCGAGCGGGCCCGGCTCGGCTCCAGCGTGCTGGTCGCGCCGCTGCACCAGCCGTTCCAGCTGGCGAAGGCGCTGGCCTCGCTGGACGCGGCGAGCGGCGGCCGGGTGATCGCGGGCTTCGGCACCGGCTGGTCGCTGGACGAGTACGCGGCCGCGGGGATCCGGCCGATCGCGGAGCGCGGCAAGGTGCTCGACGAGATCATCGACGTGTGCCGGGCGGTGTGGGGCCCCGACCCGGTGCGCTACGCGGGCCGTATCACGAGGATCGACTCCGCCGTGGTCGGGCCCAAGCCCGCCCGGCCGATCCCCATCATGCTGGCGGCGAGCAACAAGAAGGCGCTGACCCGGCTCGTGGACCACGCCGACGGCTGGCTGCCGGTGGGCATGGGCGTGGAACAGATCGCCACGCAGTGGCAGGAGCTGCAGGACCTCGCGGCCGAGCGCGGTCGCAAGGAGCCGATCCAGACGGTCCTGCGGGTGAACGCGGAGTACTCGTCGAAGGCCTTCGACGGGGCGGGCCGCCGCCCCTTCCAGGGCAATGCCGACCAGATCGTGGAGGACCTGGTCGCACACGCCGGGATCGGCCTGGAGGAGATCCTGGTCGACTTGCAGGGCACTGCGCGCGACTCCCAGGAGCTCAAGGACGTCGCCGCCGAGGTGTTTGAAAAGGCGGGGGGGGGGGGGGGGGGGGGGGGGGAGGACGGGACTTTGGGCAGGGGGGGGCGCTGTCGGTTCTCAGGGAGTTC